>JBGPBY010000055.1:0-20403 GCA_041481485.1 Terriglobia bacterium
CATCGTCTTCCCTTCCGGCGATATCCGCTCTGCCGTCCACACGGGATCCCACACAATCTGCACATCCGCTTCCCTGACGCCGGGGATTTCCAACAACTTATTCTGCGCATCGCCCGCGATCGACCCGCCCATGCCGCAGCCTTGCGCCGTCAGCGTCATCTTTACTTCAATGCGATTTTGTTCGTTCTCGAGCGGTTTGATCTGCATGTCGTAGACGAGACCCAGATCGACAATGTTCACCGGAATCTCCGGGTCATAACATGTCTTCAGCGTTTGCCAAACCTCTTTGGTGAGTTCCTCGCCGCTCAGGGGTTGACGCGTGTCGGCTGCCGCTTCCGGCTGGACTTCCTTGCCGATGGCGTCCGCATTCTTGTTCACCAGACGGAACAGCCCGCCGTAAGTCGGGACCATCAGCGTGTAGGAGCCGCCAAGAGCCTGGGTCACCATCACCTCGGTGCCCTTCGGCAGGGTCACGGTGTGTCCTGCCGGTATCGCAATCACTTCGGTTTCACGCGACAAATTGACAGCATCGCTGCCTGTGTAATTCATACATCACCCCTTCGACCATTATAGCGGACACCCGAAATTCGCGGGACGGTGTGAATTCCAGTGTGTTCTAATTTCCTTAAACGGAGTCCAACCCGATATGAAAACAAAAACACTGTCTCTCGTGGTTTTGATTGCTGCATTTTGCTCGACTGCGTTCGCTCAGGCAACCGGGAATTCCGCACTGCCTCCGGATCAGATTATTGTCACGGGCAATGCGGAAGTCGAAGTGACGCCGGATGTCGCCACCGTTCGAATTGGGGTCCTCCAGCAGTCCACATCCGCAAAGGATGCTCAGGAAGGTGCGAACCGTACGGGTCAGGCGATTCTCAAGGCACTCGGCATGCTGGGCGTTTCCCCACAGCAGATTCAAACCTCGCGCCTGACAATCACGCCGGTGTACCAACAGCGGCCGAACAATTCGAACTACACGGAACCGCCGCGGATCGTCGGTTACAGCGCCTCGAATGTGATTTCCGTGACTCTCGAAAATCTTGCGCAGATTGGACCGGTAGTGGACGCGGGCCTGGACAATGGCGCCAATCAGCTGGAGGGCGTGCGGTTCGGGCTGAAGAATGACGGTCCAGTGCGCGAAAAGTCGCTAACGCAGGCCATCGCGGAAGCCCGGGGGAAAGCGTCCGCAATGGCCAATGCGTTATCGGTGACACTGGGCACTCCGCTGGAGGTGAGTGAAGGCGGAGTGTCGATCGTGCCATACGAACAATCGGGAGAAATCCAGACTGCTGCGTTTGCGGTTCGCGCGGCAACACCGACACCCGTTTCTCCGGGACAACTGACGATCCGCGCCAGCGTGACAATCCGGTATCGGATTATTCCGTAGCCCTATTCGCGGGAAGCGAATTTCGACGCGGTTTAACGGGATCAGTGGGATCCGCTCTGTCCGCGTCGATCGGACTCTCGCAGCACCGTGGCATAGTTGACGCCAAGAAATGTAAATGTGGGAACTACGGAGCCACGCACACCCACGTGCGCACCGCGGCTCGGCACGCCGAGCTTATCGGAGTAAACCCAGAGACTTCCAGTGCCGTCGTTAATCTGATAGACCCCTTTGCCCAGCGCTCCGATGGATTGCGTCACATCGCCCACGACGTTGACATCCCTGCCGTGAAATCGGCCCGGATCCGCATTGATATCGGAAATTTTTTCCCGCTCGCAGGCGGTGAGAATCAAACTCATGATCGCCGCGAGAATAATGAAACCGATCCTGCTTTTGTTCATAGCGTGGTTGGACGAATGGCGGCGGCCATGGAAAGCATTCATTCGCCATCCCTAGCAACATTGCAAACGATTATGGTAAGTTCCCTCTTCGACCAACAACGGAGGAGGAATACATAATGGGCGGACTAGAGGCAATTTTCAGGTGGATGCACGTCTTTGCAGGAATCATCTGGATCGGTCACCTCTACTTCTTCAACTGGGTCAACGGCCCTCTGCAGACCAAACTCGATGGGCCCACCAAAAAAGCTGTCGTCCCTGAACTGATGCCACGCGCCCTGTACTGGTTCCGGTGGGGAGCGGCATACACATGGATCACCGGCTTTCTGCTGCTCGGCATGGTCTATTACATGAGCAAGGCCACGCTGGAAGATCCCGTTGCGGGCTGGTCGACGGGCGCAATCGTGATGATTGCCGTCACATTCCTCGCCGTTTTTATTTATGACGCGTTATGGAAAAGCCCTCTGGCGAATAACCTTCGCGCGGCCGTCATCGTATCGTATGCATTGCTGGCGTTGATCGTGGTGGGCTACGTGTACTATGGCGGATTTAGCCAGCGCGGCACGCTGATCCACACGGGAGTATTGTTCGGTTCGACGATGGCGTTCAATGTCTGGTTCCGCATCTGGCCATCGCAGAAGAAAATCATCACTGCCGTCAAGAATGGACAACCGCCGGACGCCGCCATTGTGAAACTCGCCGGCTTGCGCTCGCGTCACAACACGTATATGTCGGTTCCGCTGTTGTGGGCCATGATCGGACAACACACCACCTACTTCTTCGGCGGCAACCTCGGGATTCCGTCCGAATACTACTGGGTCGTCTGGCTCCTGATCATCATCATCGGCTGGCACATCGCGTTTCAGTGTTACAAGAAGGCCGGAAAAGTCGCCGGCTTCTAAACCCTTACCCTTGGCCCGCCATAAAATGGCGGGCCGGGTGAGGGGTAAAGCTCCCTCCGCATCACCACGAGCGGCGTTGAATCTGACGACACGCGCGGTCCCTGCGTCAACCTATCTGCCGAATACAGAACTGGCCGGCCGCAGCGAAGGTTCCAACGACCGCTTCTGAAAACTTCCACGATTTCCGTACAATGATCGTACATTAAAGGATGCGCGCCCGTAGCTCAGGCGGATAGAGCACCTGCCTTCTAAGCAGGGGGTCACAGGTTCGAGTCCTGTCGGGCGTATTTTGATAAGTCAGTCCGCGAATATCTGGTTTCCGGAAAGCGGCTCGAAAATATTCGCGAACATCGGAGTTGTCGTCAAAAAAGGATGTTAGGCTCATCTCGGTTCTGTGTGGCAGTCGCCAGCATCACATTGATCATCGTGGCGCGCGCTTGAGTCCTGCGTCATTGAGTAAATCAACGGCGTACGAATGTTTGGATTTGACTGCAATATCAAAAGCCGTTTGGCCAGATTTGTCGCGCTTTCGATAGTCAGCCTTCTTGGCAAGAAGTAGCGGAATGGCATCAATGTAGTATTGCCGTTCGATATCGTTTCCCTTCGCGGCATACATCAATGCGGTCCGCCCGTCTTTGTCGGTGAGATCTACATTCGCACCATGGTCAAGAAGCAGCCTGACCATACCTTCAAAGCCGTATGAGGCCGCCCTCATCAGCGGCGTCGCGTTGTTCCTGTCTCGGGCGTTTGGATTGGCTCCTGCTTCGAGAAGTTCCCGCGCTACATCGGTGTCGAAGTAACCGAATGAGGCTAGGAATGTTTCTCCGTGATCATTCTCTGCGTCCACTTTCGCTCCTGCCTTAATTAGCAGGCGTAATATTTCCAGATGGTGAAACCATGCGGCACTATGTAGTGGCGGATCTTCGTCCCCTACGGTTGGGTTAACAGGGGCTTTGTGTTCGAGAAGCATCTTAACAACTTCGACATGGTCGGACCGAATCGCAAAATCGAGCGCTTCTGAGCGCTTTCCTGCCTGGGCATCGATACCAAATACCGCAAGGATCTGGCGAACTTTGTCGACACAACCTGCATCTGCCGCCTCGATTAGAGTGGTGAGTGTTCGACACTTTTCGTCAAAATCTGGCGGCCTACACTTCACTTCCGCTGATTTTGTCCTGGGAATCAAGGGGACGACCTTGATCTCTCGGACCGCTTCCACGATAAGTTCCGCTGGCGCACCACTCAAATGCCCAAAACCGATTCCTTCCCATTCGCCGTTGCGACATTCCGAGAAATATTCATCTCGCACGCGCACCTTACCCGCAAGCGTGACAACCGTCGATACGCTCTGCCTTCCTCGTGCTTGTTCAGCGGCCTTGCGGTACGCGTCTTTAATGGAATCGACGTCTCTTCCAAATGAAGACTCAAGAGCTTCTCCTAAGTAATTGGCAGGCGTTCCCAGGCTCAGGCTGGTTGGCCATGACATGCCTTTTGTAACGAAATGATCTTTGCAGTCACCAAAAATCCAAGTACCCTCATCCGTTCCGAACTGTTGCGCTTGTATTGCAATGCGCTTGTCTTTCCAGGCCTTGAGGTCTTTGAAAAGGTCGCAAATATTGACCACTGGGAGTTCATTCGCCGGCAAAAGCGCTTCAACCTTGATGTCGTGGAAATCATCAAACAGGATTTCCGCTGGAAACGTGCCACCAGTCAAAGAAAGCCGCCCGGAGAAAGTTGCGGTGACCCGTGGCAATCGGCCCTGGCTTCGTATTCGTGCTGTTTGCGCAAAGACATCTTCATATTCTTTCACTTTTGCGGATGGCAGGTTCGGGGAAGGACGCAAATTGATTACCGTTGACCGGATATCTGCCCCAATGAGGAGATCGTCGCCGCAGGAGTCCGCAGCAAGTGCGCTCAGTTTACTATCCAGAAAAAGGTCGCCGTGAATTGAAACCTGTTTCCCGCTCGACGCGGGGAGATCCTGAAAGATTTCGCACACCGATGTTTGCGCCCACGCGGGGACATTCCAGGCGAGTCCAAGCAGAATGGCCCAAGCTATCCAGCGAAACATTGAGCCTATACTACTGCAGGGGACAGAAAAGATAACGCTGCATCTTTCCATCTTAGAATTTCATGGCGAGACAATCGGACAGAATGGATAGAATGCCGAATGCCCCTACCGACTTCAATGCCATGGATGGAAAGCGTCGATACAAAGCTGGCCAGAGCGAAAAAGCATCTCGCAATTTTCGAGGCGGAATCTGCTGGCTTTTTGAAACTGGCGCGGCCAACCTACATCCGAAAAACTAATCAGGAAAATACTCAACATTGGCTTGTTGGGTATTGCACAGATTCGATTCCCCCAATGGAATTGAGCGCCATCGTTGGCGATTTCCTTTTCAATCTTCGATCCTGTTTGGACAATCTTGTGTGTGCCCTCGTTCGGACAGGGAGCAGGGAAAGTAGTTGCAGCGGTCGCGCCTTCCCGATTTGCATGACTGAGCCTCCGGATTTCTCATCGCTTGCGAAAGAAACGCTGAAGGGAGTTCCGCTGGATGCGATCACAACCATTAGGGCTCTACAGCCATATCAGAGGCCTGAAAGCACGCGAAAAGATGACCCTCTCTGGATTCTCAATAAGCTCTGCAACAAGGACAAACATAGAGCCGCGAACTTTACGGTTGGTTTCCATAAGAACCTGACCATCAAGATCCCGCTGCGTGACGGCTCATTTTGGATAAGCAAGTTTAATGAGCCAGTGTATATCGGTGATGTACAGACAATTCCGCTCGATTTCTCGCCAAGTCTTATCGCGGATGGAGTGAAATTGGAGGTTTCCGGCCTCAGCAGTCTTTTCTTTCAGGGAACCGACAGTTGGGCGAATCGCACTGTTGATGAGATTCTTAATGCTTGCCTTCAATACGTCGAGGATCGAGTCATTCCAAGCTTCAAGCCGTTCTTCAAGTAAAGATTCAGCGCTGTTCTAGCGATTTGAGTGAAGCACTGCTTCGAATCTCGTTTATTGACTATCTGTGAATTGCGGACTTTCCGCAGATTCATGACTGAACAATTTTCTGCTCAATTTATTCCGAATGAGCCGAATCAGGCCGGAATGAGACCGACCAGGACCACGGAGAACCAACAGGATGGGCTGTTCGGCGCTGACTTCTAAGCAGGGGGTCACAGGTTCGAGTCCTGTCGGGGGTATCGCAGAATCAAAGGTTTGCCGCACATCGTAAACGAAGGCCCCGTCGAATCGCGGGAAAACCGCACACGAGCAATGTTGCGATGATCCGTGATTTTTTGATTGGGCTTATGGCGGCACTACTGTTCCTACCGGCGTGGCCGGGAAATCCGCCCGATCCGCACCAGCAGTTCAGTATTGCACTTGCCCAGATGCATTGAGCAAGATGGCGGCAACACCGCTCATCCGTTCGGTCACTCTTCAGCTCGCGCGATTTGTTGTGTAGCCTGGATACTGGGGCGTATGATCCACGGCATGCAGATGTTCTGTGGGGCTCTCTGGCGGTCCGTTTCTTTGCCCGTTTTCCTCCAACGGAATTTAGGCCGTATCTTCGACGGGACGCCGGTGAACAGCACTTGCGTTTTTGAAGTGTCAGCAAAAGAGGTATCGCAAGATACGTAAGCTGTCCCTCGTCGGAGCAAGAGCAGTAAGGAACCGTGGCTTCCTCGATTCTTAGTCACGAGATCCGCAGGTTGTGCTCCAGAAACCAGCGTGCGAGAAGGAGTTCAAAAATGCTAAATCGCTTGATGGGTGTGAGGATTCTCCTCATCGTAGCGCTAGCGTCGTCGGCAGTCGCTTTCGCTCAGAACGTTCAGCGAGCAACGCAAAGAGGCCAGGCCGGGACGGCCGGCAAGCCTTTTGACGCGCATGATCTGTCCGGATTCTGGGACATCACCAACAGCGGACTGCCACGCGGCGCACTGAACTCAACGAGCAACAATCGGCCGACGATGACGCAGTGGGATATGGAAAAGCTTCGCAAGACGAAGACCGGAGTTGCCAACGCATTAAGCAATGGCGCTTACCCGAACGAAAAAGAATGGAATGATCCGATCCGGTGGTGCGATCCGACGGGTTTCCCACGGATCATGTGGAACCCCACGCCGGCGGGAATGAGGTTTGCCCAAACTAAGGAAGAAGTGATTCAGTTCTTCGAGAGCGACCGCGCCTGGCGCGATATTTGGACAGATGGGCGAAAACTTCCGGGCTCCGACGCGGACTCCAATTGGTACGGATACGCCGTTGGCCATTGGGAGGGAGACACGTTTGTCGTCAACTCAAATAACTTCAATGACGCTAGCTGGCTTGACCAATACGGCTCCCCGCACAGCGACCAGATGACTGTGGAAGAACGCTATCGCCGCGTGGATCACGACCATCTGGAGATGATCCTGAGCATCACGGACCCCATGGCCTACGTCGGGACTTGGAAAGGCGACAAGAAGATATTTCAATTGGTCGAAAAGCCAACACGCTCTGCGTTCAACGATTTCAACGAGAACATCTGTGTGTGGTCTGAGAATAAGCGAGAGGTTCACCCGTAGCGTTCGAATCTAAGGAGATGTCACATGACGCGTAAGCTTGCAGCTCTTTCATTTGTACTGACAGTGGGCTTTCTGATGATTGCTATCCCACTGTTTGCGCACCATGGCACGGCAGGTGTGTACGACAACACTGTCCGCATCACAACGAAGGCGACAGTGACGCAATACATATGGGCCAATCCCCATGTCCAAGTCTATTTCAAATTGAAGAATGACAAGGGAGAAGAGCAAACCTGGGGCATCGAAACGGTAAGTCCGGGAAACGCGCTCGCGAATGGATGGACCAAGAACACATTCAAGTTTGGGGACCAAATCCTGGTGAGCCTCGTTCCGGCCAAGGGCGACAGGACTTTCGGCACTTGCGCTCAAATTGTGATCGTTGCCGATGGCAGGAGGTTCGGTGGAACCGGCAGGTGCGGCACGGGAGCCGAGGCTGTCGACATGGACAAACTCCCGGTAAAGCCAGGCTACACGGCGGTCGAAGTGAAGATGCCGAAAGACGACCGTACGAGGCCCGAGTCCGAGCAAGAGAAGTAACGAAGGGAGTCTCCACATGACGTACCGTCGCACGGTCTTGTTCGCCTTTCTAGTTGCATCGGCTTTGGCGCCGCTGCTCTTTTCGCAGACAAAGGTTCAAGACTTCGATCCGCACGACATCTCCGGTATTTGGAAGAACCCCGGAGGATTCGATCCCATCATCGGCAACAATCGTCCTCTCATGACCGAATGGGGAAAAGAGAAGTGGAGTAAGACCAGAGCCTCCGCGAGAAATACGCCGCTGGCGTTTGGATTCTACCAGGACCAAAAAGATTGGAATGATCCGCTATTCCAGTGCGACCCCTCCGGTTACCCCCGCAACCTGGACTACAGCAACTACCGATTCGTTAAGCTTCCTGACGAATTCGTGATGTTCTTCGAACGCGACCGTGTATGGCGCGACCTTTGGACCGACGGGCGCAAGCTGCCGGGACCTGGAGCAAAGCCGCGGTGGTACGGATATGCGACTGCCCATTGGGAGGGAGACACTCTCGTCGTTGAATCCTCCGGTTACGATGAACGAAGCTGGATCGATCCCTACGGCTCAATCCACAGTGACCAGATGCGTATCGAGGAGCGTTTCAAGCGCCTGGATCATGACCATTTGGAATTCAGCATGACGCTTACCGACCCGAAGGCGTACACGGGGGCTTGGAGTGGCAAGAAGGTGTTGACGCTGATGAATTCCTCTCAGCAAATTCAAAAGGGTCTGTGGGGGCAAAGGCCGGACGGGACAGCGTTCGGAGACATGCGAGAAGAATATTGTGTCTATTCGATTGAGCGCACTTTCTGGCAAGGACGACCCCTTGAGGGAATTGGCGGAACTGGTGGGGACAAGAAGTAAACGAACGAGCGTATATGAACTTCCTTCTGGCGACGATCGCTCTCTGGCTGCTAAGTAGCGCACCGGCCGCAGGTCAAGCTGCGCCTCCAAAGCAGCTGATGTCGGAACAGGCCTTCAAAAACGTTACCGTGCTGAAGGGAATCCCGGTCGATGAATTCATGAATACGATGGGGTTCATTTCCGCAGCCACGAACTACAACTGTACGGATTGCCATGTCGAGCCAAAAGTGGAGGGCGATTGGAGCGTCTACGCCCAAGAGACCCCTCGCAAGGCGACGGCACGCCGAATGATTCTGATGGTTCAGAACATCAATCAGATGAATTTCGGGGGAGCGCGCGTGGTGACCTGCTACACGTGCCATCGAAATCTCCAGGGCGCCCCCAGGATCACGCCGAGCTTGGCGGAGCAGTACGGCGCGCCGCCCGATCTCGATCCCAATGAAGTCGAGATTACTCGGCAAGCGTCTGGAGCGCCGTCCTCCGATCAGGTCTTTGACAAGTATCTTCAGGCAGTCGGAGGAGCGCAGAAAGCAGCCGCTGTCACCAGTGTAGTCTTCAAGGGCACATACGAAGGGTATGCAGAACCCAAGGCACCGGTGGAAATTTATGTTAAGGCTCCAAATCAGCGCACCATGATCGTGCATACGGACGTTGGAGACCGTACCACGGCTTGCGATGGCAATAATGGATGGATGGCTGCGCCGGCCACGGATAAACCATTTCCGGTGATCACGTATACCGGTGGAGACCTGGATGGCGTCCGGCTGGACGCAGTGCTGTCCCTTCCGGCAGGAATCAAGCAGGCCATATCAAAACCGGCAGTAGGTTCGACCACCCTTGACGACAAGGATGTGATGGTCGTGCAGGGGACCGCCAGCGGAGGACGATCTTCCATAAAACTGTACTTCGATAAGCAGTCCGGCCTGCTGGTGCGGCAGGTGCGCTTCGCCGATACGATCATCGGGCGAGTACCGATACAGGTCGACTACAGCGATTACCGGGATGTCGCCGGAGCAGGAGTGAAGCTGCCGTTTCACGTCATTACGACCTGGACGAACGGCCGGTCCGACGTATTGCTGACTTCGGCAGAAACGAATGTGGCGATTGACCCGGCGAAGTTCAATCAGCCGACCCCGTCGGCGCCACGCAAACAATAGGTGGAATCGGCTCTCGCCTTGAGTTCGGAGTTTGCCAAAATCATTCGACAAGCCCGAAAGGAAGCCGGGCGCGGAAAAATGTTCCCGCCGGATCAAGTCAAGGAAGACATCATTCGTAAGAATCCTCAACTGAGCGGAGCAATTGAACATCGTCGATGTTCAGCGCGCAGGAAATCATCGAAACGGGGGATGACTCCTTTGTCTCAGGATTTTCTTTTCGAGTTTTGTAGATGATTTTGTAGCTGTCCTCGGCAACGAGGAACGACAAATTTTAACTTTCTACAACAATTGTCCGGGAACTGATTGGATGCCAAGCATCAGAAAAGCGAAGTACTTGTCGTAATCGGCGAAACCGCCTTCTAAGCAGGGGCTCACAGGTTCGAGTCCTGTCGGGCGTATTTTGATTCAATGGGATGAAGACCATTTCCGAAGAGACCGACTGCTTTTCGGCCAGCAGCTGTGCGCGAGGACATTCAGATGTGACTCGTCGCCTTCAATAACCGGACGAGGGCCCGGGCGCGTGCCCGGGCGAGAAGAAACACTTCGAAAACGCCGCGCGGCCGGCCATCCCAAAATTGCGACAGGTCTTCGAGCGCGCTGTCCGATTCCATCGCGCTGCTGGTCAAACCGAGGCGTAGACTGCCGAACTCCTGCGGAGCAATTGGCAGAGTGGGTATAACCCGCGCCACCTCATGGTTGCCTTCGGTAATGACAAGCTCCCGGCCGGGCAGCAGCGAGTGAATTAATTCAGGAAGTTTCGCCCGTGCTTCTTCAAGAGAAACTAAGATCCGTGTCATGTGTTCCTCGATCTGCGAATTGTGTTCCACCGGCCAAGCTAGCTTTCGATAGTGTACATCTGTTGCCGGATAAGTAAGTCCGTAGCGGCAGGTTGGGGTTTCCCTCTAATTCACGCTTTTAGAAGAGACTGAACAAATCGCCGCTGACTCGCTCGCGATTCCCGACCGTAACGTATGATTCATCACCCGCGCGTATACCATCGCATTCCCAATGAACGGCTTCATGACTGCGCCATTCCCCGTTACCCATGCGGATTCCTCCACTGGAATCGGGAGACAGCGCCCTTCAGTGTGAGCGTTCGGTATGGTCAAACATTGCGAACGAATGGTGCGCGAGCAAAGGCAGGAGGGACGCGGCGACATTCAAGAAGAGCTTTTTCATGGACGCCATCATACAAAATTGGCAGCCCAAGGAAAAAAGGAAAAGATGACTCTGCGGAACTGGCGCTCAACGACCAGGAGCCCCGAGCCAGCCCATCGCTCGAAATTCGCCGCTGTGCGGCGGGACGCTCAGACGCATCTGGCGGCGCTCCACGAAAAAAGTGGAACCTTTTATTCAGTTCCCGACAATTAAGGTTGGGTGAGAGGCCTTGAGCGACGGCTTCGTTCAGAGAAATTCTCTCCCCATATTTCCCTTGGACGTTTGGGTTGTTGACGACTGGCGCAAAAATACATACTGTGCCGTAGACAACCGAAAATGGAGGTATCCCTGAATATGCAACTCCGACAATCTTTTTGGGCTGCCATAATCGTACTGGCCGTCGCAGCTCCGCTGGCTGCACATCACTCGTTTGCTGCGGAATACGATGGCACCAAGCAGGTCACGATGAGCGGCAAGGTGACGAAGGTGGAATGGATGAATCCGCATGCTTTCTTCTATGTGGATGTGAAAGATGAAAAGACTGGCCAAATCGCCAACTGGGCTTTCGAATTGAACAGCCCGAACTACCTCATGCGGTCCGGCTGGACGAAGAGTTCCCTGAAGGTAGACGACCTCGTCACCGTCCAGGGCGCCCTGTCGAGGGATGGCAACAAGCAAGTCAATGCGAGCACGGTCAAATTGTCGGCGACTGGCAAAGTCCTGTTTGCCGGCTCCAGTGATCCGAACGCCCCTCGCTAAATTTCAGAGAATGTAAGGAGCAACGATGAGATTTATCGCGCCACTGTTTCGTGCCACCACCGTAGCCGCAATGTTCTTCCTGCTCGCTGGAACGGCACATGCGCAGTTCCTGGATGAATGGGTCAACTACAAGTGGAAGGACGTGCCTCGCACCGCCGACGGCAAGGTGAATCTGACCGCCCCAACGCCGAAGACGGCGGACGGCAAACCGGACTTTTCCGGATTCTTCATGCCGCGCGACTTTTCGAAGCTGATCAATATTGCCGGCAACAAACCCGAAGATATTCCTCTTCTGCCGGCGGCCCGCGCACTCTACCAGCAACGCATCGATTCGAACGGCAAGGATCATCCGGGCGCCTTTTGTCTGCCATCCGGAATACCTGAAAAGCTCAGTATTCCCGACGGGCTGAAGGTGATCCAGACACCGAATGTGATCGTGTTCCTTTATGAATCCCGCACGATCTATCGGCAGGTTTTCCTCGATGGCCGAAAGCTGCCAAAGATCGACACGGACGACTTCCAGCCTTCCTGGATGGGCTATTCCGTCGGCAGGTGGGAAGGCGACACACTTGTGGTGGAGACGGTCGGATCCAACGGCAAGGCCTGGCTCGATATGCGAGGCCTTCCGGGAACTGAAGCACTGCACGTGACGGAGCGTTACACCCGACCCAACATGGGTATCGTCAACATCGATGTGACCATCGACGATCCCAAGGCTTACTCCAAGCCGTGGAGCTTCAAGGTGACATGGAACCTCAGGGGCGACGCAGAACTCATCGAGAGCATCTGCGAAGAAAACAGCAAGGACGCCCCACACATGGTGGGTAAGTAGCTGCGACGCGCCTTCAGCCGCGAAACCAGCATTTCCAGTCTCTGTTTAATTTTCGCTGGAATAACAAACGATCAGTTTGCCTTTCCATCCCTGCAGAGACTGGCCCAGGCAATCTCTTCAGTGGAAAGCGACTGCCCGTTTTCATCAAGATAACCATCGATGATTGCCGCGACGCGCGTGTCAGGGACGAGATGATTCAATCCATGCAGAGCCGCTTCCTTGCATGCCCGGTTGGGCAGGGAGAGAATTTGCTGAAGTACGCCGATCGCGACGGTGCCCAGCACGGGATTTTGGCGACCCGAGTTGAAATGGTCCCACCACATGAAAAAAGCTGATCCGGAAAATCGATAATCAAGAGCGCCACCGGCAGTTTTCACGTGTGCAAGTCCCTTGTAGAAGCTCCCGGCTAGCAGAAATTTCGTAGAGAAGGCGTTCCGGCCTTCATGATCGATATACCAATACCGCTTGTCGTCCCCAACAACAGCCAGGCCTTCAGAGAAAGTATTGGCAGATTCGAACCTGGGGGGAAGTACGGAAGTACCCGACCGATCGATGAATCCGTAAAGATAGGGTGAACCTGAGCTTCTAATTTCGATAACAGCCATGCCTTTTGAAAAGTCTTTGGCCCCTTCAAACTGCGGGGCAATCACAAGAACTCCATCTCGGTTAACGTAGCCCCAAAGTTGTCCAATTTTTACAGCGGCAAGCCCTTCGACTTTCCTGGCGTCCAAACTGGTGCACTGAATTCGCACCCCAGCGCAACTGAGCAGCACACAACAAAAACGGCGAACAGTAGGATCCAATGGCCTGAACGCATAGGTTTCTTGGCGGAATTGCAGAGCAGGATACCCATGAAAAATAGTGTCCACCGCCAAAAGTTGGCGCCTGGTCGATTGGGCATTTTAAGGGCCGACCAATTTACTGCTCATTTTTTTTGGAATGAGCCGAATCAGGCCCGAACACCGTTCCTGTCCATAAATTCGCCCACTCGATTTCATCGGAAAACAGTTTGCGCGTTTGCTGGCGCAGGGTGTATAGATAGGCGTATGCCTCGAATGCAAGTCTACCTCCCCGCAGATATGTACGAACAAGTAAAAGCGCGTGAGCTTCCCGTCTCCGAACTGCTGCAAAAAGCTGTGCAAGCGGAACTGCGCAGACAGGATCTGCTCGCGGAAACTGATCGATACCTTAACGAACTGGTTAAGGAAGTCGGGCCGCCAAGCCCAGGACAGCGAGCGCGTGCTGAAGCAGTGACGCGCCGTATAGTTCGGCGCCCCGTCCGCAAGGCGGGGTGATTAGCATGCTCGTGCTGGATTCAGGTGGGGTCAGCAGACTTGCTGAACGGTCTCGTCAGGCGGCGGCGTTGATCCTTACACTGCGTGAGCAGGACCTTTGGCCGCCATTCATCCCTTCGATCGTTCTCGTCGAATGCCTGCAAGGACATGCGGGCCGCGACGCAATGACAAACCGTTTTCTGAAGTCTTGCGATATCGTGGAAGAAACCCCCGAATCG
The DNA here is from genome assembly GCA_041481485.1 of Terriglobia bacterium. Taxonomy (GTDB): domain Bacteria; phylum Acidobacteriota; class Terriglobia; order 20CM-2-55-15; family 20CM-2-55-15; genus JBGPBY01. The sequence goes on from JBGPBY010000055.1 coordinate 14,054, forward strand.
CTGACGCGGCGAGCGGCTCTCCTTCGAAGAAAAGCCCGGCGCGGATCTGCCGTCGATGCGATAGTTGTCGCCTCAGCAGAGCCTAATGGGACCGTTCTTACATCAGATCCGGGCGACTTGAGAGCTCTTGCACAGTACGCAAACGGAGTCCAGGTCGAGAGGATCTGACTCGCGGAAGGAAATAGAGCCATCGGCACTCATTTCGCAGGATCCTCGCGCATAATGGTCATGGTCCTGTGCTGGAGATCGAAATACCGCGAGGAGTTCAGATCCGGAATGGGCGAAATCTGGAATTCATGTAATGCTTTTTAAGCATTCCTTTTTAGCAGTTTGCATATTGGCTCTTACCGGTAACCTGCACGGACAATCGCAAACCGGAACACTTCAAGTGACGGTTCGAAACGTTGGCGGAAAGCCCATGGCGGAGGTTGAGGTCGAGGCTGCCAATGGAACGGCAACTACCGACGATCGCGGTGAAGCCATTATGCAGGCAATGCCGGGTACCACGGAGGTTCGTTTCCGTCGTCCTGGGTACAAAGCCAGGGAAGTTTCCGCGAACATTGTCATCGGTCAAACCACACGTCTCGCGGTTGAAATGGAACCCGACGTTGAAATCGAGGATTCGATCGTCGTCACGGCAACGAGAGGAGACACCCTGATCGAGGACGAACCCCTGCGCGTCGAGGTTCTCGACCGCGAGGAGGTTGAGGAAAAAGCCGTGATGACTCCTGGCGACATTGCGATGCTTCTGAATGAAACAAGCGGGGTGCGGGTTCAAGTGACGTCCCCCGCTTTGGGGGCTGCCAACATTCGCGTGCAGGGATTGCGCGGCCGATATACGCAGTTACTGTCGGACGGTCTTCCTCTTTACGGACAGGTGGGCTCGATCGGGATTTTGCAGATTCCGCCTCTCGATCTGGGTCAGGTTGAGGTCATCAAAGGTGTCGCTTCGGCATTGTACGGTTCTTCGGCGCTTGGCGGCGTCATCAATCTTGTATCCCGGCACCCGGGCAAGAAGCCGGAACGCCAGGTCCTGCTGAATGCGACTTCGCGCAAAGGCTCCGATGCCGTTTTTTGGTTCGCCGAACCTGCAAAGAATCGCTGGAGTTATTCATTGCTTACCGGTGCCCATTTTCAACAGTCCTCAGACATCGACCGGGACCATTGGGCTGATCTGCCGGAATATCAGCGTGGCATCATGAGACCGAGACTGTTCTGGGATGACGGCAAAGGTAACTCTGTGTTCCTGACCACCGGCGTTACGGTTGAAGATCGTGCGGGAGGCTCTTCCACTTTCGCTGAGGAGCTTCGCACTCGCCGTGTGGACACTGGAATTGTTGGCCGATTCATTGTCGGCAAGGCATTGCTCTCACTCCGTGGCTCTGCAATGACGCAAAGGCATCGCAGGGTATTTGGCTCGACTCTGGAGCGAGATCGGCAGGACACCTTTTTTGGTGAAGCATCGGTCAATGGAACCCAATCGGGCCATTCATGGACTTTCGGAACAGCTTTGCAGAGCGATCTGTACCGATCTCGGGAATTCGGACAATTCAATTACACGTATCTGACTCCCGCATTGTTCGCGCAGGATGAATACAAGGTTAGTTCCCGGCTCACATTGTCCGCCAGCGGCCGAGCTGATTTTCAAAATAAGTATGGCAACTTCTTCAACCCGCGTGTCTCTGCGCTGATTCGTCTCTCTCGTGATCTGACAGCGCGCTTTTCTACCGGAACAGGAGTCTTCACGCCCACGCCATTTACGGAAGAAACCGAGGCGACCGGATTGAGCCGATTGAAGCCATTGCAAAACATCAAGGCGGAGCGCGCCTGGAGCACCTCTGCAGATCTGGGATGGAAACATTCATGGCTCGAACTCAATGCCACCGCGTTTGGCTCCAGAATTCGCAACGCCACGGGACTGACTCGCAACCTGGAGATCGTCAATGCAACGGAACCGACTCGAACGGTCGGCTCGGAGTTTTTCGCGCGCATCCGCGGAGACGATTTCAGCCTGGTGCTGACGCATGCGTTTGTACATTCCACAGAATTCGATGTGAAAGACCGGCAAAGGCGGCTCGTGCCACTGACTCCAGATCATACGGCGGGCATAGACCTGCTATGGGAAAAAGAGAAACGCATTCGCATTGGAATTGAAGCGTTCTATACCGGACGGCAACAGCTTGACGACAATCCCTACCGAAGCGAAAGCAAGCCTTATTGGGTATTTGGGATTCTGATAGAGCGTCAATTCGGACCCGCCCGGATTTTCCTGAATGCCGAAGATCTCGCCGATTTTCGGCAAACACGTTACGACCCGCTCGTCCGGCCCAGTCCCAGCTTTGATGGACGCCAAACTGTGGATGCATGGTCACCTCTGGAAGGGAGAGCCATCAACGCAGGCATACGCTTTGGGTTCTGACAACTGGCGCGCCGCCGCTACTTCGGCAATAGTGCAGCAGGCCGCAATACCAGGACTTGTCTGGGGTAATCAATCGTAAGGATGTAGTCGCGGAGAAAAATATTCCCGATGTTAAGGCCCCAGGAGAATTCCGTAAAATCCCGCAAATAGAGTGCCGGCACATGTTGAACCGAGAGGGAACCAAGACTCACCGAGGTCAGTTCCGTAAGAGGATTCGGATCCTTCTCTAAACTGAGGCTCTTGATTGCTTTTGGTAATAGACCAAAGGGAAAATCGAATCCCGTATCAATCTTCGCCGAGGTCGTGGTGCCATTGACACGAACATCGTCGATAAGAAGCACGTTGTGAAAATCCAGCTTCACGTCTCCCGGCCGGTCCGGCGGTAATTGCGATAGAAAACGCACGACGTGATTCGGGTAATCTATTTGCACGACCCATTGTTTCAGGAAGGAATGGCCGAGAGTGCCACGAACCTGGACTTCAGTAATCGGTTTGTATTCCGGACTATCTTCCTCCACCAAAGCTTTCACGTTTGTTGCTTCAGGCGCGCCGATACGGACCAACGGCAGCGTCGTGTCGTAGCCTTTTCCTTTGGGGTCCCCGGGACTCACAATGCGCGTACTTTTCGTGCCGATTTTCAGACCCAACTCTCTGGCTAGTGAAACATCGATGAACGGTACGTCGGCTCCGGTATCCAACAACATCTTAAAAGGGCCTTTGTCGTTTATGGTGACGTCCAAAACGATGATCTGGTTCCGAACAAACGTAAAGGGGACATCAATCCCGTTTGACGGCGCCTGAGAGTAAGCAGACGTCACCACAAATAGAACTGCGCAACTGAGAAGCAGTCTTGTCATCTCGGAGAACTCAGCGGACGCTCTGGATTTCCTCCGAGATTGACTGTTCATACGTGCTCCAACCCGACGGAATTCCGAAAGGTGCCTGTTGGAACACCGCCTCGATCCGGCGAATTTTGCCCTTCTCGATTTTGAACAGCTCGGCGAGCTGCCAGGTCCAGTTGATCCGATAGTGATCAAAGAACCCAAACGCAAAGACGATACCGCGCTCGCGGTCGACGGCGACAAATCGCCGGTCGCGGATACGGTCCACGATGTTGTCCAACGAATGGCCGGTGAACTGTGCAAGACAGTCATTCGTCGTTGTTGTCCCATTCTCGAAGCGAACGCATCCTTCGGTGAATGGGTAATAGCCGTTGCCATCGTGCCGCGCGAGCGCGGTGAAGTAGTAGTTTGCCTGAGTGACGAGTTCTTCGCGTGAGGCTCGCTCGTTCTCTGGGATGACCTGCGAGAAGATGGGGTTCGGCTCCTTCATCGCAGCGACCCGGTCGCCCGTACTGGGAGCAGGAGCGGTGCCGGCAGCGCCGGGTGCCCCGCCACGTCCGCCGGCACCCGCACCAGCCGCGCCACCGCCGCGGCCACCACCGCCGAGTTGAACCGCGGGGCGAATCGCGAGTTGTTCGATTTCAGTAATCTTTGCGTCCACGATCTTCAGCCGGATCGCAACGGCGACATTGTTTCCCTGGTCGTCATTGACCCCGTGATTCCCCATGTTCTCTTTGACGCTGCCGATCATCGCGACCTGCTGCGTTTCGGTGTCGGGCACGTAGAAGCGATATGAGCCGAGACCCGACATGCCGTACCAAAGCCCCTCATTGCCGAGCGGAAGCTGAATTCCATTCTCGGTGAAGCGGACGTTGCGCGCGAACATGTCGTCACCAACGTTCCGGTCCAACATCGCTTTGAGATACCGATCCATGTAGCTTTGAAGGCACGCACGGTCGCAGGCCGGCTTCCTGGCCTGAGGTTGCGCGAATAAGGTCGTCGACAGCAGGGACAACAGTGCAACGCCATAGAATCCAATCCGCATTTCTCAATCTCCTCATTGGACGGAACTGAAAGCGGATTGTAACGCACACCGATATACCCGAGGCGAGTCCGGGGGGTCGGCAATTCGGAGTCTGTCCCAAATTCCCCGATATCGAACAAATCTTCGAGTTCTGGCATAATCCCGGCGTGAAGCGACTTCTTCTTGCGGTGTGTGCTCTGCTTGCTTTCGTGGCGGTGCCGGTATTCGCGCAACTTTTGAGCCATACCGAAGCGCCGGTTCGTATCGGCCATTATCACCTGCACGTAACGAGCATCGAGGAGCACAAGAAGTTCTGGGTGGGCGTCCTTGGTGGAAAGGCGATGAAGTTCGGGGATATCGACGTGGTGAAGTTTCCCGACGCGCTGATTTTCCTGACCGAGCAAAAGCCATCCGGCCCGACACGCGGGACGGCGTTCGATCACATTGGATTCGCCGTACCGGACGTTCCCGCGATGGCGACGAAACTTGCAGCGGGCGGCTACAAGGAAACAACCAGCCGCGAGCCCGCTCCGGGTGCTCCAGCGGCTCAAACTCCTGCAACAGGAACCTCGACGGTATACGGCCGATTCGCTTATTTCCTTGGACCCGATGGGGTGAAGATCGAATTGGTCACGGCGTCCGAGCCCAAAGCACCGGCAATCGCGGGTCACCATATACACTTCATCAACAAGCAGTACGTCGAGATGCAGCAGTGGTACATGAAAGCATTCGACGCCACGCTGCGGCCCGGTCAAACCGACTTCTTCATCGGAGCGGACCTTCCGGGCGTCGGCTATAGCCTGAATTTCTTTCGATGGGAAGGCGATCAGTCGATCACCCACGTCCCCACTGCAGGGCGGGTCGTGGATCATGTCGGATTTGAAGTGAAGAACCTTGAATCATTCTGCAAGAGCCTGGAAGCGAAAAACATCAAACTCGCTCGACCGTATGCGAGAAATACCCCCGCGATGAACGGCATTGCGACGGCCATGATCGTGGATCCCTGGGGCGTCTCCATCGAATTAACCGAGGGGCTCGACAAACTCTAAGCGCAGGATCATCGGAATCGTCACAATGTGGCGACCCCGGCCCTATGACAGAGAAAAACCAAATCTCTGCGAAGTTGCGGAACGGGCCACTCGGTGCAGCCCGTCGTCTTCCGAACTTTGGCGAGAGTCAGTACTTCATGCCTCCAGAAGCGCTTGAGCTCGTCGAGAAGCTCCTGGATCTCGCTCGGCCTGCGCCGGGCTCCCGCGTTTTCCGTAAGGTTGAGGATGAGTTCTTCAATCGCGAGCGCGGACTCCCCCTTGTAGAAGGCGGCCCAGACTGCAACCGAGTTCGACGGAAGTCTTCTGAAGCTGAAAATGTAACTGTGTTTGGGGATCCGGCTTCGGCTATTCGAGGGATTAACGTGACCGACGAACCTCAGGAGCCGCATTAGCGCGAAGAACGCATCGCCGGTGATTCGCCTGGAACGAAACGCTCCGTGAAACTCAAAACCGGGGCGCTCATCGAGGACCGTCTCTGGAATTGTCGTCATACAGAATTCGATGTTGCCGTTCGACTCACGGATCCCAATCAGCGGATAGAGAAACGAGTATGCGCCTACGATGTTCCAGCGGGGCCGATGTTTCTGAATCAGCATCGCCTCCGTGAGGCATGCGTCAATATCGGTCTCCGCGCACTGGATCTCGATGCGAGAGGCTTCCTTCACGATCCCACGCATGCGGCGATGCTTCTTTCGCCGCAAAGTATTGCGATACTGCGAAAGGCGCCGCCTCAGGTTTTTCGCTTTTCCGACGTAAATCAGCTCGTCTTTCTGGTCGTATACCTGATAGACGCCAGGAGAGCCTGGAAGCGACTCCAGGAATTCCGCGCCGAATTTCCGGTCGAAATCTCTGACGGCCATAGCTGATGATACGGTGAAAAACCATCACTGTAGGGGCGGACTATAAAGAAATACCAATCCCAACGGGAGAGGGTGGCCGAAGGCCCGGTGTGGGGTACCACAAGTAAATAATGTTACATTCGGTAACCCACACCCAAACCAAAACCCGTGGGAGAG
>JBGPBY010000056.1:0-20383 GCA_041481485.1 Terriglobia bacterium
CCGCCGCCGGCGCCGCCTCCCAATGTCCCGACACTGCAGGAAAACAGACCGGGACAGGCGGCGAAAACGCTGCGCGAAAGGCTTGAGCAGCACCGCGCGAATCCGACGTGTTTCGCCTGTCACGGCGTAATGGACCCGCTCGGGTTCGCACTCGAAAATTTCAGTGCGGTGGGACAGTACCGGAATGTCGACCCCGACACGAAGACTCCGATTAATTCTGCGGGCCAACTGCCCGACGGTACGTTGATCGGAGGACCTGAAGATCTACGGCGGGCGCTGGTCGCTCAGCCGGACCGATTCGTTCAGGCATTCTCGGAAAATCTGTTCACCTATTCGCTCGGCCGCAGCCTGGACTATCGCGACATGCCCACCGTGCGCGGGATCGTGCGCCGTGCGGCAACCGACAATTACCGTTTCGAATCCATCGTTCTCGGCATTGTGTCAAGCGACGCTTTCCGCAAACGAGAAGGCCAGCAGACTCTGGCCCAGGCATCTGTAAAGTAATCGGAGGACCCTAGCCATGTTTCTAACCCGAAAACATCTGTCACGCCGAACGCTGCTGAAAGGCGTCGGCGCGTCGATCGGTCTGCCGTTGCTGGACGCCATGATCCCGGCCCGTACGGCGTTCGCCCAGACTGCCGCGAAGCCAAGCCAGCGGCTCGGCTTTGTGTACTTTCCGCACGGCGCCCTTCAGGACGAGTGGCAACCGAAGCAGGTCGGACGTGACTTCGAGTTTCCTTACATTCTGAAACCCCTCGAGCCGCTGCGCGAGTATGTGACCGTGGTCAGTGGTCTCCGCAACAAAGGCGGGGAAAGCTCCAGCCCGCACGGCGTCATCGAAGAAACCTGGCTGAACTGCGTCGCCCCACGCCAGCGCAGCAGCAAGACCGGCGCCGGCGTGACGGTCGACCAGATTGCGGCGAAGCGCTTGGGCAAGAACACACCGCTGCAGTCGATGGAACTCTGCGGCGAGCCCGGCGGCATGATCTCTTTTCGCACACCCGACCAGGCACTGCCGATGGAAAGCAATCCGCGCAAAGTGTTCTACTCGATGTTCGGGCAAGGCGATACCAAGGAAGCGCGCCAGGCCATTCTGAAATCGACCGACAGCCTGTTGGACTATGTGAGGGAGTCCACGGTCAGCCTGAACCGCAAGCTCGACACTGCGGACCGCGCCCGCGTGAGTGATTATCTCGATTCGGTCCGTGAGATCGAGATTCGTGTGCAGAAGCTGGAAGAAGGCGCCAAGTCGCTGGTCGACCTGCCGAATGCCCCGCTGGGTCCGCCGGATGATTTCGGCGAACTTCTCGGCGTTCAGTTCGAAATGCTGGCTCTCGCCTGGCAGACAAACCGGACGAATGTGGCTTCGCTGAAAATGGTCGAGGAAGCCAGCATGCGGACCTACCCGAACCTGGGGGTCCACGAGGCCTTCCACCCAACGTCCCACTGGGGTGGATATCCGGAGCGCGTCGCGAATCTCAGGTTGATTCAGAACTACCACACCGAGATTTTCGCGAGGTTTGCACGGCGTCTTAACGACATGCAGGATGGCGAGGGCTCGGTGCTGGACCATTCGATCATTCTGTTCGGAAGCAACATGGCCAACAGCGACGCCCACAACAACGATCCTTTGCCGCAGGCGTTGATCGGCCGTGGCGGCGGCATCAAAGGCAACCAGCACCTGCACTACAAGCAGGACACGCCGCATTCGAACATCCTGGTCACCATGCTGGACCGCGCCGGCATACCTGCTGAGGACTACAAGGGATTCGCCGACAGCACCGGTCCCCTGAGCGAGGTTTAAAACAAATGATGCTTCAGACCATCGTCTTCGCCGTAGCGCTGGTGACCATGCAAAAACCCGCCACCGATGTGAAAAACGACGTGAATCATCGAGACCCCGATGGCAGCACACCACTGCAGTGGGCGGTTTACGATGGAAACGTCGCCGAGGTCCAGCGTCTGCTGAAGGCCGGCGCGAATGTGTCTCTGGCCAACAACTACGGCGCCTCTCCAATGAGCCTTGCATCCGAGGTTGGAAACACGGAGATCCTGAAGCTGCTGCTTGACGCCGGCGCCAATGCCGATTCGCCCAATCCTGAGGGACAAACGGCGCTGATGGCCGTGGCGAGAACAGGCAACGTGGCAGCGGCACAGCTGCTGATCGATCGCGGCGCAACCGTCGACGCCAAAGAAAAATGGGGCGGACAGACCGCGCTGATGTGGGCATCTGCGCGGCGACATCCGGAGATGATGCAGCTCCTGATTGCCAAGGGTGCCAAAGTCGATGCCCGCTCGATTAATCGCGACTACCAGCGTCATGTAACGGCCGAAGGACGCCCGAAGAACCTGGACACTGGAGGCCTGACGCCTCTGCTGTATGCCGCGCGTGAAAACTGTCGCGCCTGCGTGAAGGTGTTGCTCGACAAGGGTGCCGATATCAACCTGCCCGATCCGGATGGGGTCTCGCCGCTGCAGGTGGCGATCACGAATGCGAACTGGGATCTCGCGAAACAGTTGATCGTGGCCGGCGCCGACGTCAATCAGTGGGACATCTATGGTGAGGCGCCGCTGTATACGGCAATCGGCCTGCACACCAAACTCGACGGCGGACACGCGTCGATCGACCCACTGAATGAAACCGGCGGCATGACGATTGTTCACATGCTGATCGACCGCGGCGCCGACACCAACATGCAGCTCTTCTTCCGGCCGGCCGGCTTGAGCGGTAAGACCGTGACACGAGGCTCCACGCCATTGATTCGCGCCGCCACGAATGCGGATCTCGAGGTCGTCAAACTGCTGTTGGAGCATGGCGCCGACGTCAATCTGCAGATGGCCGACCGCCAGACTCCCACAATGGCGGTCCTCTCGGGCCGCGCCAACGAGAAACAGGCTCTCGAATTGATCCGCCTCTTCCATCAGGCCGGTGAGGCCGTCAATGTTGTTGCCCTGGTCAACCATCGCGAGGAAACTCGCGGCGGAACGGCGCTGCACTACGCCGCGCGCAAACGCTTCAAAGACGTCATCAAAGAACTCGCGTCCTATGGCATCGATATGAATGCCAAAGATCAGGACGGTCTCACGGCGCTCGACTACACGCAGTCTCGCGGCTTCATGCCCTTCATGGCGCTGCAGACTCCGAAATACAACGATGTCGCGACGCTGCTGCGCGAACTCGGTGCGACGGTGGAGGCTGGTAAAGAACCTGTGTGGCCGGTACTGGGTCCACCCCAGGGCGTCGACGCCGATATCTGGCCGATTGGAGAAGCTCGAGTCCATGAGCCGTTTTACACGCACGCGAAGGATTAGCAATCGGGTTTCGCCCATCTCGAGACGCTGCTTTCTGAGTGCCGGAGCCGCCGCACTTGGCAGCGCGCTGCTGCCGTTTTATTCAACCGGCGCTCCACAAACCACGCCACGAATCTCGCCCATCTCCACAGTGGATCTTGTTGGCGGTCTCAAACTTCTGCAGGGCGCCGGTTGTAATGTGATCGCCATGCGCGGTGAAGACGGCGCTCTTATGATTGACGGCGGGCTTCGGGCCAATGTGGATGCCTTGCTCAAAGCCGTTCGGGATGCGACAGGCAGCAGTCGCATCCACACGCTGATCAACACCCACTGGCATCCGGAGCAGGTTGGCGCGAACGAAGCCGTGGGCCGCGACGGTGGCGTGATCATCGCTCACGAGAAGACGAAGATGTATTTGAGCAACACCGTCAGTTCCGTCACTTTCGATGGCCGCCGTCCGCCGCTGCCGGAAGCCGCGCGACCGAACAAGACGACGCGCACGGACGGTTCGCTGATGTTTGCCGGACAAAAAATCGACTACGGCTACCTGCCTGCAGCGCACACCGACGGCGATCTGTATGTCCACTTTCCCGGATTGAATGTGCTGGCCGTCGGCGGAGTCGTTTCCGGAGAAGAATGGCCGATCGTGGATTATCTCAACGGCGCATGGCTGGGCGGCCGTGTCCGCGCAGTCGAACATCTTGCGGAACTGGTCAATCCCGACACGCGCGTCGTGCCGGCAAATGGTCGTGCGATCACAGGCAAGGACATCGTTCGTCAGCGCGATATCTATAAAGAGCTGTTCGTCACCATGATTGCCGACATGAACAAGGGTTTTGGCCCCGAAGACGCTGCGGCACAGAACTCACTCAAACAATACGCGGCCGAGTTCGGCGACGCTTCGAAATTCCTGTACGGCGCCTATCGCAGCATGCTGATCGCATACGTGCCGGACTGAGAAACAAGGCAACAGACTGCACGAACCCGGCCCGTCTACCTTCCGATCTTCACGATTCCCATCGGATCACAGGCTGCATTTCGCTTTACAATCTGACAGACGATGAGAGAGCAGATTGAAATACAGCGACACGCGCTATTGCAGGCTCATCAATCCGCCTTTGGTTCGCGGACTTCGGATGTTCGGTATGCGGTCGTTCCGTACCGGATTTGTCCGTTGGGAGCCCACGTCGATCATCAACTGGGCCTGGTGACAGGGCTGACGATCGACCGTGGGATCCGGCTGGCGTACTCTCCCGGCTCCTCCGGCCGAGTGCGACTGGCCAGCCGCAATTTTCCGGGGTTGATCGATTTTGAGTTGGACAGCATTGTTCCGGCATCTCCCGGGGATTGGGGAAATTACGCGCGTGGTGCGGCTCTCGCGTTACGGTCGGCACATGCAATTCGACAGGGCATTGACGGGGTGATCGAGGGAGACTTGCCGGCCGGGGGAATCAGTTCTTCCGCTGCAGTCGGCATCGCCTATCTTTTCGCACTCGAGGCTGTAAATGGACTGCGAATTTCGGACCGGGAAAATGTCGCATTGGATCAGGAGATCGAGAACAGGTATATCGGGTTGAACAACGGAATTCTGGACCAGTCCGTCATTCTCCTTGGAGAGGAGGGACGCCTTCTCCAGCTGGATTGTCAAACGGGCGCGCATGATTCCGTCGCATTTCCCGCTGGCAATTCCCGGTTCGATGTGACTCTCGTGTATTCCGGACTCTCCCGCTCGCTGGCGTCGACGGACTATAACCGGCGAGTGACGGAGTGCAGGGAAGCGGCAAAGTTGTTGCTCCAGCATGCGGGGAATCCAAAGCCGGACCATCCTGTTTTGCGGCAAGTTTCAAAAGAGATCTTCGACGCATACGCTCACATGCTTCCGGCGGCTCCGCGCAAGCGCGCGCAACATTTCTTCGACGAAAATGCGCGCGTGCCCAAAGGCGTTGATGCGTGGCGGGAGGGAGACCTCACGCGATTCGGCGATCTGGTCAACGCTTCCGGCGAAAGCTCCATCAGTAACTACGAGTCTGGCGCTCCGCATCTGATCACGCTGTATCGGATGCTTTCCAGTATGCCCGGTGTCTACGGAGCGCGGTTCTCCGGCGCCGGATTTCGCGGGTTCGCCGCCGCATTGACCCACCCGGATGCGCGCGAAGAAATCGAGCGGCGAATTCGGATGGAATATCCAAAAGCCCATCCGGACATCGCGGACAAATTCTTTATGAATTTCTGCCGGCCCGGCCCGGGGGCAAGTCTCCAGTGAACGCCCTGATTCTCGCTGCAGGTTATGCGACGCGTATGGGGCCTCTCGCGATGAACCGCCCTAAGGCATTGCTGCCGGTGGCCGGGCGTCCGGTTCTGGATTACCTGGTGGAGGCAATCCGCAGTGTTCCGTCGATCCGGGAGGTGTCGCTGGTGACGAATCAGCGATTTCTCGACAGTTTTCGACGATGGACTGATGGTAGCAAATCGGTTCGGATCATCAACGACGGTACATCTTCCAACGAACACCGACTTGGAGCCATTGCGGACATCCGGCTCGCCATCGGTCTGGGCATCGGCGATGACGATCTTCTCGTCGCCGCGGCAGACAACATTTTCATGCTGTCGTTTCCCGGTTTCGCTCGTTTCTTCGCGGAGCGCGGCACCGATTGCATCACGGCGCATCGAGAGGACGACATCGAGCGATTGCGCAAGACCGGAGTGATCGAAATGGACGAGAGTGGCCGCGTGATTTCGTTTGAAGAGAAGCCGGACCGTCCCCGGTCACAGTATGCCTGTCCGCCGCTTTACATCTTGAAGCGCGACACGCTGCCTTTCATTTCGGAGTATCTCGACTCCAACCATAATCCCGATGCGCCGGGCCACTTCATCGCATGGCTTGCCACGAGGCGTCCTATGCATGCGTTTCTATTCGAGGAAGCGCGCTACTCGATTGGTGACGAACAATCCTATCGCCGGGCCTGCGAAATTTTCTCTCAAGGCTATCCATAGGTTTGTTGGCACACCTGTGAGATCACGGCACAACTTGTACTCCGCCTATTGCTGAAGAATCATCGCCTTGGTTTTTGGTTCAAGACGTGCTTTACGGACGGGAATGTTGTCCGCATTGAAATACAATACGGCATCGCGAGTAATGATTCGTTTTGAAATCTGGGACAGCGGCCCACTGTAGGCGCGGTCTATGACCGCGCACAGTTTTTCAGTCTGGGATACTTCGGATTGGGAATTCATAAACGAGAGATTGTGCGCGGTCATAGACCGCGCCTACAGTTGGGCAAATAGAAGGTTCGCGGCAATGCAATTGATCATTTCGAATTTGTCGAAGACTTATCCCAATGGCGTCACTGCGCTCAACGGCGTTTCTCTGACGATCTCAACGGGGATGTACGGCCTGGTGGGGCCGAACGGCGCCGGCAAGTCCACGCTGATGCGTACGCTTGCAACTCTTCAGGAGGCTGACGCGGGATCCGTCCGGCTTGATGATTTGGACGTGCTTAAGGAAAAGGACTCGGTACGCCGGCTGCTCGGCTACTTGCCGCAGGAGTTCGGCCTATACCCCAAGCTGAGCGCCATCGACATGCTCACGCACATCGCCGTCCTCAAAGGTGTTGGTGACCGCAGTCAACGCAAGGATCTCGTAGCATCGCTGCTGCACCAAACAAACCTCTATGACGTGCGGAAAAAGAAGCTGGGTACGTTTTCAGGCGGCATGAAGCAGCGCTTCGGAATTGCGGCCGCGCTAATCGGCGCTCCGAAGCTGATTATTGTCGATGAGCCGACGGCCGGCCTCGATCCTTCCGAACGCAATCGGTTCCTGAACCTGCTCAGCACCATCGGCCAGAACGTGGTCGTCATCCTATCGACGCATATCATCGATGATGTGCGGGAGTTGTGCACCCGAATGGCAATTATCGACAAAGGAGAAGTGCTGCTTGAGAGCAGCCCTCAGGAGGCAATTGACGAACTCGCCGGAAGGATGTGGAAGAAGTCGATTGATGCGGGCGAACTCGCGGCGAGCCAGCAACGGTGGCAAGTCGTGTCCAGTAACCTTGTATCCGGAAAGACTCAGATTCGTGTCTACAGCGATATCGCGCCGGACGCGTCTTTCGCGCCGACGGAAGCCACGCTTGAAGACGTGTATTTCATGAAATTGAACCGCACGCCCCACTAGTCATGTCGCAATCTCTTCTCTGGCCCATCATCCGATTCGAGCTGAGGTACCACTCCAGACGGATCTCGACTTATGTCTATTTTGCAAGCTGGTTGGTCGTCGGGTGCCTGCTCATCAGTCTGCCTGAGGGGCGGGAAAATGCAGTACTGAACAGTCCCTCAGCCATCGCAGGTTACTCGGGCACCCTGATGGCGTTCGGCGTGATCATATTGTCCGCTATCTGCGGAATGGCGGTGTGCCGCGATTTCGAAGACGATACCTACCAGTTGTTTTTCACCACGCCGATGCGGCGGAAAGACTACCTGCTGGGGCGCCTGGCCGGCGCGTTGATCGTCTCACTGTTCGTATTCTCGGGGATCACCCTTGGACTGCTTGCCGGTACCGTTATGCCTTGGGCCGACAAGGTGCACATGGAACCGATTCGCCTGTGGGTGTACGTGCAGCCGTATCTGCTCTTCATTGTCACGACAGTCTGTTGGACCGGTGCATTGTTCTTTGCAGTGGGCGCGCTGTCTCGCCGAATCGTATTCGTGTATCTGCAAGGAGTGGTCTTTGTCGCCCTCTATCTCGGCGTCCAACGGATGCTCGGCAACCTGAACGATTACTGGGTGGCACTGTTCGATCCTTTTGGCTTTGGTGCGGCAAACCAGGTGACGAAGTACTGGACGCTGGCAGAAACAAACACGCGCTTGATTCCACTGGCCGGAGCGCTGCTGTGGAACCGTGTCATCTGGCTCAGTGTAGGAGTGGCCACCGTCATCGGGGTCTGCCGGTTTTTTCCGTTTTCTGTGGAAGCGTTGATCTGGCGCCGATCGAGACGCCAGGCAGAACTGCCAGATCAGACGCCCGATGCACCTGTGATCCGGCCGTCAGCAGCAACTCTCCGATTCGACTGGCGGACCAGCGCCGCGACGTTCGTGGCGTTGACGCGTCTTCGTGCCAGATCGATCCTGACGGATCTGCCTTTTATCGCGATTGCGTTTTTCACATTATCATTGAGCATCGTCATCGGCTGGGGAGCGCCGCGCATCGCGGACACTCCGGTGTATCCCGTCACGTATTTGATGACGGACAACATCGGCATACTCATGGCCATCGTGATCACAGCGATGTATGCGGGTGAGCTGGTCTGGAAGGAACGCACGCTGAAGTTCGACCAGGTTTATGACGCCCTGCCCATGCCGAACTGGTTAAATTTTACGAGCCAGCTCTCGGCGCTTGCGATCGTCCAGATCGCAATCCTGACGGCCATGATGGCAGCCGGAATCATCCAGCAGGCGGCGCAGGGATACTTTCGATTCGAAGTGAACCTCTACCTCAAGGAGCTGTTCGTAATTGACCTTTCGGCTTTGGTCTTGTATGGGGTGCTCGCCATCTTCCTGCAAACCATTCTTCCGAACAAGTTTCTCGGCCACGCTGTAGTAATTGGTTTGTTTCTTGGCTCGAGTCTCCTGGCCGAGCTGATGGACAAATGGAATGTGACGATCCCGGCGCATCTCTACGATTTTGCCAGCACGCCCGATTACACCTATTCGGACATGAACCACTACGGACCATTTGTGCGGCCGATCGTTTGGTACATGTTTTATTGGAGTGCGCTCGCAGTGATATTTGCTGCTGGCGCCCTGTTGTTCAGCCGTCGAGGTACGGATCGCGGTTTGCGGGTGCGTTGGCGCCAGGCCCGGTCGCGAGCCCGTGTCACGCTGATGACCGTAGCGAGCATGAGCCTGATCGTGTTTCTGGCCGTGGGTGGCTACCTTTATTATGACGCTCGCGTGGTCAATACGGAATTCATGCCGCGCAGGGCCAACGAAGCGAAGTGGGCACGGTACGAGAAGGAGTTCAAACAATACGAGACGTTGCCGCAGCCGAAAATCACCGCGGTCGAGGTTGCAGTCGACATCGTGCCCGAGCACGCCACGCTCACGGCGGCCGGCGTCTACACGCTCGTCAACAAAGACGTGAAGCCGATTTCCACCGTTCACATTGTCGATACCGCGCGCACCTTAAAAGCAGTGTCATTTGATCGGCCGTTCAAGGAGACCCAGTTCGATAAAGAGTTGAAGTATCACATCTATCAGTTTGACGCTCCGCTCGCGCCCGGCGAGACCGTGCACCTTCAGTTTACGGTTGGCCACGAGAACCACGGCTTTCAGGACACCGGGACCGACGTTGTCGCCAATGGCACATTCACCGGGGAGGGAGGCTTTCCCAAAATTGGATACCAGCGCGACGCCGAACTTGAGAGTGAAGACACCCGCAGAAAGCAGGGGCTGCCGAAACGCGAGGATTTGCCGCCGCCCGACCGGGCCGGTGTCCGTGCGCGCAGTCTATTCTCGCAGGATGCGGACTGGGTTTCCTTCAAGGCAACCGTTAGCACCGCGCCAGATCAGATCGCGATTGCTCCCGGGTACCTGACCCGCGAATGGATGGAAAACGGCCGGCGTTACTTTTCGTACGACATGGGCGACACGAAGATCCAGAATTTTTACACGTTCGTGTCCGCACGATACGTCATGAAACGTGAGATGTGGAACGGCGTGAATATCGAGGTCTACTACGACCCGCATCATCCGTACAACGTCGATCGCATGATCCAATCCGTGAAGACGGGCCTGGAATACTTCACCTCTAATTTCGGTCCATATCAGTTTCGCCAGTTCCGTGTCCTGGAGTTTCCCCGCTATCAATCTTTCGCACAGTCCTTTTCGAATACGGTTCCATATTCGGAGAGCATCGGATTCATCTTTCATCCGACGAAAGAGGACGACCTCGATTACCCGCTGTATGTCACCGCACACGAGCTCGCGCATCAATGGTGGGGCCACCAGTTAGTCGGAGCGTGGGCACAGGGATCCAATATACTTGGCGAGACACTGGCGGAATATTCGGCGCTCATGGTCGTCGAGCACACTCTCGGGTCGTCCGGCGTGCGCACTTACCTCAAGCACGACCTCGATGGATATCTCAGCGGCAGACGAAGCGAAGTCCGCGGCGAGCAGACACTCGCGAGAGTCACGCGGCAGGGATACGTCTGGTACAACAAGGGCAGTCTGGTGATGTACGCACTCAAGGATTACATCGGCGAGGAGCGGCTCAACGCGGTGTTGCGCAGCTACCTTGAAAAAGTGCGATTTCAGGATCCACCGTACACGACAGTGGACGATTTCATAGATACGCTGCGTGCGGCCATGCCGGACGATCGCAAATACCTGATCACCGATTTTTTCGAAACTCTGACGCTCTTCGATAACCGTGCGTTGTCGGCATCCTGGCGCGAGACGCCGGACCATCGCTTTGCAGTGACGCTGAAAGTCTCGGCCGCAAAACTCCGCGCCGACGACAAGGGGAATGAGAACGAGATTCCAATCGACGACCTGATCGACATTGGAGTGTTCAGCGGCAAGGGCAAGGACGAAAAGGCCCTCTACCTCGAGAAGCGGAGGATCACACAACATGAAACGACCATCGAGGTCGTCGTCGATCAACAGCCGTCCCGCGCAGGAATCGACCCGTATAACAAGCTCATCGACCGCGTTTCCGACGACAACGTGGTGTCGGTGAAGAGCGGCAGCTGATCATCGTCAGACAAAAAGTTAGAGGATGGGAGAACTCGTGGGACTGGGGTAAGAATTATTGACCATAGAAAGGCTTCAACCATGGGGAAGCCGGCGCCGCGTTTGGGGGTCGTAAGGCGGAACGCGTGGAAATCGTTCTGGGCTGCCGATCCTGATTTCGGGAAAGTGCCTCCGAGAACATTCCGGGAAGGTGAAAATCGCAACACGTCCTCCAGTCGCGAAGTATTTATCCATTTGGCGCCAACGGATCGATCCACGCAAGCCCGTTATCGGGTTAAACAGTGAAGATCTGCAACCTAAGAAACCCAGCCCTTTCACGATCTTTGTTCTAAGATATTCGCGAAAAAGAAGAAATTGGACCGGCTCGGCAATTTGGCCTGGTCTTAGACTGCAGAGAAATGGCGGCCATTGCGCCACAGGGCTGCAGGTCCACTGGAGCTTGGGCGTCCCATACCCGTTTATGAATATCGAGACCAAACAGTTGTTGACCCGCTGGCAGTCACTCGAGAAGAACGATGGACTCCGGCGAGCAGGCGCGACCGCTCGCCGGTTTTGGATTATTGGCTTGGTTCTTTGCATCTTCGTCGTGTTCGCCGTGTTTTATCGGCTTCATCCTGCGTTCATCGCTGGTCCCGCTGCTGCGATGGGGTGGGTTATTGCCGAGTCGAACGCGCTTCGGACGCGCCTCGCTCAGTGGCCCATCGTCAAGAGCTACATTGACTGGAAGAAGGTAGAGGAGGACTTGAAAGGATGAGGACGTTGACGCCTAACACGGGCCTGCAGCCGACGAGCGGCGCGCTGGCGGTTGCCGCCCGGTTTCCAGCTACGGCAGCGCGCAGCTCGTGGCTGAGACCAGAATCGTTATGCGCACTCACGCGAACCACAGCCGCGAATCCATATGATCATTTGTTAAGATTGAAAAGTCGGCGGCGAAGGAGGTTTGCCTGTGGATACAAAGCAACAGATGTTGAAGGCCATCGAAGAGTTACCCGATGACGCGAACGTCGAGGACGCTTTGGAGCGCCTGTATTTGCTGTACAAAATCGAAAGAGGAGTCAAACAGGCTGATGCCGGGGTCCTGATCAGCCAAGAAGAAGCTCGCCAGCGAATGGCGAAATGGCTGAAGTAAAGTGGACGCCGCAGGCTCTCGATGATCTTGAGGCGATTTGTCTCTTCATTGCACGTGATGCGCCAACGATTGCGGCAGTGTTCGCTCAAAAAGCGTTCGATGCAACCGATCGCTTGGCGGATTTTCCAGAGTCAGGCCGAATTGTTCCTGAAATGAACGATCCGAATTTCAGAGAAATTATTCTTAGCAATTACCGGCTCATCTACAGACTTCGGTCGGGTGATGTTCAGATCGTGACCGTACACCACGGGGCCAGAAAGCTAGACCCTGCCGACCTGGAAAGCGGCGCATCAAAGCGTTGAACCCGGCGCCGCGTGGCCGTTATCGCGCCCACAGCGGTTCCACGCACCTCTCGCTTGAGCTTCAGTGGGCTGGAAAATCGGCTTGTTGTGTGCGTTCTTAGGAGGTAAGATCAGGCCTAAATTGTGCTGCCGTAAGGATCTGGAGGGTATCGCAATTTGCCAGTCTCATCTGCCGCGGGACCAGGGCAGAACTTAAAGGTAGGGAAACATGGGCGCACCAGGATATTCGACTCGGCTGCTGATCTCGATGCTGCTATTCGTGACGGTATTCGCCACAGTGCTGTGGCCGGCGAATGATCCCGCGCTCGTTACTGCGGCGAGAGACGATGATTTTGCCGCGGTGCGCACTCTGCTCGCCCAAAATGTAAAGGTAAACGAACCCGCGCGCGATGGGTCCACGGCTCTGCTTTGGGCGGTGCACCATTCCGACCTTGGGATGGTGCGCGCACTTATTGCTTCTGGCGCGTACCTCCATTCGATCAACCACTACGGCGTCACGCCGCTGCTGGAAGCCAGCCGCACAGGCGATACGGATATCATCGCGGAGTTGTTAAAGTCTGGCGCAGACGTCAAGAAGTCGATCCATCCGGAAGGCGAAACTCCATTGATGGCCGCGTCACGTACCGGCAAGCTCAGTGCCGTCGGGCTGCTGCTTAAGGCCGGCTCCGATCCGAACGTCGCCGACAACTACCAGAAAGAAACGGCGCTGATGTGGGCCGCGGATGAAGGACACGTCGACGTCGTCAATGCATTGCTGGCCGCGGAAGCCGACCCGAACGCCAAGGCGGAGATTTCCCAGCTGACTACGCGGAAAAATGCAGACCACGCCACGGGCGGCTTTACTGCACTCATGTTCGCCGTGCGCAATGGTCACGAAGATGTGGTGCGTGTGCTGGTCAAGGGTGGCGCCGATTTGAAAGCCACCAACGGCGACGGAATCACAGCGACATCGATCGCCATTGAAAACGACCGTTTCGACCTGGCCAGGACATTGCTCGACCTCGGCGCCGATCCGAATGATGGCGCGTTGTTCTTCGCGGTCGATATGCATGACGCCACGACCGACATGCGCGCCCATGACGGCTCGCGACTGCGCGCCACCCATCCCAATCAGCTCACAGCGCTGGACCTCGTCAAGCTGTTGCTCGACCGGGGAGCCGATCCGAACAAGCCGTTTGTCGGCCAGATTCACAACACCTCGCTGTGCTGCGATGCCGAGCAAAACTCGTCGCCGTTCTTCCGCGCGGCGATCGCATCCGATGTCGAAGCGCTCAAGATGATGATTAGGCACGGCGCAAAAGTCGATTGGAGCCCGGCGGAGATCAAAAAGAATAATAAGGATGGAGAGGCTGCAGCAGCTGGTGGACGAGCCATGAACGCCAACGTTGGCAAGACTCCCGCGATGATGGCGATGGTCGGCGGCCGTGGTGCTCCGTTTGCTGCAGGCCCAGGATTTGAACGATTGCTCGCTCCGCCATTCCGGGAGACGTCGAATCGCGACCCGGGCGACGCGCTTAAGGTGCTGCTGGAAGCCGGCGCCAATCCCAATGCAAAGACGACTGAGGGCGGGACATTGCTGCATCAGGCTGTGACGGCGCGCAGGACCGACATGATCCGCGCACTTGCCTCTGCCGGTGCGAAGTTCGACACCGTCAACAAGGAAAACCTCACGCCCCTGCTGCTGGCCGAAAAACCGGAACCGCCGCCACCGCCGGGGAACAACACGGACGCGCGCGCCTGGCGCCCGCGGCGCGATTCGCGCGAAGAGGTGATCGCCACCGTGCGCGAGCTCATGCATCTGGGACCCAATGATCCGGCTCCCGTGCCACCGCCATTGCCGGAACAGGAAAAGAAAGTCCCGGAGAAGAAAGACGACACGAAATGACAAAGTGGATTGCCGGTGCCGCCGCAATTTGTACCGGCACCGCGTTACTGATTGCGCAGGCGCCGGCGACTAAGACGGCCGCGGCCGTTACAGTGCCCGCGCAAGCAGCGACTGCCAAATCCTATCGTGCATTTCTCAATCAATACTGCGTCGGCTGTCACAACACAAAGGCGCCACAGCCGGCGTCGCATCCGGTGGATCTCGAGAAAGCCAGCCTCGACAATGTTCTCGCCGACGCGGAAACCTGGGAGCGCGTCCTCCGCAAGCTGAGTGTTCGCGCCATGCCGCCGCAGAACTTGCCGCACCCTCAGGAGACCGACTACGTTGGCTTCACGACATGGCTTGCAAATTCGCTGGATCGGGCGTGGGCCGCACGCGGTCCGTCTCCAGGCAGTTACGTGGTTCACCGGCTGAACCGTTCGGAGTACGGCAACGCCATTCGCGACCTGCTTGCGCTTGACGTGGACGTCTCCTCGTTGCTGCCGAGCGACAATGCCGACTTCGGTTTCGACAATATCGCGGCATCGCTGAAGACTTCACCGATGTTGCTCGACCGGTATATTACGGCGGCGCAGCGCATCAGCACCCTCGCCGTGGGGAACCCGAAGGCGCTGCCCGGCACCGCAGAGTATTCGATCAGCCGCGAGTTCAGTCAGAACGCGTACATCGAGGGGCTGCCGCTTGGAACGCGAGGCGGGACCATTGTGCGTCACATCTTTCCGGCCGATGGAGAATACAAACTGGCTGCCCGTTTGTTCCGCGGCGTTGAAGAGGGATATGTTGGCGTTGAAGGTAACGACACGCCACACACCTTTGTCATCACGATCGACGGGGACGAAGTGTTCTCGACCACGATTGGCGGTCCCAAAGATCACGAGGATCAGGCAAAGTCACTTACCGAAATGAAGCCCGTCATCGATGCGCGATTGACGGCCAGTGTGAAGGTGACTGCCGGACCGCACGATGTGGGCTTCACCTGGCGCGAGCGTCCGGCACAACGGCAGGATGTGTGGCAGCCGTCGCTGCGCGACAGTCAGGAAATTCACATGGTGGGCGGTATGCCAAAGATCCGCACCGCACTTATTGAAGGCCCCTACAACGTGACCGGTGTGAGCGCATCGCCCAGCCGGGACCGGATCTTCGTGTGCCGGCCAGCCTTGGTTAAAGAGGCGTGGGGGGACCGGCCGGCTGTGAACGGGGCGCCGAAGGCGACGTACCGAAGCGATCCGGCCGGTGGGCCCGACGCTAAAGAAGAAACAGCGTGTGCGACACGCATCCTTACAAACTTAACTCGCCGAGCGTATCGGCGGCCCGTTACCGCGGCCGACGTTCAGGCGCCCTTCGATTTCTATAAGCAGGCTCGCCAGAGCGGTGAGACGTTCGATGCGGGCATTCGCGCCGGACTGACTCGGGTGCTGTCGAGCACATCCTTTATTTATCGAATGGAAGGCGATGCCGCAGGCGTAAAGCCGGGCGCCGCACACGCGGTGAGCGACGTGGAGTTGGCGTCACGCCTGTCGTTCTTCCTGTGGAGCAGCATCCCCGACGAAAAGTTGCTCGACCTCGCTGCCTCCGGCCAGCTTCGCCAGCCCGGCGTGCTGGCCGCGCAGGTGAAGCGGATGCTTTCAGATAAACGCGCAGACGCGTTTGTCACGAACTTCACTGGCCAGTGGCTGCAGCTGCGAAACCTCGAGTCCAAAGTGTCACCCGACCTGTTGATGTTCCCTGAATTCGATGACAACATCCGGAAGGCCTTTCGCCGCGAAACCGAGATGCTTTTCGGTTATATCCTGCGCAACGACCGCAGTGCGATGGAGCTGTTGACCGCCGACTACACGTTCCTCAACGAGCGGCTTGCGAAACATTACGGAATTCCGGGAGTTTACGGAGAGCGTTTCCGCAAGGTCCAATTGACGGATCCAAATCGCTTTGGTCTGTTCGGTCATGGCAGTGTCCTGTCGTTGACGGCGCTGGCCACGCGGACGTCGCCGGTATTCCGCGGCGTGTACGTGTTGACGACGTTTCTCGACACGCCTCCTCCTCCGCCACCTCCGAATGTTCCGGCTCTCGAAGAGAGCAATAAAGGGAAGGAAACGGCGTCGAAGTCCGTCCGTGATCAACTTGAACTGCACCGGCAGAACCCGGCTTGTGCATCTTGCCATCGGGTGATTGACCCGCCGGGTTTCGCGCTCGAGAATTTCAACTCTGTGGGGCAGTGGCGTACGGTCATGGACAACGGTGCAAAGATCGATGCCAATGGCGTTCTGGCCGACGGCGCCCGGCTGAGCGGGCCCATCGATTTGCGGAAGGCCATCGTGGCACGCCCAGAAGCTTTTGCCACGGTCATCACCGAGCGTATGATGGTTTACGGGCTGGGCCGTGGGCTCGAACCGGCCGATATGCCGGTTGTTCGCCGCATTGTGAAGAGGTCCGGACAGAACGGTTACAGCCTGAGCACTATTGTTAATGAAATTATCGCAAGCGCGCCGTTCCAGATGCGGACGCGACTGGAACCCGATCGAGAAGGGGAGTAAACACCATGATCATCACGAAGAAACACCTGTCCCGCCGCACGTTCCTGCGCGGTACGTTTGGCGCCACGCTCGCGCTGCCGCTGCTCGATGCGATGGCGCCTGCTTTGTCTGCACAGTCCAAAGCTGCGGCAGCGCCGTTTCGCTTTGGGACGGTGTATCTCCCCTGCGGAATCTATCCGGACACCTGGCATCCCGAAGCCGCCGGCTCCGGCTTCACGTTCAAGCCGGTAATGCAGCCGATGGAAAAGCATCGTTCGCACCTTGTCACGATCAGCAACATGACGGCGCCATGGGGTGAGTCCGTTCACGTGGGAGCCAGCACCGCGTTCCTGAACGGCGTGGGCCCGGCAGCAGACCGTCAGGGCACGGGCGACATGTTTGGCAAGATTCAATCGAAGAAAACGCTCGACCAATTCATCGCCGACGTCGTGGCGGGCGACACTCCGCTGCGATCAATTGAGGTGGGCACCGAGGACATGGGAACATCCGTCGGCGCCTGCGACGGCTTCCCGTGCACGTTCTTCAATACCCTCGCGTGGCGCAGCGACACGAGCCCGTTGCCGGTAGCCATCAATCCGCGCGTGACGTTCGAGCGGATGTTCGGCGAAGCCGGAGCATCCGATGAACGCTGGGCCCGGCTCAAGGAAAGACAGAGCCTGCTCGACTCGGTCAGCGTGGAGACCCGCAAGCTCAAAGGCAAGCTTGGCGCTCCCGACCGCGTGATCTTCGACGAATACCTGAGCAACATCCGAGACGTCGAGCAGCAGCTCAATCGCATGGAGAAGCGGCTGGATACACTCACTGGGATTCCGGATGCGCCGGTCGGCCTGCCCGAAGCATTCGACGATCATCTGACCGTCACCTACAACCTGATGCACCTGGCGCTTCAGGGCGACATGAGCCGCGTATTCACGTTCATGCTCGGACACGAACCTACGGATCGCAGCTATCCGCACCTCGGAATTCCGGAGACTCACCACAGCGTTTCGCACCACGGAAATGACGCCGAGAAGATGACCAAGTACGCAAAGATTGCAACGTATCAGATGGTCAAGCTTTCCGAGTTCGTCGACAAACTGAAAGCCACGCCGGACGGCGACGGTAACCTGCTCGACCACTCGCTGATCTACTTCGGCAGCGGCATGAGCAACGGCAACCTCCACGATCGCAGCAACCCGCCGGCCCTGCTGCTCGGTGGTGCGAATGGCAAGCTGAAAGGCGATCGCCACATCGTGGCCCAAAAGGAGCCGACCGCGAACCTGCTGCTGGCGATCGCGAATCTCTACGGGGCTCAGATCGACAAGTTTGGAGCCAGCACCGGACGGCTCGACCTGTAGACGAGAGCGCAAGCTCTCCGTGGAGAAGGCAGAATCCTTCGCTCCCTGACGAGCGGTTCCGTCGATTTGCGCGATCATCTGCTGCACGTAGGACCGGCAACGCAGGAGATCACAATCACTGTGTCGAAGTGAGGGTTCCCCAATGTAGGGGCGGTCTATGACCGCCCACAATTTTGAGGAATGCAATCCGCCAAATTGTGGGCGGTCATAGACCGCCCCTACATTGGGGACTGGGTCGCTTCTATTTAATCACCACCACGGCGGCCGCGCTTGTGGCGGAGCCTGACGCATTCGTCACAGTTACGGTATAGCGCGACGCATCTGCCGGCTTCACATTCGTTCGCGTCAATGTCGGTTCTGTCGCGCCGCGAATCGGCATGCCATTATCGCGCCACTGGTATGTCGCCTCGGGAACGGTGGCCACTTTCACGCGGATCGTCATGGACTGTCCGTCACCAGTCATCTCCGCTTCCGGCGCGGATAGAATCAGGGGCGCCATCGCGGGAGTCCAGCGGAGAACGTAAGCGGGATTGCTGTAGTTGGCGATGATCTCCGCGTCCTTTTCTTTTGTCAGCTGCTTCGATTCCGGTTTACGCTGGCTGACATCGACCGGCTTGCCGTCACT
This sequence comes from Terriglobia bacterium, assembly GCA_041481485.1. GTDB lineage: Bacteria > Acidobacteriota > Terriglobia > 20CM-2-55-15 > 20CM-2-55-15 > JBGPBY01. The sequence goes on from JBGPBY010000056.1 coordinate 18,856, forward strand.
CGCGTTCGTGCTGTTGTATTCCCAGAAATGCATGTTCGTGACATCGCCACCCATCGCACCCCAGCCCGCCGGGCTGATCCCTTCGAGTTTCGCGTTGATCAGCACTGCTTCCGCATTGGGATACGCGCGGCCATTGTTGATCGGCGCTCGTGCAAGTTCCGTAGTGCCGGTACCGCGCTTCCTGAACGTGCAGTCCAGGAAGACGTTGCCGTGATTCGCTGCGGTATTTCGAATCCACATAAAGACGCCATTCGATTGCATTTCGCATCGATTGAAAAACGCGGGGCCGCGGCCAAGGATGGTGTCGCCATCGCCGACAATAAGACTGTCTGTGATGTACACCGGCCCGTTCACCTGCAGCGCGTCACCGGATCCCACGACGGTGACATGGCTCAGTATGTTCCGGTCACCCATCAGCAACAGACCTTCGGCCTGACCTCGCGCGGTTGTCTTGATCGTGAGGTTCACAAGATGAATATCGGTGGAGTTATCTCCCATGAAGGCCGCGCGGCGCGACGGAAAAGTGCCCGGCCATTCGTTGGTGCTGATGTTCGACGGATGCGGATTGAACACCTCGTTGTTTGCGTAGAAGACGACGACCTTGTCCCGGTCCTCTCCAAGCAGCGTCATGTTCGTCTTGTTGCGAAAATAGACGATATCCTCATATTCGCCGTTTCGAATGAAGATCGTGACACGGCGCAGGTTGCGGTCCGGAACGAAATCGATCGCGCCTTGAACTGTATTGAAATCTCCGGTGCCGTTGGCAGTAACCACAACACGTGTGGAATCGCCACGAGGCGCAGAGCGCTTAGTAGTGAACGTCCATCCGCTGGGCCCGCTGATCCCCTTGAAGCTTCCGTCTGGAAGGCTCAGGACGCCGGGATCCATTTGCACGTAATACGTCTTGTTGTATTGCAGAAGATTGTGGTGCAGATAGATCGTCGCAACATTCCCGTGGACGATGATCGGATAGAAGTGAAATCCATCCGTGAATCCGCCGATGATCGTGAGTTGATACTCACGCGAGGTGGGCGCTGCCCCGCCCGACGGAGTGCCTGGAGTCACAGTCGCGTTGGATTGATGAGGGCGGGAGTAGTCGTACGGTGTCGGGATATACGGCGCAGCGGGACCGGTCACTCCGGCCGTTGGTCCCGGAGGAATGCTCATATCCAGCGTGTCGACGAGCTTGTTGTCCGATGCGTCATAAACGCGAATCTGTCCGGACTTTCCAATCGCCGGCGCGCTCGGAAACGTCAGCACCAGATGCGTGTCGGGATTCACGTTTGTCGCCCTGTTTGACGGAAATATCGACTGTGCGGACGCCGCCGCCGCAAACCACAAAAAAGATCCCACCAGTAGGACTGAGCGATGTTTACTCATTGTTGTGACTACGAGTATCACGATTACCGCAGAAAAGGAAACAGGCACGGATAGAAGGTGATGCGCCCTTTTGAATTCCCCTGTAGGCGCGGTCTATGACCGCGCGCGATCCCGAATTGAGCGACTGTGCGCGGTCATAGACCGCGCC
>JBGPBY010000057.1:0-20371 GCA_041481485.1 Terriglobia bacterium
AAACCGAAACCCGCTTTCCTGGTACCGGACTACTCATGCGGTTCGCCGTGGCTGGGTTTTCTGCATGATCACAAACCGGACAAATTCCCATAGGGGTATGTCAGGAGTTCTGAACTTTGGGACCGTAATGGTCTTGGCTGGCAGTATTTCCCCAACAGACGTATATACATTTGGAGACACGATGACTTCGCGAGGCATCGTGTTGTTGATAATCACGGTAGATTGAAAACCATTCCCGACTCGCCAATATGGAGCATTCATTCTCTGCGGTCGAGCGTTTGACGTATGTGCCGCCACCAGATCTTTCCTACGCTTCTCTTTGTTCGCGCCCCTTTTCGCCTTCAACTCTTCAGATCTCTGCTTAATTGGACTCCTGGGTTCCAAATTCTGGCCCTGCCAGGAGGACATGCCGGCTCGAGTTGTCGTTGCTTCGGGAATGAGTTGAAGCAGTGGAAGAGTCAAAACAGTAACCACCAAAAACAGAATCCCAAGCTTGAGATAGATGGGGAAGGAGCCGTTGCGCAGGAACATTGAGCCTCCAATCTGACAAGAAACGTTGCTATTCTAGGTCTGACTGTGTCGGTTCACAAATACTAGATTCAATAGGCTTACTCTAATACGGAAAATTACAACAAATCGGTCAACACTCCATAGGAGACTACATAAATCGCACTTCGATATTTGTTGTGTCGTATGCTAACAAGCGAAGCCATCTGAGGTCGAAGCGTATGCCGTCGAGGCTCACCAGTAACGGGACGAGCAGAGTAACGCGACAAACAGTTCGTATCATTAGTTACTTCTACAGAAGCACTGCAGATTCGAGACTTAGCTGATCGTTACTGTATTTACTAATGGCTTGTGGGTCGGACAATAAACGCAAAATATGTGGTTGTCAAACGAAAACATAGGTTGATGTTACACAAAATATGTTCAAATGCGCCTGTCATTGCTATATCTTATCTAGGAACGTAGGGGTGTCTTTGCCGCCTTGCGACGCTTTGCAGGCGACAGTTCGTCAACCAACTTGAAATCACGAATAAAGTGCGAATCGTTAGTATAGCCAGCATCGGACCTGATAACCTTGAGCGGACTAGTAGTGGTTACAAGTTGCATTCGCGCATCAATTAGTCGCTGCAGTTTCGAGAGTTTCTTGTATTCGCGAATGGTGATTCCACAGTTTGTGACAAACAGATACCGCAGCCGTGACTGGCTTAATCCTACCTCTGCTGATAGCTGTTTCACGCTTAAGGTCGACTCCATTGTGAGCCTGCGACACACTTCGACAATCCGGGGCTGCCCTCTGAGAGCTTATGCTCTCACTCTCGGCCGCATCGGCACCGGATAGCGCCTCGCAGTCGGCAACGATGCCGGAGCCTGACCACCGCCAGAAGCTTGACCGTTTCGAAAGCTTTCATAGACTTTCTTGCGGATCGAAGCCTTCACTTCCGGAAGAGCTTCCTCCCATTGCTCGCTGGAGAATGCTTCTGCCAGCGGCGTGATGACGTTGATCTCTGTCCAGTCATCAAGCTGTCTCATGAAGCTTGAGCCGGACTTTTCTTGTTCGGACATAAATTTGTCCCTTTCGGCAAGCTTGAATGCTTTGGCGGTGTGCAGCTTGCCTTGCTCACCGCAAGGATTGTCCAGCGGCCAGGGTGCCCGATCCTGTCATAGGCTCCGCATCCCGCCGGGCCGTTTGACGGCCTCCCTTGCGGAGCCTTGACAGGTCGGGATGGCCGCTACAATGGAAAACGGTGAGCAAGGCCTGCCAGCAGTGGCGCGCTCGCGGTGGACCGTTGGGCCGCTGCCTTGGGGTAGGGCCCCCATGGCAGCGGATATAGCCAGTCCGCCGAAGGCGGTCACATTGATCTCCCAATCGTCAGTGTCAATATTCCGCCCCTCCGTTTCCATTCACTTATCCAAGTTCCAATTTCTCTCGTCTGGTTGTTCCCAGCTTCTCCACGTTTCGTTTCCTTTCGTTTTCTTTTCCATCTTCATTTCTTTCAGGAGGGAGCGAGCCACCGATAGGGGGCGAGCAGCGATAGCGTTAGTTATTAGCCTGCGGAAATCACGTGTGATTCTTGAAATGGAATCAGTGGGTTGAGGCGATTGGTCGGTAGATTCCGATATCTACTCGCGTATCTACTCCCAAATGTCGCCCTGGTCAGCAGTAATTTTGCCGATTGGAAATCGAGAAGGGCGGGCATCGCCCACAGACGCCGCCCACAGCGCGAAAATTGGGCGTGGATGCGAGATACGCCATGTCATTGAATTGGATGGCTTGGGTTGAAAGTCGGGGCGAGAGGATTCGAACCTCCGACCTCCTGCGCCCAAGGCAGGCGCGCTAGCCAGGCTGCGCCACGCCCCGACAATCAAGGGATTGATTGTGTCATCTTTGAATGTTCGCATCAATAGCGTGGGGAGACCGGCGGGACTATAATCCCGTCCATGGGAATCGTTCTGATTGTTTACGGTGCGATCGCGATTGCCGCCGCTCCAGTCGTTTTCCGGATCGCGGAAGAGCGGACTCTCAGCAACACCGGAATCATCGGTGCGGTTTTCGGTTTGGTTCTGGCTATCTCTGGAATCGCAGTGCTGCTGGGATCGAATGCGGCGGGCTATGTTGGCGTTGGCGCGAATGCCCTGCTTATGACGATTTTCGCGATGCGATACAACAAGACCGGGAAGATGATGCCGGCGGGAATGATGCTGTCGCTTTCCGTTGTCGTTGCGGCCTTTCAGTACACCGCGCTTTTCTAGCTTTACGGCTCGAGCGGACGATCCAGAACGATTTCGAGTGTTGTGCCACGATCGAGGACCAGGTCCTTGCCGCGGGTCAGCAGCACCGTTGCCAGTCCGACTCCGGCACCGGCTGCGCCACCAATCGCTGCGCCTTTTGCGCGCCCATTGGCGACACCGCCGACGATTGCGGGCACTGCCGTAGCGGTGGCAACCTTTCCGACATCGTCTCCTTTAGAAGACTCCCCTTCGAGTTTGCCTTCCTCGCTGGTTGTTGCAGAGTCCGAACTGGCGAGGGACGCCGCTAACGGGAGAGTTGTCCCGCCGGGCAGGATGATTGACTGGAAGGTCAACGCCAGGCCAGCCTTTCCTTTGACCTTGCCGGGACGCTGCACCTTAGTGATCTTTCCCCGAATGCTCGAGCCCACCGGAATGACAATCTGATTGTTTACCGTAATCGGGAAGATGGTCGACGCATATACGTTGTCACCTTCCTTAATCGTCTTGGTGGAAATGCGCGATAGCAGCTGCACCGGAATCGTCGTGCCCTTGGCGACGGCGAGAGGGGCCAGGACCCTAACATCCGGATTCAACTGCAGATTCGCGGGCCCCTGCAGCACGAGCGCCATGGCTACCGATCCGATCATCATTGAAGGTAAGGTTGGCATTAAATTCTCCTTATCAAACCGCGGGCACCTCAACACTGACGGACAGACTCGCCAAACGTTTCATAAACCTGCAAGGAAACGTCTCAATTCCTCCAGTGCCTTGCCGCGTGCGCTGACCTGATTCTTCTCCAGTGTTGTCATTTGGGCAAGAGTTTTCCTCAGAGCGGGGACATAGAAAATCGGGTCGAATCCAAAGCCACCCGAGCCGGCAGGGGCCAGGGTAATTTCTCCCTCCAGACGCCCTTCCGCCGTCCAGATCAGCGAATCCGACCGCGCGATGGCGAACACACAGTGAAACTCGGCATGACGATCCGGGCCTTCCAAATCCTGGAGCTCATCCAGCACCCGCTGATTTCGAGCTTCGGCCGTCGGGCCGTACCGGGCGGAGTAGACTCCAGGCCGTCCGTCCAATGCCCGTACACTCATCCGGAATCGTCGGCCAAAGTGAGGTTTTCGACGAATCGGCTATAGTGGGTTGCCTTGAGGATCGCGTTTTCGAGAAACGATGTTCCCGACTCTTCAACCTCGAGAAGTCTTGCAGGCAGAGGTTCGACACTCCATCCCGCGAAGCCGCTCAACGCCAGCTGAACTTCGTGAACTTTACCGGCGTTTGTGCTGGCAACGATCAACCGCCGCTGCGCCATATCAGATCGAAAGAATGCGCCGCTGTTGTTCGATCAACTCGAGGATGCCTTGCCGTCCCAGCCGGATCAGTTCGGTAAGCGCGCCGTCCCCAAATGGATTGCGCTCGGCAGTGCCCTGTATCTCGACGAATTCGCCGGCGTCGGTCATCACCAGATTGAAATCCACGTCGGCGCTGGAATCTTCGGCATAGTTCAGATCGAGCATTGGCACGCCGCCGACCACTCCAACGCTGACTGCGGCAACATGACTGCGAAGCGGGCTGGCCGTTAGTTTTCCCGAATTCAGCAGACCGCGCACGGCAAGACTCAGGGCGATGAAGGCTCCGGTGATTGACGCCGTGCGGGTGCCGCCATCGGCTTCGATCACGTCGCAGTCCATCAGGATTGTCCGTTCTCCGAGCCGATCCAGATCGATGGACGTGCGCAGCGACCGTCCAATCAGGCGCTGGATTTCCATGGTTCGGCCCGAACGCTTTCCGGATGTCGATTCCCGGACGTTGCGCGTGTTGGTGGCGCGGGGAATCATTCCGTATTCCGAGGTGATCCAGCCTTTCCCGCTGTTCCTCATGAAAGACGGAACGGACTCTTCGACGCTCGCTGTGCAGATCACGCGGGTGCGGCCGACTTCGATCAGAACCGAACCTTCCGCCGAGTGGATGAATCCCGGTGTGATCTGAACCGGTCGAAGCTGGTTTGGCGCGCGGCCGTCAATTCTCATGAGGTTGATCCGTCATGGAAAGGTCCAGGGAAAGGGGAAGCAGCAGCAGACAATGTCCGGCAAGTGTCTCCTGTTCCATGCCGCCGACCAGGATTTTCACCTGATGCACCTCTGGCAGATTGAACAACAGGGAATCGACGATGGAATAAATCGTCGCCTGTTCATTGACCGTCCCGCCGGGATGATTGACCGATATCGCACTGGAGAAATCCACATATAAGGTGCCGTCCGAGGATTCAAACACTTCCTGCAGCTTCGTGTCTTTCGGGACGCCGGGCAATAGGCCATTGCCCTTCGGGCCATCGATGACCATTTGAAGAATCTGCTTGGCGCGGTTTGGGATTTCACGCGACTTGAAGATCATGCGCTGTTCGGAAGCAAGAATGGAGGTTCCAGACGCGGCAGGGAAAAACATCTTCACATCCATTGGCGGATCGTCGGAGGAAAACAGTTTCGCGGGCGGAGACTTGAACGGGTTGGCTTCCGAGTCCGGCTGCTGCACGATCGATCGAATGCGTCCGACAATTCCCAAAAAGTAGCCGAACGTAATGACACCACCGATCGCAATTAAGATGATCCCGATTTTCAGATGGCGCGGTATGGAAGTCATTTGGCCACCGGATGCACAGCGGCAAATCGTTCGATGGCAGCTGTCACGGATGCGGCGAGCTTCGACTGAAACGTGCTGTCGAGCAGCGCCGCGGCGCTGGCCGGATTATTCACGTTGCCGACCTCAATCAGAACGGACGGCATGGTCGCGCTGGCAAGCACGCCGACCGGTCCGGTCCGCACCGGGAAATTCCATCCGGGAAATGCATTGCTCAATTCCTCGCTGAGAAATCCGGCGATTTCCGCGCTCGACGCCCGATTGTTGCGGTAGCCAAGGTACCACGGCTGAAAGAGCCGCTGTGCGGGCCCGGCGGGCGCGAGGCTCGCTGCAAAATTATCCTGAATGATATACACCGATGACGAAAAGTCCGACTTGTTCGGCGAATTCCCGATATGAAGGCTGACAAAAAGATTCGCCTGATTGTTGTTGGCGACCGACGAACGCGCTTCGCTGGTGAGTGCGGCGTCGGAGTCGCGAGTCAGGATCACCGTCGTTCCCAGACGGACCTGCAATGTGGAGCGCAGCCTTCTTGCCATCGCCAGCGTGAGATCTTTTTCCAGTGCGTTCATGGTGCTGGTGCCGGTATCGATTCCCCCGTGGCCGGGATCAATCACAACCACGCGAATTCCCGAGGTATTTGCCGGGATCGTGGTGGCTGGCCGAGCCGGAATATCGGCGGGGGCAGCGTTTCCAGCAGCAACCGGGACGGCAGGAGGGGCAGGAGTTTCCGTGACTTCGGGCTTACGCAGGAAATCGATGAAGTGCACTCGATTCTCATCTGCGGTCAGTGTCCGGACGTCACCGACCTCATCCGTTGTTTCGACAGTGATTTTCGCCGTGCCGTCGGAATCGTTGAAGCTGATCGATCCGACGAGACGGTCTTTGTAATCGACACTCTCTCTCGCAGGGTCAATCGCTTTGGATCCGAAGATCAGAGTGGTGCGATGTTGCGCGACATCGCGCTTAACATCGACGGTGACCGGAACTCCCGTGCGCAACGTCAGGCGCGTGAGCGTTCCCTGATTCTGCGCATTCATTGCCAGGTCTATCGGTTTCACCGCTCCGGCAAAAACTCGCGGGGCTCCGGACCGTCGACGGAATTCCATTCCGGTGAGCCGCGTCAACCCCTGCTGAAGGAACTCGGGTGGAACAAGCCACACGCCGTTGTCGTGAAGCACCGGGCTCGGCAAAAGCGACAGCTGATTGTTGACCGAGATTGCTGCGCTGTTCCGTGTCAGGACAATTTGAGAGTTCGTTCCGCGAATCGTGAAGACTTCCTGCGTCGCATCGTTGGTAAATGGCAGATTGAGTTGCTTCACCAGATCCGCCAGAGGAAGATACTGCACTCGATTAATGGTCTGTGTCTTCAGGATAAGGACGGAGTCTTCAAAATAGACCGGCAGGTCCGTATCCGCGGCGCGCAGCAAAACCGCCGGGAAAATAATTACCGCGGCTATTGCCATGGGCAGAACGATCATCCAGGAGGTGCGTTTAAGAGAACCCGGCATAGAAGAGTCTCAGTCTACCGCACTTTGTCCAGTCTGCAGGATGAAGCGCGTCACACATCCATGAATCCGGTGCGGACGTGGTAGCTCTCTTCCACGGGCATGATGCGAATAAATCCGTCTCCGGATTCGCCGGTTCTGGCGGTTTCAGCGACGATTCGGACGATGTCGTCCACCCAGGAATCGTCGGTGACAATGTCGATGAGGATCCTCGGCATCAGCGTTTCGTATTCCACGCCGCGATACATGGCGTGCCAAGGCCCTTCCGGACCACCCGCGGTACGGATCTCGCGAGCTGTCATTCCGGAGATGACGGGGCTGAGCGCCGCAACCAAGTCGTCAAGCTTTCCTGGCCGTACAATGCACTGGATCAACTTCATAGCAACCAGGAAAGTTTAGATGGAAAGTGCAGGCGCGGTCTATGGAGGTGTAAATAAATCGCAGGATACGGGGATCAAGAAATCCCTCTCCCAACGGGAGAGGGGGCCGAAGGCCGGTGAGGGGTACCACAAGTAAATATCGTTACTCGTGGTACCCTCACCGGCCGCTGCGCGGCCCCTCTCCGCGGATTTAACCTTTGCTTGCTACTTCTGTCGGTGCGGTGACCTCCACGCTCTTTTCCAGCGTGAATTTCAGTTTGGCCTCCGGCGCCAGTTCCACTTCCTTCCCTTTCGTGGCCAGCACGGTTCCAGTTCCTGCGCCGCCGCCAATGGCTGCGCCTTCAGCCGCGCCCTTCTTGCCACCTGCGATTGCGCCAATTGCAGCTCCAACTCCTGCCGCTCCGCCGATAATTCCGGCATCGCGCTTCTTGGTGTTTTGAGCTTCTGCGAACCAGTCCTTCGTCGAAATGGAAACCGTCTTTCCATCCTGTACAAAGTCGGTCAGTGTCAGACGGAGGCTGGCCAGCCCTTTGACGCGCCCAGACTCCTTCGCATCGACCACGCGTCCGTGTACCTTCGTCCCTTTTCTGAGTACCGTTTCTTCTTTGATCATGACTGGCGCGGCAAGCGTTCCTTCAAATCGGTCTCCGGTATTGTTTTTCCCGGAGTTCAAGGATTCGCCGAGCGAAATCTGCAATACCGTTCCGGCCGGCACTTCCAGGATTCTGGCTTCCGGTACCTTCGGCTCAGGTTTATCAGGAGCCGCTGACCCCGGAGCGGCTGCCGGAGAAGACGCTCCGGGCTGGTCCGCTGCCGGAGACGAACAGGCCGCAAGCAAAGATGCTACGGCAAATGATAAGACTCCCATTTTTAGCAATTTCATCGTGAAACTCCTCCCTGGATTTAATGGCACTGGCAATCCTTACGGTATTACGGGGACACGGATTTAATGTGGGCACGATCGGTGCCATAGCCGGTCGTTTGTTTGCAAGAACTTACAGGGATAGCGTCCGAGGAAAAACTCCATATCGGGGACGAAAGTGGATGGGGGAGACTCCCTAAACCAGAACTGTCTCCAGCCCGCGGATGCAGCGCGTCAATTCAAGCCCGCTGCCGACAGGAATCAGCACAGACTGAAGATCCCGCTTGATACGGACGTGCTTTCGATACGCCACCGCGTGCGGCTGTGTCATTTCGGGATACGTCATGTTGTCCGCAATGACCAGCGCCCCCGGACTCAGTTTCGGATAGAACAAATCGAAGCACGGAATGTACATATCCTTCCACACGTCGAGCAGAATGAAATCCAGCGGCCCGTCAATTTTCGCAATCGACTCCCTGGCGTCGCCCAAACGGAAATCCACAAATCCGGACAACCCTGCCTTCTGCAATTGTGATCGTGCGTGGGCCTGCTTTTCGGCGATCGCATCCAGCGTAATCAGCTTGCCACCATTGGCACGAGCCGCCTCCGCGAGCCACACCGTCGAATAGCCATACGACGTCCCGATTTCCAGAATGGTTTTCGCCTTCAACTCCTTGGCCAGCAGGTTCATCAACTGTCCGGTCGCCGGCCCGACGGAAAGCAGAAACTCGTCCCGATGTTTTGCCCAATCGGCGTCCATCATGTCGCGGGTGCGCTTGTTTTCTTCTTCGGACCGTTTTTCGTATTCACGTAGGACGGTTTCGACGGCCTGATCCATGAAATCTCCTCTTATTCGGTCAACCTCGCCTATTTTCGCTTGTAATGGAGCAAATCTCAGTTACAAATATTTAATGGCTTCCTGTACACATCTGGATCAGGTCCACGAAGTTCGACCTCACACACGAGGCTGTGAGGAATGCCTGAAAATGGGCGATGTCTGGGTGCACCTCCGGTTATGCATGTCCTGCGGGCATGTGGGCTGTTGCGATTCTTCAAAAAACAAACATGCGACAAAACATTTTCGTGCGGTGAAACATCCGATCGTCCGCTCCCTCGAACCGGGCGAAGACTGGGGCTGGTGTTATGTCGACGAAGTCGAACTCGATTTCAGCTGATTGGCCGCCGCTTCCCTATGCCGAATGGGAAAGTACGCGTGACACGCTTCACATGTGGACGCAAATCGTCGGCAAGACTCGCATGGTCCTCGAACCGCGCCAGAATCACTGGTGGCACGTCACGCTCTATGTCACACCTGTCGGACTAACGACATCGCCGATGCCGTATCAGGGTCGAACTTTCGTCGTGGACTTCGACTTTGTTGCGCATCGTCTTGTCATTCAGGCCAGTGACGGCCGGCAACACACCATGCGTCTGGGACCATGTTCCGTTGCGTCATTTTATAAGGAGTACATGTTGTCTCTGAAGACGCTCGGTATCGAAGTGACAATCGATCGCAAACCGGCGGAATTCGACGACCCCACCCCACACGACGTCGACGAGCACCATGCGTCCTACGATCGAGGCGCCGTGGAACGCTTTCATCGCATTCTGCTGAATGTCGATCGCGTCCTCAAAAAATTCCGCGCTCAATTTATTGGGAAATGCAGTCCCGTTCACTTTTTCTGGGGATCCTTTGATCTGGCTGTGACTCGATTTACCGGAGCCCCGGGACAGCTCGCTGCAGAAGCCGATTCCATGACGCGTGAAGCCTATTCGCACGAAGTCAGCAGCTGCGGATTCTGGCCTGGAGATCGCCGTTTTCCCCATGCGGCGTTCTATGCCTACGCCATGCCAGCGCCGGAAGGATTTTCCGCGCAGCCCGTCCGGCCTGCCGCTGCAGGTTGGGATACGAAGCTTGGAGAATTTATTCTGAAATACGACGACATCCATTCGCTTCCATCACCGGAAACGGCGATTCTCGACTTCTGCCGGAGTACATATGAGGCAGCCGCGAATGCAGGCCACTGGGATCGTAAAGCTCTGGAGCGCCACCCCGCCCTATAGATGTTTGGAATCGAGAAACTCTCGAACCACCGTGGCGATCTCGCGGTGATCGCCATCAACGGCGAAGTTTAGCTTCCGCATTTCCTGCTCTGAAATCTTTCCTGCAAGCGCCGCGAACGCTTTGCGAACCTCGGGATGCTTTGCTGCCACTTCATCGCGCAAAAGCGGTGCGGCGTCATACGGAGGAAAGTAATGTTTGTCGTCTTCCAGCGGAAAAAGATGAAGGGAGTCGATCAGCCCATCCGTGGAGTTGCCGGCAATGACGTCGACCTGTCCGGCGGCCAGCGCCTTGTAGGTCAGTCCAAGATCCATGACTCGTGGTGGCATTGCAAACTGCAAGCCGTAAAGTTTTGCAAGTCCGGGGAAGCCGTCTTCGCGTTCGACGAATTCATAACCGAATCCGGCCGTCCAGGTCTTCGCCGCGGGGACGGCGTCTGAAATCGTTTTGAGGTGAAGTTTTTCGGCGTCGCTTCCGCGAACGACAATGACAAACGTATTGTTGAATCCAAGCGGTTCGGTCCATTCGGTCCGGAATCGATTCTGATAATCGGTTTTCACCAGTTCGTAAACGTGATTTGCATCCGATTCCTTTGGCTTCTTGAGAATCGCTTCCAGTGCCGTCCCCGTGTATTCGACATAGGCGTCGATCTGTCCGGCGATAAGGGCCTGATGACAGATCAGCGTGCCACCGAGATTCAGCTTTCGCTCCACCGCCAATTTCGTGGTGCGTTCGATTTGCTGTGCGAGCAGTTCGCCGAGGATTACCTGTTCGGTGAAATTCTTCGATCCCACGACAATTCGATCCGGGCGAGAGCAGGCGCTTGCCAGCAGGAATGTTGCGATCGCGAGTGCAGCACGCTTCAATTTCGTCTCTCCTTCGTGAAATGCCGTTCCACCATGCTCAGTCCAAAGTCAGCGGTAAGCGCGATGGCCGCAGCAGGAATGGCTCCGGCGAGGATAACGCGATAGTCCAGCATCGACGTACCGCGAAAAATGAACATGCCGAGTCCGCCGGCTCCGATGGCTGCGGCAATAGTGGCTACGCCGACAGCAATGACTGTCGCCACCCGCACACCTGCAAAAATGACTCCCAAAGAAAGCGGGATCTCGACCTGCCAAAGCAGCTGGCCGTCCGTCATGCCCATCCCGCGGCCGGCTTCCCGGACCGCGGGATCGACACCCATGATCCCTGTAAACGTATTGCGGACGATCGGAAGCAGTGAATACAAAAACAAAGCAATGATGGCTGTGCGTGCTCCAATTCCGCCGATGAAGGGAATCGGAATGAGAAATCCAAACAGTGCCAGGCTCGGAATGGTCTGAACGACATTGGCGAAGGCGAGGACAGGCCGGCCCAGTGCCGGCCGTCGGGTCATGAGAATTCCAAGAGGGATGCCGGCCGTGCAGGCGAGCAGAATCGAATCCACGACCAGGAAAAGGTGTTCCAGACTCTGATGGAATATTTCGAAACGGTTCATCCACATGAATTCGAGAACCTTCATTGAAGGCTTTCAACGAAAGCTCGCGCTTCCGGGTGGTCGAGCTTTAAGAATTCTTCCGGTTTTACCAGAGCCACAATCCCGCCATCCTGCATGAGGCCGATGCGAGTGGCCAGTAAAAAGGCTTCGCGAATGTCGTGGGTAACAAAAATCATCGTCTTCTGCAGGCGAAGGTGCAGGCTCTTGAATTCCTTTTGAATCTCCCTTCGCGTAATGGGGTCGAGCGCGCCGAAAGGTTCATCCAGAAGGAGAACCGGAGGATCCGCCGCCAGCGCACGCGCGACACCCACGCGCTGCCGTTGCCCTCCGGACAACTCGTGAGGATATCGATGCGCAAAGGATTGCGGCGAAAGTCCGACAAGTTCCAGCATCTCGCGCACGCGCGCTGCGGTCTTCTCAAGCGGCCAGGACTCCAGCGCCGGCACCAGACCGACATTTCGTTCGACCGTGAAGTGAGGGAACAATCCGACTTCCTGAATCACGTAGCCGATGTGGCGGCGAAGACGAATGGGATCCCAGTCTTTGGTGTTCGTTCCCGAAACAATGACGTTCCCGGAGGTCGGCTCCAGTAGCCGATTGACCATCTTCAATGATGTGGTCTTGCCGGATCCACTGCGGCCCAATAGAACCAGCAATTCACCATGGGAGATTTCAAACGAAATTCGGTCCAGCAGCTTTCGGCCGCCTGCAATGGAGTATTCCACGCTGTCAAAGATGACGTCGTGAGACGAATGCATGCTCCGCATTGTAGCGCGCGAATTCGATCCATGCGTGTGCTAGAGTGATTGGACTCAAGAAGGCAAGACACGTGCGAGCCACCACCATGCAATGGCCTCTCCGCCATACACTCCACTCCCACATGCGTGCCGCGCGCATGCGTTCGGATGAAGTTTTTGCATTGCTCAATGGACGAGCTCTCTATGAACGTCCGATTGCTGAACGGCACCGCTTGATTTTTTATCTGGGTCACGTCGAGGCGTTTGAATGGAATCTAATTTGCTCCCGCGAATTCGGCATGAAATCGCAAAATCCCGAATTCGATAGTCTTTTTGCGTTCGGCATCGATCCCACGAATGGAAATCTTCCCGGGGACAAGCCGGGAGACTGGCCGCGTGAATCCGAAGTGCTTCAATACAATCAAACGGTTCGCCGTGCGATCGATCAATGCCTGGAACGCGGTGTGGAAGAATCTCCCGATGATCTGCTTTTCTGGGTTGCCATCGAACATCGGCTGATGCACGCTGAAACGCTGTCGTATTTAGTGCATGGACTACCCTTTTCTCTGAAGCGAGTTCCGGCGGGTTCAATGGTTCTCGAAACAAATTCAGATTCGCCTGCTGCGAAAATGGCGGCCGTTCCAGAAGGCTTTGCGACTCTGGGACTGGAGCGAAAGCAAAACGCATTCGGTTGGGACAACGAATTCGATGCGCACTGCATTCACGTCCCGGAATTCGAAATTGGCGTTCACAAAGTCACAAACGCCGAGTACCTGGAATTCGTTCGCGCCGGCGGCTACAGTGAACGTTCGTTCTGGTCCGATTCTTCATGGCAGTGGATCACATCCTCTGGAATTCGACACTCCAAATTCTGGGTACCTCATAACGGCGATTGGCGGATTCGCACGATGTTTGCCGACATACCATTCCAGACCAGCTGGCCGGTCTATGTGAGCCATTCCGAGGCGGCCGCCTATTGCCGTTGGAAAGGGTGTGTTCTGCCAACCGAAGCGCAGTATCACCGTGCGGCATTCGGAGCCCCGGACGGGACCGAGCGGGATTATCCCTGGGGAAATGCCCCGCCTCAGTCCAATTTCGGGAATTTTGATTACGAGCGATGGGACCCTGTTGCCGTCGATGCACATCCTGCGGGCGCCAGCGCATTTGGAATTTCGGGTCTGGCCGGCAACGGCTGGGAGTGGACGTCGACTTTGTTTGCGCCATTCGAAGGCTTTGAGCCATTCCCGTTCTATCCGGGATATTCCGCGGATTTTTTTGATGGTGGTCATTACGTCATGAAAGGCGGTTCGCCGAGAACCGCTGCGTTGTTGCTGCGGCGTTCGTTTCGAAACTGGTTTCAACCGAGGTACCCACACATCTATGCGAGCTTTCGATGCGTCCAATGCAATTAGGAACGGCGCTATCCGGCGGACAGGATTCCAGCCCATTGGGCATCCGATTTCCCATGTGGAATTCGCCGAAGACGTGCGCGCTGGATTGTCCAGATACGGGCAGAAAGAGCTTTATTCGAAATATCTCTATGACGATGTCGGCAGTGCTTTATTCGACGTCATTACGGTTCTTCCGGAATACGGATTGACAAGGGCCGACGCCCGCCTGCTTCATCGGCACGCGCCCGAAATAGCAAGCCGCATGACGCATGCGTCGCTTGTGGTCGAACTGGGCAGCGGTTCCGGCACCAAAACCCGTTGGATCCTTTCCGCTCTTGCCGCTTTGCATCCGGTAACGTACTGCCCTGTGGATGTCTCCGAATCCGCACTGGAGAACTGCTGGCGGGAGCTCCGGCAAATCGACTCCGTGGAGATCGTGCCGCTGGCGCAGTCGTATCTGGATGGTTTGCGCCAGGCCGTGGAATTGAGGAAACCCGATACGCCCCTTTTACTCTTGTTCCTGGGCAGCACCATCGGAAATTTCGAACCGGAGCGAGCCGAAGAGTTTTTCGGAGATATCCGCCAGTTGCTTTTGCCGGGCGACGTCTTCTATGTCAGCGCGGATCTTCAGAAGGAAATTCCCCGGGTGATTGCGGCCTATAACGATTCCATCGGAGTGACGGCAGCCTTCAATCTGAATCTTCTGGCCAGAATCAATCGGGAACTGAATGGAAAGTTTGACCTTTCAAACTTTCGTCATGAAGCACGTTACAACATAGCGAGAAATCGCATCGAAATGCATCTGCGCTCGTTGTGCGACCAGCGCGTGTCCATTGGAAAGGATTTTACCGTTCGGCTTCGCGATGGCGAGACCATCTGGACCGAAAGCAGCTACAAGTTCCGATGCGACGATATCATGGCTTTGGCCTCCCGAACCGGCTTCCAATGTGAGGTCCAGTGGACGGACGAACAATGGCCATTTTCGCAAAGCCTTCTCCGCGCAGTGTGACGGCAATTATTGTGTCTCAGCTTGAATCCCCAGTGTAGGGGCGGTCAAAGAAGGTGTGAAGAAATAATCAATACTCAATATTCAATTCTCAATTCTCATCGGCGGTGGCGCTTCGCGCAATCATCTCTTAAAGATGCCGCGCGATAGCGCATCCACAATTGAGAATTGAGAATTGAATATTGAGTATTGATTATTTCTTCACACCTTCTTTGACCGCCCTTACAGTCGGGCTTGCATTCCTTCGCACCTTTCCATGACCGCGCACGATCCTGAATCGCCCACATAGCGGCCTCTTGAGCTTCGTCTGTCTCCCTGCTATAACGATTCTCACTTGGCGGCGGATGCCGTCATTCGGAGGGATCATGAGACAGAGAGTACTGGGCGCCGCGGTTGCATGCGCGTTGATGTCATTTCCTGCGTTTGCGGCCGCGGGAAAAGCGTGCGAAGAGTTGAAGATGGAAATCGCCGCCAAGATTGAAGCCAACGGTGTAAAGGGCTATGAATTGACCATCGTAAAAAGCGATGAAGTAAAACCGGAAGATAAAGTTGTCGGCAGCTGCGACGGCGGGACAAAGAAGATTATTTACAAACGCAAGTAAGCCATCCGCAAAATTTATCCAGCCTGTTAACGAATTTTCCCGCCATACGTATATGTAACTGTAGGCGCGGTTCATGACGCTGAATGAATGCGATTCCCCACTGTAGGGGTGGTCTATGACCGCCCGCAATCTGTGGGGATTGCATCCATCAAAATTGTGGGCGGAAATTTCTTGATGGCTGCGCCCTATCGGGCTTGCATTCGCTCCGCTCATGGACCGTCCCTGCAGCTGCTCAATTCGAATTGATTGAAACATTCTCTGGCGCAATTCTTTTGTGCTTGGTGATACAGAGTACTCTGTGATAACAAATAGCGGAACTTTATTTCCGGCCTTTTCGTTATCAATCCTCAGAATCGGAGAGTTGCGATGAATGTTCTGAGAATGACTGCCGTCGTTGTATTGCTTCTGCAGAACGTGCCCGCTAGGCCTGCAGGAACTGCTTCTGTGGAAGGCGTTGTCATGAAACTGGGGACGAACGAGCCGATTGCCGGGGCCGATCTCGAACTTACCCTGCAGCAGGAGAGTGCCACTTCGACCACACCACCGTACACGGCGGTCTCGGGCGCGGATGGCAAATTTGCGTTTCGAAATATAGCGGCAGGGACCTACAAGCTTGTAGCGGCGCGCATCGGCGGCAACTTCACTCCTTTTGAATATGGGCAGCATGGAACGCTGGGGCGTGGCGTGCTGTTTCCGCTCGGCAACGGAGAAGCGAAAAAGGACATTCGAATGGACATGGCTCCGGTGGGGTCGATCAACGGCCGCATTCTCGATGGCGATAACCGGCCGGTGGGCCACGCATCGGTAATGGCCATGACTCCGATTTATCGAAACGGTGAACGGATTGTCACCATCGTGGCCGTTGTTCATTCCGACGATCACGGCGAGTTCCGGCTGTTTTCCCTCACTCCCGGCCGGTACTACGTCGCAGCTCGACTGGAGGACTTGGCGCGCCGAACTGCGGCGCTGGGATACTACCCCCCCGGACGTATCCTGGTTTCGGATCGCGCCGAGTCCCCAGTCGTGACCAGACGCACGCTTCCAACGGGGGAAGTGGTCGAGGAAACATATCAACTCGTTTACTACGGAGGCGGGACGAATCCCGATCTGTCTGCACCCATCGAAGTTCGGCCCGGTGCTGCGGTTGCGGGCATCGACATATCGGTGTATCAGGGCAAGATTCTGTCCCGGCACATCCGAGGCAAGATTGCGGTCAGTGGCGGCGCGTCCATTCCTGTTGGAGCCCGCATTCTTGCGGTGCCGCAGCGTTATGCCTCGGACATGCCGGTGCCGACCGGAATGGCCGACGCTGCAGGAGTATTCGATCTCGCGGGTGCTGTTCCCGGAAAGTACTATCTGACCGCACTGGTGCCTGCGGATCCCAACATCCGAACCACTCCGCCGCCGCAACCGCAGTTTGGATTTTCCGTGATTGAAGTTGGTGAGAAGGACCTTGAAGGCGTCTCGGTGAGCACTTCCACGGGATATCCTGTTTCCGGAAAGTTGTCGATTGAGAACAAGGCTGAAAGCGATCCCGATGTGGCAAAGCTTCGCTTTGAAATTGCGCATGAACCGAACATTCTGGGGTTTCCTCAGCTGAATTCCAATCCGAAGTTTTCTCCGAACGGTGAGTTCACCCTGGCCACGGTAGCTGGAGGGGATTACACCGTGCAAATCACCGGACTTCCCGCCAACGGTTATGCGAAATCCGTGCGGCTGGGCACGAGGGATCTGTTGCTGGAGACGCTTCACGTCGATGTTCAGCAGCTGGGTCGAATTGAAGCCGTGGTGGGGACCGACGCATCCACACTGACAGGCCATGTCGTGGATGAACGTCAGGACGCCGCAGTGAATGTAAAAGTAGTGCTCGTTCCCGATGCTCCGCTGCGCCGGCGCTGGGATCTCTACAAGAGCACGTCCACCGATCCTTCAGGAAATTTCACCATCAAGACCGTACCGCCGGGCGGCTACAAGGTTCTTGCCTGGGAGGACATTCCGGACAATATCTGGACAATTCCCGAATCCCTTCGGGTAGACGAGTCGCGTGGGCGTTCGATCCACATCGGGTCCGCTGCAACGGAACGCGTCGAACTGACAGTCATTCCGGCGGCCCGCCGTTAAAGGAAAGCTTATGAAATGGATTTTCCCGATTGCTCTGTTCGTGTTTCTCGCGCCGGCAGCGCCGGCCCAGACGGCATCGGCCACGCCGGTAGCCGGCATTGTGATGCAGAAGGGAAGTGACAACGTGATCTGGGGCGCCAATGTGGAGTTGCGGAAGGAAGGCAGCATTACGGCCATGTTTGGCGCCATGACTCGCGAGGACGGAAAGTTTTCGTTTCCCAGTGTTCCCGCCGGACGTTATCAGCTGGTTGCCACCAGTCCG
This sequence comes from Terriglobia bacterium, assembly GCA_041481485.1. Classification (GTDB taxonomy): domain Bacteria; phylum Acidobacteriota; class Terriglobia; order 20CM-2-55-15; family 20CM-2-55-15; genus JBGPBY01. Next base: position 17,785 of record JBGPBY010000057.1, read on the forward strand.
GGTTATGTCGCCGCGGAGTACGGCCAGAAACGGATGAAAGGCGCCGGACTTCCCCTCATCGTGGACGCAGGCCGGCCGTTGACCGATGTTCGTGTCGAGATGGTGCCGACAGGCGCGATTGCCGGACGTGTGACCAACTCTTCCGGTGAGCCGATTGCCATTGTGGATGTGTTCGCGCTGAAGTCGTCTTATCAGGAAGGCCAGCGGATACTGACGCAGGTGCTCTCGGCAAAAACTGACGAGCGCGGAGAATTCCGCATGTTCTGGCTCACGCCCGGTTCCTACTACATCAATGCGGTCGTGCCCGACAGCACGAACCAGGCGGCGCTGATTATGAACAGCGACGGCATGGACGGCGGCGCATCGCTCCAGGGAGTTCGAACCGTGTTTCGTGACGTCTTGAGCCGTCCAATCGGAACCGGAGCCGCGCAAGACGAGGCGCATGTTCCGATCTACTATCCATCGACGTCCAACCCGCAGCTGGCACGGCCAATCGACGTTCGCCCCGGTGAAGACATTCGCGGCATCAATCTCATTGCCGATGTCGTTCGGACATTTCACGTACGCGGAGTGGTGGCGGGATTCAACGCAAATCCCGGTACGGGGGCGCCGAACAGCGCCAACGTTGTGGCCCAGGGCCGTCTTATTCCGGTGGATCCGGCATGGCCGCCATCGGGTATACAGGTCGATCCGGCAACCGGCAAGTTCGACATCCCTCGCGTCGTCCCCGGTTCCTACATTCTGTATGTTCAGCAACGTCCGTCCGCCCAGTCGACGCCCGCGGATGTCATGTGGGCCAGTATGCCGCTCACGGTGCGCGAACAGGACATCGACAACCTGTCGGTTGTGCCGCGTCCCGGCGTCAGTCTTCCCGGCAAAGTCGTCGTTGAGGGGCAACCCGACGTGGAAGGGAATTCCCCGGCATCCGGATTGTTTATCGGAATGCGGCCGGATCCTCTCGTGACACAACAGGCGCCTTCACCGTCGACGCGAGTCTCCAATGATGGAACATTTACACTGCCCGGTGTCATCGCGGGTAGGTATCGCGTGTATGTGCCGCCATTGCTGAATCCAACCAATCCTCAACTCTTGTCGGGGTTGCCGCCGCTTCGCACCAATCTCCAGAATTCCTATATCAAAAGTATTCGCGTTGGCGGCAACGATGTGCTGGACGGCGGTGTGAGTCTCACGCCAACCGAAGGCATGACCATGGAAATCGTCATGGGCGCCAACGCCGCAGTGCTGGAAGGACGTGTCACGCGCGGAGGACAGCCTGCATCGGAGATCACCGTCGGTATGCTTCCGAGTGCGCTCAACGCCAGAGGCTTCCGCACGGACATGCACAAGACGACCCTGACGGATGCCTCGGGAAAATTTCAAATTCGCGGACTGCCGCCTGGTATTTACAAAATCTTCGCCTGGGAAGAAGCGGATAAGGACGCCATCATGGACCTCGATTTTGTCCTTGGATACGAAGAGAAGGGATCACGTCTCGAGATCCATGATGGAGAAACGCAGAAGATTGAACTCGAGGTCATATCGGCGAAGGTTCCGTGACTGACGAATGCGATTCCCCACTGTAGGGGCGGTCTATGACCGCCCCCAATTTTGGGGAATGCAATCCGCCAGATTGTGGGCGGTCATAGACCGCCCCTACAATGGGACCGCATTCATTCACATGACCGCGCCTACGATGCAGCTCCGCTAAAAATCCTGTGGAGCTGGCTCACACCTTCCGTCAACGCTGCCGGTCCCGGCTGAAGGATATACGTGGATTTGATTTCGAAGATCTGATTGTTCCGGACTGCGGAAATCGCTTCCCAACCTGGGCGTGAACGAATTTTGTCTTTGTTCACTTTGACTCCGCACCAGGAAGCGACAATGATTTCCGGATCCCGCGCAATGACCTCCGAGGGATCTACAATCCGTTCCTTGCCAGACTTCCCGAATCGAAGTTTCGGAAATATGGGATCTCCGCCGGCAATCTCGATGAGTTCTTCCACCCAGCGAATACCGCTGATCAGCGGATCGTTCCACTCTTCAAAAAATATCCTTGGGCGCTTTGCAAACCAGCTAGCGGATATTCGAATCTCGTCCAGACCCGATTCCATTCTTGCCACGAGGTCGCGGCCTTTTTCGGGAACTCCGACAACATTGGCGACGGTCCGGATCATTTCCAGAATCTCGCGGACGCTTCTCTGATTGAACACGAATACCGTCACACCGCGCCGGATGAGTTCTGCGGCGATATCGGCCTGAAGATCCGAGAATGCCAGAACAAGATCCGGTTCCAGGCTGAGAATCTTGTCGAATTTCGCGTTAATGAATGCCGAGACTTTTGGTTTTTGCCGGGCCTCTGGCGGCCGCACCGTGTATCCGGACACACCGACGATGCGGTCCTGTTCCCCGAGCAGGTACAACGTCTCGGTCGTTTCTTCGGTGAGACAGATGATGCGTTGAGGGAACCCAGCCAAAACTTCCGCCCTTCGACAGATTTGATGACGACTCTCTGTAGGGGCGGTCTGTGACCGCCTTCAATCTGTAGGATTGCATTCCTCAAAATTGTGGGCGGTCATAGACCGCCCCT
>JBGPBY010000058.1:0-20160 GCA_041481485.1 Terriglobia bacterium
ACATGGCGACGTTCGGATACGCCCTTACTTCTCGAAGATCAGCAATGCGTGGCGCCAGGCATACGTCTATACGCCGCCGGGATATGACAATTCCAACACTCGTTACCCTGTGCTTTATTTGCAGCACGGCGCCGGCGAGGATGAGCGCGGCTGGACCATGCAGGGGAAGGCGAACTTCATCCTGGACAACTTGATCGCCGCGGGCAAGGCGAAACCCATGATCGTTGTCATGGAAAATGGCGGAGGGTCAGCGTTATTTGCCCACGGCAATCGCGGCGGGCCTGCTGCCAATGCCGCACCGGCCGTAGGACGCGGTAACGCCGCGAGTTCTCAGTTTGCCGAGATTCTGATTAAAGAGACGATTCCGATGATTGAGGCGAACTATCGCACGCTCACGGATCGCGCCAACCGTGCGATTGCCGGTTTGTCGATGGGAGCCGGACAGGCATGGCAGATCGGCACCGCGAATCTGGACAAATTCGCCTATATCGGCGGATTCAGTGGAGGCGCGACAGGTGAACCTCCAACCGCCTACAACGGAGTGATGGCGGACGCGAAAGCATTCAACAAGCAAGTGAAGGTGCTTTACATCAGCATTGGCACCGAGGAGAACGTGCAAGGCGCGCGCACATTTCACGAGAAGCTCGATCAACACGGCATCAAGCACGTCTACTTCGAGTCACCGGGCACGGCGCATGAGTGGCAAACCTGGCGTCGGAGTCTGAATGGGTTTGCCCCCTTGCTATTTCGCTGAATGGGGCAAGCGAGAGAATCAAAGGCGAAGTCGACGTTCGAGGCGCCACATCCGGGTTCTCCGGACATGCCGCGCTCTTCGAAACAACGCCACCGCGGCTGAAGCGGTCTTATGGAAACACCTTCAACGACGGCAAGAGGCCGAACGAACGAGGTGGTTGGAAGCGGAAGGCATTGTGATTCTCCGGTTCGGGAACCGGATTCTTTATCAGAAAATCGAGGCCGTGCTCGAAACGATTCGCGAGGCTGTAAGAAAACGCGTGGCTGACCACCCCCGCCGCGCCGATCACTTGAGGTAGCATGACAATCTTTGATCGGCGCGGCGGACCCTCCTTCAGGAGGGGATTATGGCCAGCCTGTTGTTTCTTCCCATGCATTTTCTCCCCCTACCGTGGGCGGACTACCATTTCTTCCACCACAACGTGCTGGGGAACACTGATGCAGAACAACGCGCAGTCTGCGACGTCTTCCGCGCGCAGCATCGTCGCTCTCGCATTCGAGTCCGGCGGCTGTGGCCGTTTATCGAGCAGTGGCGTGTCGATGTCTCCCGGAAAAATTGCGCACGCCCGGATGCCGTTGCCCCGTTCTTCGGCGTTGATGCTCTGCGTCAGACCCGCCATCCCAAACTTGCTCATCACATAGGCCGGCCCGGCTTTGGGCGAGGCCAGCTTGCCCGCTTCGGAAACGATGTTGACGATGACTCCGGTTCCGCGAGCTCGCATGCGCGGAAGAAACGCCTGAACGCAGTAGTAGGCGCCGTTTAAGTTGGCGTCCATCATGGCGTGGTAGTCGTCGAGCGACAGCACAGCCAGCGCGCGCCGCGGCACATTCGTGCCGGCAGAGTTCACGAGAACGTCGACATCGCCGAACTGCTCGAGAATTTGCTTGCCGGCTGCGGCGACAGAGTCGGAGGTTCCTATGTCACAGCGGTGAGTCGTAATCTGCGACGCGGCAGGACCCGCAAGTCGCTTCGTTTCTTTCAGCGCTTCGATTCTTCTGCCAACGATCGCCACGCGCCAACCTTGCTCTGCAAGTTTCAGGGCAATCGCGCGTCCCACGCCGGTACCGCCGCCTGTGACGACCGCTGTTTTCATAACGTCATCCACTGTCGCATTTCTGCGGATCGCAACGCGGCGTCAATGACACCCTGCACACGCGCGCCATCGTAAAAGTCCGGTTTGCACGGACGATGGTTGCGAATTGCGTCCACGAATTCCCATGTCTGATCGTAGCGGAACGTGACGAGCGGGTCCCCGCTTCCCAGTTCCAGCGGCGCACCTGGTGTTTTCCAGAACTCACGCGGTACATCGATTGTTTCTAGCCCAGGGCCACCAACCTTGCCGGTTTGCAGTTTGTTCCAATCGCCGGTCGTGAAGACAAAGGATCGCTCGCTGCCGTTGATCTCCACGTAATCTAGGCTGCGCCAGCTTTCATTACGGCCGCTTGCCAGCTTGCTGCTCTCCAGCACGCCGGTTGCGCCGTTTTCGAAATCCGCGATCAACGCGGCCCAGTCTTCCAGATCGTTCGGGCTTCCGGCGCGGGACGGATGCCACTGCTTCACGTTCGCAACGAGTCTGCTCATGCGCCCCATAAGGATATGCGAGAAATCGATGCGATGGCTCAGCATGTCTCCAAGTTCCCCGGATCCTGCAAGCGACTTCATCTGCCGCCAGCCGAGATTTCGTGTGCCCCAATCCTGCAGTCGACAGGAGCGAAAGTGATATAGCTCGCCGGCATCGCCGCGTTTTGCCAGATGCGCCAGGTAACGCATGGCAGGGACGAATCGATAGGTGAACGCGGTCATGTGGCGAACATTCGCGCGCTCCGCGGCATCGGCCATTTGCATCGCTTCGGCATGATTCATCGCCAGCGGCTTTTCGCAAAGGACATGCTTGCCCTGGGCGATTGCCGCTTGCGCGATCCGCGCATGGAAAGAGTTCGGCGTGGCGATGATCACCGCATGGACGTCGTCGCGGTCGAGGATGTCTTTGTAGTCGGGCGACACGACTGCCGCACCGGTCTGCGCCCGTGCGCGTTCCAGAACGCCTGCATCGGCGTCGCACAACGCCAAGACTTTCACGTCAGGACAAACGGCAAGGCCCGGCAGATGATTCTGCAGCGTGATTCCGCCGCAGCCGATGATGCCGAAGTTGATGACGTTCGTGGTCACAGCATGAGAGTATGGCGTACGTTAATATCCGTCCAAAAGGAGTTCTCGATGTTGCGTCTTCCAAAAAGAGCGTTGTCGATTTGCCTGTTAATGGGGGCCATCGTCGCAGTGGCCCAGACTCCCACGCGTGACCCGAACACGCCTGGCTACGTCAAGGCGAAGGAACTGCCGGACGGTACAATTCCATCGCCGAAGGAAGACGGCAACTTCATCATCGGGCCGACGCACAACGCGGCTCCGGAAATGGCGGTGAAGGAAGGCGTCCCGCAGGGACAGGTCTTCGAATTCATGATGGAGTCGAAGGACAGCAAGATCTATCCCGGCATCGCGCGGGAAGCAAACTCGCAGGTTCGGGTGGATCCCGCGGATCCATTGAGGCTCATCGTGAACAGCAAGCCGGCGCCCTACACACGCAAAGTCGCGGTGTATGTACCAAAGCAGTACGTGCCGGGCACGGAAGCCCCATTCATCGTCGGTGGCGACGGTCCCGACGCAACCTTGTTCGCGGCGCTGAACAACCTGATCGCGGAAAAGCGCGTACCCGTGATGATCGCGATATCGATCGCTAACGGCAGCGGCGACGCGCAGGGCAGCCAGCGCGGACTGGAGTACGACACGATGTCGGGGCTGTACGCCGAGTTCGTCGAGAAGGAAGTGCTGCCGCTGGTGGAGAAGCAGTACAACGTCAAGCTGACGAAGAATCCCGATGGCCGCGCGACGATGGGTTGCAGTTCCGGCGGTGCGGCTGCAATGTCGATGGCCTGGTATCACACCGATCTCTATCACCGTGTATTGAGCTATTCCGGTACATTCGTTTACCAGCAGTGGCCGTATAACCCGGAGACGCCGCACGGCGCCTGGGACTATCACGAGACACTGATTCCGAATTCTCCAAAGAAACCTTTGCGCATCTGGATGAATGTCAGCGATCGCGACAACCTCATCACTCGCGACAACTATCACGACTGGGTGCTGGCGAACGAGCACATGGCGGCCGCGCTGGCGGGGAAGGGCTATCCGTACCAGTTTGTGTTCGCGCGAAACGCCGGACATTGCGACCGCGCCGTGAAAGCACAGACCTTGCCGTTGGCGCTGGAGTATGTGTGGCAGGGGTATCCGATCAAGTAACGGTGTCGCGGCGACGGAATAGGGGATAGCTTGGCAGGCTGGCGTATTCCCCTCCTTCAAGAGGGGAGTACGGCCAGCCTGTTGTTTCTTACCTTAGAGGCCGGCGAGGCGCGTGTCTGCGTCACCGAAACTGTCCAGCGTCACGCCCATTTTGTCCATCAACGACAGGAACAAGCTCGACATCTTGCGATTCGCATCTCCCGCTTTGACGTAATCGAGCGTGCGCCCGGTTTGCAGCGTGCCCCCTAACCCGCCTGCCAGAACCAGGGGGAGTCTCGAATTGTCGTGGCTGCGGCCGATCCAGAGGTTGGAAAGCCACATCAGGCACGAGTGGTCCAGCACCGTGCCGTCGCCCTCGGGCATCGCGTCCAGCTTCGCAGCCAGATAGGCCAGATGACTGAGGTGATAGCCTGCAATTCGCGCATAACCCTGTGAATTATTCTGATGCGATGCCGCATGATGTCCGTCAGCCACATCAAGGAACGGATAGTAGAGTGCGCCAAGATCCCGTGCGAGGATAAGCGTTGCGATACGCGTTCTGTCGGTCTGGAATGCGATTGCGATGATGTCGAGCATCAACCGGTGATGTTCGCGCAAGTCCTCCGGCAAACCGTTCATTGGCCGTTCCATGGTGAGTGCCGGGCGGTTCTTCGCCTTGCCGAGATCGTCGGCCTTGTCCTTCGCGGCGCGCATGACATCGACGCGTTTCTCCACTTCGCGCACGCTGGTCAGGTACTCGTCGAGCTTCATCCTGTCTGCGCTGCCGACCGTCCTGCCGAGTGCCTCGGCCTCCTGTCTCACACGATCCAGAATGCTGACGTTCCGCAGGCTGCCGCGGTTTTCGAACAGGCTATCCCATGCAAGAGACGGGTAGACTTCGTTAGGCACAGGCGAATCCGGGCTCTGCCAGGACAGATGCGAGCTGTAAGCGAGCGAATAATTGGTTTCGTGGAAACCGGTCATTGCATGTTCGCACGCCAGCACGAGGCTGGGTTGTGCGGTTTCCTGTCCCACCCGGCTGGCCAGGACCTGATCGATGGTGATCCCGGCCTTGACGATCGATCCTTTCTGCAGCACCGATCCGGAAAGCAGACCCCCGGTTTGTGCGGGATGAATCCCATTTCCCATGGCTCGCTTGTGGAAGAGTCCATGGATGACATTGATCTTGTGCTTCAGCGGTTCGAGCGGCTTCAGCGTTTCGCTCAGTTTCATCGCCGCACCGGATCCTTCGGATCCCCAGTAGTCCTCGTTGACGCCATTTCCCATGAAGAGCACCGCGAATCTCTTAGGAAAGGACTCGGCCGGCGTCATCGCTTGCAGCGATTCCATCCACGGCAAGGCCATCACGGCCCCGGCCCCTCGAAGAATGGTGCGACGCGACAGACGTTGGGAAAACGGCGGCATTTTTTTCATGGCACTCTACCTCTCCTTGTTCGCTGCGTCCACGCGCCTGTTCAGGAACTGCGGGCTGTTCACAATGTGAAGTACCAGCGCGTTGAATCGAAAACCCTCAGTCTGCGCCTGCGCGGTCATCCGGTTCACCGTCACATCGTCGGACAACAGGAGTGACCGGCCGAGCGCGTATGCCAGGAGTTTTCTGCTGACATTCTCGATGAAGTCCTTCTGCCGATACTGGCGAATGAAGGCCTGGACACCGGCATATCCGGAACCCGTTGTCCCATTGGGGAACATTGCATCGATTTCCACAGTCCTCCCGGCGAGATCTACAGCGCGCCTTTCGCCGGTGGGTCCGTAGTCCTCGAAAGCCAGGCCAAAGGAATCGAAGCGCGCATGGCACGCGGCGCAAACAGGGTTTTTCCGGTGTTGCTCCAGCATATTCCGAAGCGGCAGATCCATGGCCGTCTCATCCTTTGGCAGTTGAGGCACGGCGGGCGGTGGCGGCGGTATCGTCTCCCCCAGCAAACGGTGTACAACCCAGTAGCCGCGCTTCACGGGGCTTGTTCTCAGTCCCGGAGCATTCTGCGTCAGGAATACGGCCATCGTCAGGAGACCGCCCCTCCCGTATTGCGATGCATCATCCACACGAACCCAGTGGTCACCGCTGCCCGGCGGAGAGGGCATTCCATAGTGTCTGGCCAAAACAGGATTCACAAACGTGAACCGGCCGTAAATCAGATCGAGCACGGAACGGTCATTACGAACGACATCTTCTATGTAGCGAATCGGTTCCTCAAACATCGCCTGCCGGAGGTCGTTGGTGAAGTCCGGGAAGCGTACCCTGTCCACGGCGTTGTGCTGTTCAAAGCGGCGGAAGTCCAGCCAGTTGCCTCCGAATTCAAGGGCCAGTCCCCGCACCTTCGGGTCCTTCAACATTCGGCGTGTCTGGGCGGCCAGAACCCCGGGTCTCTGCAGCCTGCCGGATTCGGCGTCCTTGAGAAGCTGGTCGTCGGGCATGCTCGCCCAGAGGAAGTAGCTCAGTCTGCTTGCCAGCGCGTATGCCGACAGCGTGCTATACCGGGAGGAGGCCGGCGGTGAGCCGGATGGGGCGCCCGTGAACTCGATGTGGTACAGAAACCTGGGCGACATCAAGATGCTGACGACGGACTCCCGGATGGCCTCTTCGTGAGACACCCCGTCCTGATTTCGCAGCTTGTCGTAGTACTCGAGAATGTCGTCACGCTCCACCTTCGACAAAGGCCGCCGAAAAGCGCGCGTGGCAAACCGGATGAGCGCATCGCGATGAGATGGCACTGCGTCCGCGTGCATACGTTCCAGTGAGCGCAAAGTGTCGTTGATGCGGTTGAAGTGAAAGCGGATCGCTTCCGGCGCGGCGGGATCGTTTCTCGGGTCAGCCAGTGCTTTCGCGACAAAGTCATTCATCAGTCCGAAAATGATTTCCGGATCGGTAATGGCCTTGTCCGGTGGGCGCAAGCGTCCGGCCTCGGCTCCCTTGCCATCGACGGCTCCGCTCTGATTGAAATAAAACTGATCCCAGGTCCGCGCGGTGTGTGCGGCGATGAAGTCGAACTCATCCCACAGCCGGTCGAGGCGCTTCTGTCCTTTTTCGTCCATGATCAACTGCATGAGCGGAACATCATCGCGCCAGAATCCCATGACGTTGTGGTAGCCGGCGCTCAGGAAGCGTCCCTTGTCGTCGGAATCGTCCGGGAAATAGCGTCCGCGTTCGGAGACGTAGAACGCGTCCGGGAATACGGAAGCGAACCTCGCGAAGGAAGCTTCATACCTCGCGCGATCCGCAGCCGGAACCACCAGGTCCGTGTCGCCCGCTCGCGCGTTCGCCGAAATGGCAGCCCACCGCGGGGCTGCTTCCTGATGCAATCCCGGGTACGGGGGAATACGTGGCGGCGCCACTGGAGGATCGGTGTCGTTGCGGAGAGTCGCAGGGTTGAACTCGTTTCGATGCAAATTGAAATTGCGCAACTTCCAATTCAGCAGCGGTTGCGAACCCGCCGGCAGGCCGCGAACGACCGGTGCGGCAAACTCCATAGCTGTATCACGCCGGATCCTGGTTACGAAATCCCGCATCGCCAGCGTTTCGGCGCGTGACGGCTGGGAATCCCTGCCCGAAGGCGGTGGCAAAGCCTGCCACATGGACTGAAGCCTGGCCACGGGACCCACGGCCGATGCGGCGGATTTTTCCTGAAGCAATTGCCAGAGAGTTCGCAGGTACTTTGGACTGACCCCGGCCTGGGTCGCGATCGCGTCCATCGTATTCGCGGAGTTTCGGAGTTTGGCTCGATGCTGGTAACGCCACGCGGCATCAAAGTAGTCGGCATAGTCGGTCGGTTGCGAGGCGTAAAAGTCGAGAATGCGCTGGATGGCGTAACGGTCCCGATCGGTCTCTGCCAGCATCGGATGTGGGGCAAAATCGATTCCATCCGGCGTTAGCACCACGTGATCCGCTATCTTGCGCGCAGCTTCGAGATACTTGTTCAACAGCGCCGGCGACATCGCAAGCGATTCACCCGAGTTGTCGAAACCCGCAGCGTTCGCCGGATCCACCGGAAACTCGCGAGCAGGCCGAATATCGATCCCCGTCAGGTCGCGGATCGTATTGTCGTACTCCGCATTGCTTAAACGGCGGGTCGGGACGGGACCCGGATCGCCAGCGTTCCTTCCTGCCTGTTGAATTCGGACGTCGCGAATCCAGTCGATCAATTCCTGACGAACGTCGGCAGGGGGCTGCGTTGCGGTCCTGGGCGGCATTTGGCCGGACGCCAGCTTTTCGCCCATCAGAATCCAATGCCCAAAATCGTCGACAACCTGCGCCATCGAGGAATAAGGACGCATATCGAACTGTGCAGCTGGCGTACTGGTCCCATGGCATCCCATGCAATACGTGTTGAGAAAAGGCCGGACGGTCTGGCTGAATCGCGACTCCAAATTCGCGTCGGACGCCTTTGAAACGGACTTCCCAGTGGCCGGGAACATCGCAAGACCTGTCAGTATCAGAAGTGCCAGTAATTTGCGCGCTGAAGACATCATGATGCGTCGTAATTGCGCGCAGGCTAGCATGTGTCTCGAATGGGACATAGAAAATTTAGACCTTGCCCCGTTACCCTTTACGCCATGCCTGCGCCCTGAGTATTGACGTAGAGCGCGTAAAGGGAGCGGCTGGCAATCATGAACAGACGATTGCGCTTCGGACCGCCGAAGCACAAATTGCCGCAGACTTCAGGGAGACGAATACGGCCGATGAGTTTCCCCGCGGGATTCCACACGGTCACGCCGTTATAACCGACGGCGCGGCCGGCGTTGCTCGACGCCCAGACGTTGCCGTGTACGTCGCAGCGAACGCCGTCGGGACCGCAGGCAATTCCGTCGACTTTGCAATCCGAGAAGACGCGATGACCCGTGAGCCGATTGTCGCTGGTTACATCGAAGACGTGCAAGTCGCTCTTGCCACCGTCGTGCGTGTCGCCGGGGCCTTTGCCCGTGCTGGATACGTAAAGGCGTTTGAAATCGGGCGAGAAAGCCAGCCCGTTGGGGTCCGGCACTTCCTTTTCAGTAGCGACTTGTGCGATGCGCCCCGAGGCATCGACGCGATAGATGGCGTTCGGCAACTCCCGCTTGAATGCTCCAGCCTCCGGTGGCTGTCCGATTCGCGGCCGAAGCGCGCCGGCGGGATTTGACGGGCCGCCGGAAGCGTCCGGTTGTCCCTCGTAGAGTTGGCCGCCGTATGGCGGATCGGTGAACCAGTAGCTGCCGTCGGGATGAGCCACCACATCGTTCGGGGAACTCAGACGCTTGCCTTCGAATGTATCCGCGACGACGGTAATCGAGCCGTCATGCTCGTATCGAACAACCCGCCGCGTCAGGTGTTCGCACGAGAGCTGTCGTCCCGCGGCGTCGAACGAGTTCCCGTTACTGTTGTTCGACGGCATTCTGAACACCGCGACACGTCCATCGTCTTCGATCCACCGCAGCTGCCGGTTGGCAGGAATGTCGCTGAAGACCAGGAACCTTCCCACGGAACTCCATGCCGGACCTTCCAGCCAGAGGCCTCCGGTCCAGAGCCGTTCAATGGGCGCATTGCCTTGCGAAATGTTTCCAAACGAAGGGTCGATTGCCAGCACATCGGGATCGCTGAAGTAGACGGATGGCTGGCTGAAGTCTCGCGGCGGCGTGGATATTACCGATGGAGGGGAGACGGGCCCGTTCTGGGCTCTCGCGATGACCGGACTCACCGCCGTGACAGCCGCGGCCATACCAAAATGATTCAGAACTTCCCTGCGGGACATCCGACGTGAAGAACGGGGCATGAGCGACTATACCTCCTGAATTGGTGTTTCGTTACTGACGCACAGGGTCGGGCAGTTCGAACACCCATATGGATGCCCCATGATCCGGCGGGTTTTGGATCTCGGGCACAAGCGCAGGGAATGTCGCCGACTGCGGCCCTCCGTTACCCGTCACAACCGCAATATACTGTTTCCCGTTCACCTGGTAGCTGATGGGCGCTGAATTCGGCACATCGTTGAGGCGCACCCGCCACAACTCGCGGCCGCTGGTATCGTCGTAAGCTGCGAACACGCGATCGAGTGCGCCCGCAAAGACCACGCCGCCCGCCGTGGCCAGCACACCACTCGACTGCGGGGCGCGCTGACGCGTCATCCACACTGTCTTCTTCGTCTCGAGGTTGATGGCTTGCACGCGGCCGTATTTGCCGTCGCTGTCCGGCCGAGGACGCAGCGTCCACCGGACGCCTGTCGACAGGCTGCCACGGCCCCCGGCCGCCACCGGGATCAGGTCCATGCAAGACTCGACGATGCTGACGAACAACACTTTCGTATCGGGATTGTAGGACTCGGGCATCCAGTTCTTCGCGCCTCCTGCGTGAGGGCAAGTCGTGATCGTTTCGCCGTTGCCTGGAATCAGTTTCGGGTCGACCTTCTTGGCTCCCGTTTCGGGATCGATCCCGGTCACAACGTTCTGGACGCCGAGATCGATCGAAAAGATGTACCTGCCCGTGTCGGCCTCCACGGCGTCGAAGATCGCCTGTTTGCCGCCAGTGACTACCAACGTCTTGCCGTTGGGCGAGGTCTTGAGCAGCATTCGGCCAAACGCCCAGTCGTAGTCCCACTGATCGTTGGGTTGGTGCTGGAAATACCACGCCAGCTTGCCCGTGTCCGGGTTCAACGCAATCGTCGAGTCGGTGTAGAGCAGGTCGTTGTTCTGTCCCGGAGCGAGGTTGCGATACGGCCCGGTGTCGTAAGTCTGAGCGATGCCGAAATAGACGAGGTTGCTGGCCGGGTCGTAGCTGCCTGGCGTCCACACCGAACCACCGTTGCGGCGCTCATAAGGCACACCGTTCCAGGTGTTGCCGCCGGGTTCGTTCTCCCGCGGGATGGTGTTGAAGCGCCACTCCTCGGCCCCTGTGTTGGCATCGAGGGCCACGATGAAGTTGCCGCCGCTGCTGCGGCCGGTGGTGCTGGCAATCACTTTGCCTTTTGCCACGGTGACTCCACCGCTGAGGCTGAACCCTTTTGTACGATCCGCGACTTCCTTGTCCCAGACCACGCGCCCCGTTCTTGCGTCGAGCGCCACGAGATGTACATCGGAGGTGCCCGTGTAAACCTTGTCTCCGTAGAGGGCGATGGATCGCTTCACGCTTGGCGTGGCGCCCATCGGCAGGCGGCGGGAGTATTGCCATAACAGGTCGCCCGTGACGGCGTCGAGCGCCTGGACCTTGTCGCCGTAGGCGTGAACGAACAACACGCCGTCGTGAAAGAGTGGCGTGCCTTCGTTCGGGCCGTTGGGCAACGACCAACTCCATGCCGTGCGGAGCTCGCCCACGTTCTGCTTTGTTATCTGCCTCAAGGGACTGAAGCCCACGCCGTCGGAGCCGCGACGCCACGTCAACCACTCGCCTGCCGGGGGATTGGCGAGAAGCGCATCGGTCACCGGCGTGAGGCGGTTTAGAGGATTTGTATTTCCGGGCGCAGGCGGAATCGGCACCCCACCGGTGAGGCCGCCGCTTGGCCCGCCCGTCGCTCCCGGCAATAGCATTCCTTTCAGCTCGTCAAGATTCGAAGACACCGGCTTCTCTGCCGCGACAAGCTGGTTCTGAGACATGAGGTAGGCCAGAACCTCGGCGTTACGGCCCGCACCGAGCGCCGCCGGCGCCGCCGGAGGCATGCTTTCGAGCTTGGTAAACAGCTGATCCGCGGAGCGCCCGAACCATGACGCGCGGAACTCGGGGCCACGAAGGGCCGGCCCGAATGCTCCGTCGTCAAGGTTCGCCCCATGGCACGAGGCGCAGTTCTGCGTGTAGGTGGCTCGACCGGCTGCAGCCTGGGCTGCGGTGAACGAGGGTGCCAGTAGTGTCTGCGCCTGGAACGACAAGCCCACCTGTGCAGCGAGGAGTGCGATCGCCGTGGTCGCCACCAGGCCGCACCAAATCGTCGTCATTCGAGTTCGTGTACTCACGTCTGTCTCCTTATACATCATGGTGTCACCTGGAACGTTGCTGACGGGCGGGCAACAACGCAGGTCTGTTGGACGGCAACTGGTGATCTGCGGTGATGAGCATGATCCCCGCCATCACATAGTCACCCATGGTGATGGACAGCTCCAGCGTGCCTTGTCGTCCAAACAGCTTGACAGCATGCGCGTAGAGTTCGGAGTCGAGCCGGTGTTCGCGCAGGATCTGGCGCCCCATTTGAATCACGACGGTTTCGTCTTCAGGCAATCCCTCGATCGGGCGGTTGAACTTGATCGTGTCAACAGCCTTCTGGCTGACGCCGAACTGTAACGCTGCCGGTTCATGGCCGGACCACTCATATTGCTGTTCGATTTCCCAAGCGCCGATAATGGCGCATAGCTCGAACAGCCGACGTCCAATAACGCTATCGTTGCGCAAGTAGCGATTGAGCCGTTCGATCGGTTCCGCCGAGCCGGGGCTATGCAAGGACAGACCGCCCGGCCCAAGAAGCGGAGTTGTCCGGGGCGCCGTGCCCACCACGTAATCGTAGGCGGCGCGGTCGGCGTCTGTCTTCATTTCGGAGCGCGGGACAATCGGAAGGCGCGACAGCGAGTTCGGATCGATATCCGTCCGGGTGACGGGAGTTTGGGCTGCGGCGATGCCGCAGAAGCCAAGCAGAAGCATCAGACGCGCACGGGATAACATGATCTCACCTCTTGACAATGGAGCAAATGGAACATTGGTTATTGGGGAACCGCAAACACGAATATGACGCAGGTACAGACCGGGTCGGTTGAAACCAACCCAGCCGCCGCGGCTTGCTACTGGATTGGGTAGCCCCTCCACAGCCACTCGAGTGCGTAGGGCAGCGTTTGCCGTTTCGTCGGGGCTTCCGTGTGGCCCGTGTTCCGCGCGAAAATGAATTGGTAGTGATATCCCTTAGCCGCGAGCACCCTGGCCATGTTCTCGCTGGCGGCCACCCAGTCATGCATGTCGTCGCGCATGACGTTCGGGTTGAGGAGGTCATGATCTCCAACTTCCAGCCAGACTCGAATCGGCTTCACGGGACTGTTCGGGATAATAGTCCGATGGTGGTCCCACGCACCGCCCGGTGTCTCCGGATTCCAGGGCCACTGCTGATTGACTGCGGTAATGGAATACGCGAGCACGCGGTGATAGAGGTCGTTGCGATACCACGCCATGCTGAATGCGGCGATGCCTCCCGAACTGCCGCCCATGGTTGCGCGTCCATCCGGATTCATTGTCAGCTTCACGTTCGCGTTTTTTTCGACGAGAGGCAGGACTTCCGTTTCCACAAACTCCGCGTACTTGCCGGACATGGTGTCGTATTCCAGGCCGCGCTCGCTGCCCTGCGCGTCGCCGCCGCCGTTGGCGATCGAGATGGCGATCATGACGGGCACGCGTTTCTGGGCAATCAAGTTGGTGAGCGACGCGAAAAGAGTTTGATCGCCAGACGCCCCTCCGTCAGCGCCGACGATGAAAGGTACGACAGTGCCAGGGACGTATTGCGCCGGCACCCAGACATTGACGTCGCGCATGTACGCTGCTGGATGACTCGTCGGGACATCGAGTTTCGCCGGGTTATTCGGATCCGGCGTGCCGAACACATCGCGTGCGATGCCCGGATAGATCCGGCTGTCCGCCGAACTCATCGTAAACTTGACAACTTTTCCCTGCGGCACACCCTCCTGAACCATCGTCTCAGGCGCGGCTGGATGTGTTGGACCGATAATGAAATTGCCTTCCGCTCCGGGGGGCGGCAACGTCGCGTCTGGAAGCTCGGTGGCCTTGACGTAGCCAGGCATGTTCGGGTCGCGAACCGGCGGACCCCCACCGCGCCCGCCGCCCTGCGCCTGGGGCGCGGGAGGCTGCGCCATGTGCGAACTCACTCCTGGTAGTGCTGCCATTGATACCAACACAATCGCCCACACGGATCTCATCGTCATGTTCAGCCTCCCAGGTTGAGCCATATTCCAGGACACGACCTTGTATCAGACAAGCCAATTGAATTTCCAGTCCCCTTATAGGCACGGTCTATGAAGGTGTGAAGAAATAATCAATACTCAATATTCAATTCTCAATTCTCAATTGTGGATGCGCTATCGCGCGGCAAGTTTAAGAAATGATTGCGCGAAGCGCCACCGCCAATGAGAATTGAGAATTGAATATTGAGTATTGATTATTTCTTCACACCTTCATAGACCGTGCACAATCTTGAGAACCGAATATCTTCTTTTGGATAAATGCGCCTGAATTACAAATCGTGCACGGTCATACAAGATTTCCGTTGCTTGAAATAGCGGAATGGCTTGAATAAGCTTGCGGCAAAGTCGTGGATCAAAAGGAGACGTTGATGCCGAACAAACGGTTCTTTGCGCTGCTCGGGTTGGTCCTTCTTTGGATTGCTTATGCGTTCGGCCAGGCTGCGGGGATCGTGGCGCAACCAGGAGCAGTCATCATCGAACCTCCGACAACAGGCGCCCTGGGCGTCGAGTGGCATATCGAAGGAGACGCGAACCGCAATGCATCAGCGGCTCTTGCCTGGCGGCGAAGTGGAGAAACGGCATGGCACGACGGCCTGCCCCTGATGCGATTGCAGGGCGAAGCGGTTCAGCAAGGAGCGTCGTTTCACTATGTCGCGCCGAACATGTTTGCAGGCAGCATCTTCGAACTCGATCCGGACACGTCGTACGACATCCGCCTGCGCCTTTCAGATCCAGACGCGCCTGCGGGAACCCAGCCGACCGAACGGATCGTGACTGCCCGCACGCGAGCGGTGCCGAAGCCGTCGACGGGCGGCGCCCTCTACCATGTTTATCCGCGCGACTATGCGGGCACGAAGCTGACGCCCAACTTTCCCAGCTTGATGGCCGCGTACAACACAGGTGCGAACGGCGCGGATTTCGTCAATTCGTTTCAGCCGCGCGTGAAGCCAGGCGACATGATTCTGATCCATGCCGGCACCTATCGTGAAGAACGCCAGCGTTATGCCGGACCCAATTCGACGCTCTTCGACGGCACGTTTTACCTCACGGCCGACGGCACGGCGCCGAAGCCGATTGTGATCAAGGGGGCCGGAGACGGCGAAGTGATCTTCGACGGCGGAGGTAACGCCGTGTTGTTCGACTTGACGGCGGCGGACTACAACTACGTCGAGGGAATCACGGTTCGCAACACCGACGTGGCCTTTCTTCTCGGCCGCAAGCGCATCATTGGAGCAGTCGGTTTCACCCTGAAGAACTCACGTATCGAGAATGTCGGGCGCGGTGTCTTTAGCGACTGGGGTGGGGCACGGGATTTTTATATTGCCGACAATGTCTTTGTTGGCCGCAACGATCCCACGCGGCTGATGGGCTGGATCGGCCGCACGTGGGAAAAACTTCCGGGCTTCCCTCAGCCGTTGCTCTCGGAGTACGGCGTGAAGATTTACGGCTCGGGTCATGTGATAGCGCACAATCGTGTGGAGAATTTTCACGATGGGATCGATCACGCGACATATGGCGATCCCGATGGCTGGCCGGACCATCCGGACATGCCCGACTCCAATGACATTGTCGGCAACGATATTCGTAATGTCGACGACAACTGCATCGAGGCCGATGGCACTGCGCAGAACATTCGAGTGATCGAAAATCGATGCTTCAACATGGCGCATCGTGCCTTGTCCACACAGCCGGCCCTCGGCGGTCCGGTCTACTTTATCCGGAACATTGTTTATAACGCACCGGAGGGCGGAGCACTGAAACTCACAGCGAACTCCGCGGGCGTGCTGGTTTATAACAATACTCTGTTGACCGAGGCCCACCAGATGGGTCCGGCATCGAATCTGCATTTCCGCAACAACCTGATTCTCGGCCAGGGCGCCTGGCCTGAAGCCTTCTCCGTCGAGACGTTCACGCCGTGGTCCAGTTCGGACTTCAACGGATTTGCCGCGGCGGCCCCGGGGTCGTCGCTGTTCGCGTGGGCAGGACCCGCAGGCGCAGCGGATTATGGCGCGAGGGGCGAGCGCCCGGTGCAATCGTTTCCCACATTGAAGGCTTATGCGGAGCGAACCGGCCAGGACTCTCACAGCCGCATGGTCGACTGGGCGATCTTTCGCAAAGCCGCCCCTCCGATCCAGGGCGAACCGACGCGCCTCTATCGCCCCGAAGACTTCGATTTCAGTCTGGAGGCCGGGTCCGCTGCCATCGATGCTGGTACCGTTCTACCCGGCGTCACCGATGGCTACGCCGGCAGAGCGCCCGATCTGGGAGCATTGGAATTTGGCCGGCCCCTGCCGAAATACGGCCCGCGCCCGCTCGCCGCGCAACCGTGACGCCGTTGCACTATGAACTAGATGGTGAAGCGCGGCGTTCCTCCGGCGGTAGTGGGCCCGGTAGGCACGGTCTAGAAAGAAACTCGATCTCAGCGGCTTACAAGGCCAGTCGCATTCCCAGCCGCGTTAGCGGCGGCAGGTCCCTTAGCCACCGGAGTAAGCCGGTGGAACATCAATTCGCATAGAACACAGTGCCGTAGGTACGACAGATCCAGCAATTTTATTGATCTGTCGGCGCTACGCGGCTCATTTGGTTCTTGAGCTTAAATCTCCACCGGCTTACTCCGGTGGCTAAGGGACCTGCCGCCGCTAACGCGGCTGGGAATGCGATTAGCCTGCGGTCCGTAGTCCACTATCACTTTGGCGAACTATGGAGGAAATGGGGACAGAGAGCAATTTCCTTTGGAAACCATTGCAAGTTTTTAACGTTAGCGAGGAAATTGCTCTCTGTCCCCATTTCCTATTGGGGAAGCGCAAACACGAACACGTTGCTGGCGTTTCCGCGCCTACTTTTGTGGCGGTGTCTTCCAGCGAGAATAATCGGACTTCAACATGTTCCTCGGATCGGTCGGAGAAATATGATGCCGAATGCCATTTGCGTCCTCGAGGCATTCGTCCTCGATGATTCGGGCTCCCGATTCCTTGATGCGATACAGAGTGGTGCGGAGCGTCCATGGCTTCGAGTAGACGTTAGGATCTTCAATCCTTGCCACGTACTCGATCGTATCTGCTCCCGTCATTCGGTAACGTTCAATGATATGAATTTCATTGCTGTGAAAGTTTCCAGCCTGATCCAACCAAAGCTGATCGGTTAACGCAACGACGTCCGCCACCAGAGTGTCTCCCTCCCACCGATAACGGGTATCTCCCATCCACCAATCGGCGCTGTCGAAGTGCGGCCGAGTGTCCGGGTGAAAGACGCGGAAGGCGTGATTCTCCTGATAGACAATCGCGAAGTTGCCCGGGCTCTGAAGAATCTGCAATGGAGTTGGTAGATAGGTCGCGCGAGGAACCCCCGCCTGATAGCACCTGCTCGACGGGTCGGAAGCCGTTCGATTTCGATAGTTCTTCTCTCGTTGGGCAGCAGCCTCAGTTTTGTAGGGAATTTTTCCATCAGGGGGATCGATGACGATGCTTTTGGAGGCAGCGATTCCCTTTTCCGCAGGGTGCCCTTCGATATTCACATAGGCGGTGTCACGTACCTGCCAGATGCCGCGAAAGTCAGCCGTCTTACCGTCCCATAAGCGGGCTGGAATGTAAGACGACTGTTCACTGGTACCTTTAATATTTCTTGCACTCGCTCCGTTAAGAGCCAACGCGGCGAGAACGCTAAGGACCAAAGTCGAGGGGAAGGGGCGTCGTAATACACCAATGATCATTTCACTCTCACCTTCTTACCACCATCCTCGTCGGTATAGTGTTGGAGGCTTCGCTCACCTTCGAGACAGCTGTATTCAAGAATCTGCTGGTCCGCGGGCACTCGTTTTAGAGTGAATCGCATGTCGACAGCTTTGATGAAGACTGTCGGGTCGGTGATCGTGGCTTCATAGAGAATGGTGTCCGCATCGACCAATGTGAATCGCTCGATGACGTGTTCGTTTTCGTCGACGAAGTTTCCGGCCATATCCAGCCAGGTGCGGCCGTTGAAATTGCCGACGTCGACGACCAGCGTGTCGCCTTCCCACCGGCCGCGTGAGTCACCGTCCCACGCCCAGTAGTTTCGCGGATGCCGGCTGTTATCGGTGGGAATGATGCGGACATCATGCATCGCTTCGTGGAGCAGCGCCACATACTTCTCGTCTTGAATGATCTGCACTGGGTAAAGCCCGGCGGGCTGATCGAGGGCACGGGGAACCCCGGGAAGATGACACCGAGCCTCGGGATCTTCAAATCCGCGTCGCAAACGGTCCATTCGTTCGGCTTCAGCTTCCGGTGTGTATTCGTATCGCGCCGTTGGTGGACCGCCCCGAGCGCCGCCTGCTGCGGCCCCTCTACCTCCCCGCCCGCCGCCGCCAGCGGCGAGATTCGTCCCATCCAGCGAACCGATGAACAGCCCTTGAAAGCCACCGGCACTCTTTAACCACAGACCCTGCAAATCAGGGTGTCCACCGGGAAGCCTCTTTAGAGTTCCGCTCGTTGGCGCCTGGCTCACCCATGCGATCAGCGCACTCGGGATGGCGGCGGTTAGCAGGACGCTCAAGACCGTCAGGCCAAAACCGCAATGAGTGTGAACAGTTTTCACAGTTTCCTCACTTTTCCCCTGGCGCCGGCGCCGCTGGCGGAGTACCCGAAGAACCCGCAAAGACGCTGCGTCCATCCGCCAGAGTAACGCGTGAAGCGTTAGCTGTGTTCGATCCGTCCTTCGCCCTGTATGCGTCGATGGTGATCTGGTCTCCCGCTTTAAGCGAATTCTTGGTCCAGCCAAGCCGCATCAAGCCGTTGGGATTCGAGGTCTCGACCATCCACCGGACTTTCTCCCCGGCCGGCCCGGGAACATCCATCGTGATCCATCCATGAGGATTCATCATCTCCCACTTCACGACGACGCCTTTGAGCGTTATCGGCTTCTCGGCGTCGAACTCTGCAGCAAACGAGTGATGGGCGACAGCGTTGGCGACAGGAAAGATTCCGGCGGCGAAAAGCCAGAGCAAAACCGCGTTTACTTTTGTTTTCACAATTCAGACCTCCTTACTTGTCCTTCATCGGATGTTCCGCCAACAGCGGATCTTCCTTGAAGCAATGGTAGGAATTTCTGGATCCAAAACCTTCCGCAAGAGATCCATGGCATGAGCTAGTACCGGCCGAGGTCCGTCCCCAGCTCTACGCGCCCGGGAAACTGCTCGTGAATTGCATCGAGGTAACGACGCGCCTGCTCCGGCCCCGATGGGTTGGGAGCGAAATGGGTAATCACAACCCGTTTGACCTCGGCGGCCTTTGCAAGGTCGCCAACCTGGCTCGGTGTCATGTGGTGCGCATGCATATGCCATTCGAACCCTGTAGGTGTTGGATTTGCAGCGCCGCGAGCACCCGCTGGACGCATGGCGCCAAGTACACCATCGACGTCAATCATTTCAGTGACGAGCAGGTCGGCGCCGTGCGCGAGCGCAACGAGTGCTTTGCTCGGACCGGTATCGCCGCTGTAGACGATGGACCGATCCGCCAGATCGAACCGATACGACAGGGAAACTCCTTCGGCTGGATCCTTGCTCCCTTCCGGCACGCTGAAGTGGGTATTTTCTGCAGCGGTCAACTTGAAGCCATCGATCGTGAGCACGGAGCCATCTTTCAACTCGGTGACTTGAATGTCGGCGCTCCATCCCTGCCCGGGTATCCCGTAACCCGCCCGCATCGCGGGGGCTGAAGCAGCGAGCAGACCGTCAACAAATGTTTTCGTTCCAGGTGGCCCATAGACGTGCAACGGCCCACGCGTTTCGAGTTGCATACGCAAACCGATCACCGCAAGCATGCCGGCGGTATGGTCGAAGTGAAGATGACTTAGAAATACGGCACGCACCGCGGGGAGGCGCAGGTTCGCTTTCGCGAGTTGCGCCACGGCGCCGTCACCCGCGTCGATCAGGTACAGCTGTCCGCCGACCATCAAAGCATTCGCCGGCTGTGCGCGTGCGGCTTCGCTGTTCGGCCCGCTGGCCGTTCCGAGAATGATGAACTCACTGGCGCGCGCCGGACCTTGGTAACTCACTGCCACGCCGGCCAGCGCCAGGCATGCGGCAAAAAAAGAAATGAATAATCGCTTCATAATCGTCTCCGGCGGACATCGCGTTCTTTGAAGGTGTGAAGGAATTGGGGACAGAGAGCAATTTCCTTTAGAAACCATTGCAATTTCTTAACGCAATCCAGGAAATTGCT
>JBGPBY010000059.1:0-20131 GCA_041481485.1 Terriglobia bacterium
ATTGCTTGGAAAACCCTGCTGGGTTTTCCACCGCTACCACCGGCGCGACGGCGGTTATATTAGAAAAGAGAAATCAAGACAACGAACGATCATTTACACGAAATTCTTGACGCTACCGAAGTCTACAACTCCCAGCGCCTTCAGGGATCCCGGAATCTTGCTTCAGAACATCAGGGGGACTTCACCGCTTTCTATGTCCGCACTGGATTGTCTGATATATTCCGGCCTGCAATATGGTTTCGAAAACTCAAGGAGTCTCATGCGGAACCGAAAGTTCCTGTCAGCATGCCTTCTGGCGACTGCTGCACTAATCACTTCGTCTTTCTTGGTGGCCCAGGAAGGTCATCCCCTGACCGGCACGTGGGCTGGTGATTGGGGACCCAGCGCCACTCAGCGTAATCACCTCACATTTGTCATGAACTGGGACGGCAAAAACGTCACGGGTTCAATCAATCCAGGTCCGGACTCCATTCAACTCGGCAGTGTCTACCTGGATGTAACCAACTGGACTGTGCGCATTGAAGCAGACGCGAAGGACGCGGCGGGCAAGGCTGTTCACGTTTCTGCTGAAGGCAAGCTCGAGGACATCAGTTCGCCCCATCGGAAGATCACAGGCTCGTGGCAGCAGGGGTCCGTTAAAGGCGACTTTAGATTGGTCCGAGATTGATAATGAATCCCACCAGGCACATTGGTTCAGTTGCGATCGCGATTGCAGTTTCTGTCTGGAGTTCGGCCATGGTCTCCGGTCAGTTGTCGCAAACGGCGACTTACGATAGCGAACGGCAGATTCATCTTCAGGGCGACGTCACGAGAATCGACTGGGTCAATCCACGCGCGTTCGTATTTGTAGACGTTCGGGATGAAAGCGGAACTGTTCTCAATTGGGCCCTGGATATTGGGAATCCTCTGGATCTCGAACGGGACGGATGGAAGCGCAGCTCCGTACAGTCGGGAGACACCGTAACAGTAGACGCGGTTCCCGCCCGTGGAGATCGGCGGATTGCTCTCGCAAAGACGGTTGTATTGAAATCCACCGGCAAGCGGTTATTCGCGAGCGCGGCAGCGCGCGCCGCGTCTCCACTGCCAGCGCCGACGCCGCGCTGGCCGGATGGCCAGATCCGGCTTGGACCCGCGCCCGGCAAGAAAGGGTATTGGGGAGCTCCGAGCACTCGGATAGTGGTAGAGAACAAGGGGCCAAAAATCCCGATGAACGAAGACGGCCTTTTGCTCAACCTGGCAGACGCCGACCGTGTCGCACCGTTTCAGCCGTGGGCCAAAGCATTGTATTTGTACCGTCAGCGCAATCTGCTGAAGGATGATCCGCAGGGACGCTGCGTCCCGCAGGGCGGCCCGCGGCAGTTTCAATCACCCAATGGGTTCCAGTTCATCGAACAGCGCGAATTGGGACGCATCCTCGTGCTCCTTGGCGGAGGAGATCGAAACTGGCGAGTCATTTACACCGACGGGCGGCCTGCCGTACCTGCGGCAGAGGCAGTCCTTAGTTATTACGGTACGTCCACAGGACGCTGGGAAAAGGATACGTTGATCGTCGACTCTACCGGTTACAGCGAACGCTTCTGGATGGCAAACGGCGGACTGCCTCACACCGAAGCGCTGCACGTGATCGAGAAATTCTCGCGACCGAATCTGGATACGTTGAAATACGACGTGACCATCGACGATCCCAGAACTTACACCCGGCAATGGACCGCAAGCTGGACCGTGCAGTGGGTACCGGACAAGGAAATCCAGGAGTATTTCTGTGAAGAGAACTCAGAACAGACTTTTATCCGTTGATGGAGAGGCAACCATGAATCTAAAAAACTGCTTGCTCAAAAGTGGAACGATTGCGTCATTGGCCCTGTTACTGATGACGTCAACTCCCGCACTTGCGCACCACTCGTTTGATGCGGAATATGACTCGAACAAGCCAATCACACTCACAGGTTTTGTTACGAAGCTGGATTGGAACAATCCCCATGCTTTTGTGTTCATCGATACCAAAGATCAATCCGGCGCGACCAAAAGTTACAAGATTGAAATGGGCCCTCCCTATGCGCTGACCCGTGGCGGGTGGACTCGGGACATCATAAAGGCCGGAGACAAGGTGACGGTGACTGGCGCGGCTCTGGCCAAAGATGGAAGTAACGCAGCGGGATCCATGCAAACAACATCGATGACTCTCGCATCGGGCCAGAAACTGGTCATGAGGTGACGCCCATGCGGCCCGGACCCGTCTGCACCCTAGTTTTTATGGCCGGTCTTTGTCTGTTGATCGCGCCGCAATCCTTTCCGCAACGCGGTCGAGGTGCGGCGCCCGCTACTCCCGCGGCTGCCAGCGCGGATGCCCAGCCCACTCCGCGATGGCCGGATGGTCATGTGAACCTGGGCTCGACACCGGCCGCGAAAGGATATTGGGAAGTCCGGCCGGGCCTTGGCGGACCGCCACGCGCTGCGGACATTCCACTTCAACCGTGGGCGAGGGCTTTGTCTCAATATCGTGCTTCCAAGACTGACCTGTATCCACCTCAAGTGAATTGCAAACCTGGCGGCGGGCCTTCCTTCTTTCTGGCGCCAGGATTCGAGTTCGTGGATATACCGGAGCAGAAAACCATTTTCATTTTGAACATTGCCGGGCCACATTCCTGGCGCGTGATTTACACCGACGGGCGCCCGCATCCCACCGGCGATGCATTGAGACCTACGTTTTTCGGTCATTCCGTCGGTAAATGGGATGGCGACACTCTCGTGATCGACACGGTGGGATTCAACGAGAAGCAATGGATCGCAGGCACATACCCCACTACCGAACAACTCCATTTGACCGAACGCGTGTCGCGTCCCAGTTTGAAGACGCTCAATTATGAAGCCACGATCG
Source organism: Terriglobia bacterium (assembly GCA_041481485.1). GTDB lineage: Bacteria > Acidobacteriota > Terriglobia > 20CM-2-55-15 > 20CM-2-55-15 > JBGPBY01. The sequence goes on from JBGPBY010000059.1 coordinate 2,879, forward strand.
ACGATCCCGGGGCATACACCGCCCCATGGACGATTCGCTGGACAATTACCGATAGGACTGCCTCCAAATGGATCGATGGCGGAGAGATGTTCGAATACATCTGCCAGGATTCGCGATAGACAATCCGGCAGGTTGATTCCAGCCGAGGAATCATGATCCACATTTTACCGGCATGCGACAGACCTGTCCGAAAGCTGTCGCTGATTCTCTTTGCTCTGATTCTTTTCCTGGGTGCTCTTCCGCTGGCGGCACAAGACCAGGGCGGTCTTTCGACTCGCAATCCCCTGGATGAAATCAAGGAAGAGCTGAAGCAGGAACTGTCTGACGCCAAGGTTCCATTTACAGTGGAGCAGGAACGCTCCATCGCGCTGGTGCTGGAAGAGTCACGGCGCGCCTCCGAGGAGCTCTTTGGCACGGTCATGGATTTCAGAAACGGTCCTCCGCGGGGCGAAGATCTGGATCGCGCGCGTGCAGGTATCCAATGGATGAACGACGATTTCAGCAAGCGCGTGCGAATGGTTCTCACCATGGTGCAATTGGTGGCGTGGGATATGCACTTGGCGGCTATTGCAGAGCGACGTTCGGCGAAATCAGGCGATGGCACAGCCGGAACCAGGGAACAGGTTCAGCAGATTCGCGTCAACAACAACCCCTTCACCACGGAATCCCAGTATTTCGGGACGGGAAGCGGTAATGGCAGTTATGGCTTTTCGAACGGCGGCGGAATCAGTACCGAAATCTTCCAGCGCGGCGGAACCGGCGCATTTCACGGCACGTACGAATTCCGTCTGAAGGATGCCTCCTTGAATGCACGAAATGCTTTCTCACCCACCAGGCCGTCCTACCAGCAGCGCAATTTCAATGTGAACACCAACGGGCCACTGATTCGAAATCGACTGACCATCAGTGCCGGCGCCAGCCAGACGGATCAGGAAAACGTCGGAACAATCGCGGCCCAGACTGCGCAAGGCCCATTCGTGTTGGGATTCACGGTCCCCACGGTCTCCCGCAACTTTGGCATCAGCGGCACATACCAGATTGAGAAGAAGCAATCGCTGCAGTTCTCATTCAACAACGGCACGAATCGATCCGACAATCAGGGGATGGGTGGATTCAGCTTACCGGAACGTGCGTACAGCACCAGCGGTGGTTCGCGGAGCCTGCAGCTTCGCCATGTCTGGTTCAAGTCGGATCACACCGTTCAGGATATTACCTACAACTATTCCATCAATCACTCGCGGTCGACACCGGTGTCCAGCGCTCCGGCAATTGACGTGATCGCCGCGTTTAGCAGCGGAGGAAATCCGGACGTTAATGCAGAAAGCCGTACGACCCAATCCATCCGGCCGTTGTGGATCTACACCGGCCGCCGCTGGACTGTTCGAACGGGAGGTCAGTTCTACTACACGCGCCCGGTGCAAACGACGGAAAGCAACTTCATCGGCACATTTCAGTTTTCAGACCTGAATTCGTTTCTGCTCGGCCAGCCCATCACATATCGCATAACGCGCGGCGATCCGCGCGTTCGAATCCGGCACATTGAAGAGAGCGCTTTCCTTCAGAACGACTACAGATTCTCAGACCGACTCACGTTCTTCTTCGGAGTTCGAGCGGAATCGCAAAACGATTTGACTGACCATACAAACATTGATCCTCGTATCGGAATTGCATTCGCTATCGGCAAGTCGACCGTCGTTCGGGCTGGAGCCGGCACGTTTCATCTTCGGCTCGACAACTGGGTGGTGCGGGAAGTCTTGCGGCTGGACGGAACGCGGCAGTATGAAATCGTCATCAACAACCCGTCTTATCCCGATCCCTTTCAGTTCGGAGATGTTACCGTTGTTCCGCCGGCGTCTCGCCGGGTGTGGGCGGATCGCCTCGAGGCTCCTTACAGTTTGAACTACTCGTTTGTCGTCGAACGCAGTCTGCCGCGCAACTTATTTGTTTCACTGTCCTACGACTATAGCCGCGGATTACACTTGTTCCGCAGCCGCGATTTGAATGCCCCTTTTCCGGGGACGCCACCAGACGCCAATGGCCGGATTCCACGTCCCGATCCGTCACAAGGCAACGTCTGGCAGCTCGAGTCTACCGGATTGACGAAGTGGGACGCACTCAAAGCCAGCATGCGCCAGCGCTTCAGCATATTCAGTGTCAACGCCACGTACACGTTCCAGATGAATATCGGTGACGCTTCCTGGAACGGACCTTTTGCGACGTCGTCGAATAACTACGATCTTCTGGAAGACTGGGCCAGCGTGCCGCGGCATCAATTCGACATCAACGTCAATTCGCGCCTGCCGCTGGGTCTCTTTCTCACGACGGCTTACCAAATCAGGAATGGCAGTCCCTACAGCATTACAACCGGCAAAGACGACAACGGCGACGGAATCGTCAATGACCGGCCACCTGGCGTTCCGCGCCTAACCGAAATGGGGCCGAAATATCGCACCGTGAATCTGAACATTTCGAAAGCCGTTCAGATCCGCAAGTCTGCGAACGGTACCGGACCCAACTTGAACGTGTTTGCCAACATGACCAATGCGTTGAACACCACCAATTTCGGTACTCCCAGCGGCGTTCTCACTTCGCCTTTTTTTGGGAAATCTACATTCGCAAACAATCCCCGTGAAATCGAGGTAGGCGCGCGCTTTCAGTTCTAACCAATGTGAATTGTGATTTTGGAAACTTCCGTCATTTGCGCGTCATCGAGCGGTACGCAACGCGATCACTGGTGAACGAGCTCAGCCAGATATCATTCCCGACAGGCATTGCCGTCGCCGTCCCGGTGTAAGGAGGCGCCGCCGGACCGCGGGTGACTTCGGTGATGCGCATCGTTTTGGGGTCGACGGCATCCACCACCCAGCCGCGGGGACACTGAATATCTTCAGGCTTCTTCGGCGCACCGCCGCATGCCTTCTCCTCATCAATCATTCCTGTCGTGAGCAGGCGATCGCCAACGAGCCGTACATTGTCCGGAGCAAACTCCTTTAGCTGTGCGACACGCAGCGGCTTCGACGGGTTGGCCCGCGAGAAGGCGACGATCTGCTTCAAACCCGTGGATGCCACGAAGAACTCGGTGTCGTCGGCCGAGGTTTCAATACCATTATTTCCGGGAAGCTCGGTTCCACTCAATGTGCGGAAGTCTTTCGAACCTGGGGTCCATAGCAACACCACGCCGGTGTTGCGTCCTGCCCAGACGTCTTGAAATGTCTTGCCGGGCAGAACCAGTACCGTGGCAACAAGCGTGCCATCTCGAAAGGCGGCAACACTGTTGACTGCAACATTATTTGGTGTCGATACGCAACCAATCCACGTCGCAGTGGGAACGGCGCCGCGCGAATCCACTTCAAACACTTCGACGGATTCTCGTCCACCATGATTGGTTACATAGAGTGTGAATCGACCGGCTTCTGCCGAACGCAGGCTCAAGCCATGCAGCACTGCGACTTTGGGATCCAACGGACTGAAGCAATTCGCAAACCGGTTCTTGTCGGCCTTAACTGGTGCGGCGCCCGCTCCGAAGAGGGTTCGTGCACTCTTTGCCTGCGTATCGATGAGATGCAGGCCGCTGCCGGCTTCCATTCCACTCGTGATCAGCCAGCGAGTGCCAGGTATCAGCACCAGATCTTCCGGCGCCGGCAAGCCGCATATGAAGTTCAGTCCACCGGATGCGGCGCACGACTTCGATTGAGCGCCGAGGTTCAATGAATAGATGATCGCCAAACCTGCAAAGAACACCGGAATTACGATTCGCTTCATGGCATTTCCCTCCCGGCCAGCATGATACGCCAGTTTGATTCACGGAGTCCGTGGCTGTGCTCCCACTCCTGCCCGTAAGTACGCCATCCCGCCGAGCCTGGCTAAGGAAGGCGGCGCACGGATCGAACCGTTCTCTGCCGCTCGGACAAATCTTCCGTGGCACTCCATACGGTGCGAACCTGCTCCTGGACCAGGGCCGCTCGTTCCGGAGAGATTCTCCGATCCGGCAGCTAGTCGCCGATCACCGCAGGCGCCACCGCCGAGTGCTGAACCTGCCGCCAGAACTGCAGCCGCCGATTCCGCAGATGCTTTCGAACTGAATTGATGGCGATTCGCATCAACCAGGTGTGCAGCGTCGAGTCGCCCCGGAATGCCTTTCGGCCACGGTAAGCATTCCAAAAGCAGTCCTGAGTCAGCGTCTCAGCAACGTCCCGATCGCGAGTGGAAGCGAGAATGAACCGAAGAATCCGAGGCCAGTAGAACTGGACGACCCGGTCGAAGTCCTGAATCTCCGTTACCGGGTTGTCCAGGCTCGCGGTAATGAACGCGGAGGTGATGCTCGGCTCCATGCAATCGTATAGAGGACCTTTCATCACTCCGCCTTAACACGCTCTGCAACTTTTTGGAAGGCGGTAACACTGAAAAGGATTCTGCACGGATTTTTGTCCCCGTATCCGGGCTTTGAGTTTTCGCTTTGTCCGCATGGTTTATCAACAACTGAAGAGCGGGAATTAGAGCCTGACTGGAATACACTAGCGCTCGGCAAATCCGCCAGAGGGTGGATTAATGTTGAAAACTATTGCAGCGAGTCTTCTGTTCTTTCAGGCGGCCGGCGGTTCTATTGCGATAACAGTTGTGGATGTCACAACTGGGCAGCCCATTGCTAATCCGAAGAATCAGTACCCACGTGTCTTTTATCCCGGCACGTTGGATCCCCGCACCGCTTCGTTAATCGACGTGCGGCCCAGAGCAGACATTTCGGGCATGGATTTTCATTTGACCGCGCAACCCACCTTTCGAATACGCGGACACGTTGTGGATACGATGACAGGCAAGGTTCCAGAGAACGTGGGCATCTCGACCATGGTTCGCGAAGCGAACATTAACACCAACTCTTCTTCCTCCGCGAATATCGTGAATCCCACGGATGGCAGTTTCGAACTACAGAATATTGCTCCGGGCAGCTACATCATTCGCGCTCAAACAACGTTAGCCCTGCGGCTCATTTCCAATACGCCAGGTGCGGCGCCGGGAGCCGCCATTACCGTTCAGCCGGCTGCGGCGACACCGGGAGTCGCCGCCGCTGCCGTCGAAGTGACCACTCGAGATGTGGATGGCGTTGTTCTGGCTTTCTCACCGCCAATCACCATCACTGGAAAACTGCAAATGCAGAATGGCGCACCGGTTCCAGCCGGAACACGGGCAAATATCGTTTTACGTGGCGGTACACTCCTGCCGATAGTTGGCGGCACAGGAACGCCTCGCTGGAACGCTGACGGGAGCTTCGCTTTAGACGGTGTCGCCCCTGGAGAGTACTTCGTTTCCGTCACTCCAGTACGGACGGGCAATTCTTTGCGCACCTATGTACTTGAAGCGCGAGCCGGGGAAGTGGATCTGCTTTCTCATTCGATGGTGGTTGTCGGCCCGCGCACGGATGAAATTGTGATCACACTGGGGCAAAATGGCGGACAGATTTCAGGCACTGTCAATCGCCCTGGTGTTGAAGCGACGGATCGCGTCGTTCTGGTTCCCAATGAACGCGGCCGCCGGAATCTTTATATGACAGCCTCGATCGCTCCGAATGGCAGCTTCGCCCTGCAAGCCGTCCCTCCCGGGACGTACAAGATTTTTGCGCTTGCTGGAATTTCGGGAACGCCATGGTACGACCCGGCGTTTCTAAGCACCATTGAAGGCTCCGGGACCTCGCTTACCGTGAGTGATACCGCAAACGTCTCGGTAAACGTGAACATTATTCGCCGTCCATAATGCAATTTCGAAATCTAAGAACGCGGAGTGAGAGGAAAAGGCCGGACTCACGGGTTTGCTTTTCAGACAAACCCGCGAAATCCGGGGATAGTTTCGCAAGCCTAAGAACTTCGGAATAGTCAATCGGCACACCGCGAATCCTTCGTGGTGTGCTTCTTCGATCGTAACTACTGAGTCACCGGCGTACCTGCAGCACCAGCTGACGGCGCGTAAATGGCGACTGTGGAATACCGCACGACTCCATCCGGCACCAGATAGTAAGCATATCGGCCCTCATTGGTCGAAGCGGGATTTGCGCTCACGGTGAAGTCCGTATACGTCGTGGTGTCCAGCGTAACCACAAAGTTATAACCGGACACCGGTCCCGACGTGAAGTTGCTCGGGATCAGACCGGCCGTGATCAGATTTGCCAGAGTTCCATACTTACCCTGAGCGGTCGTGAGATAAGTAACCTCTGCGGTATTGAGAGTGCGAAGAGTCGCCACCGCGGCCGCCTCATGCGCGGCCTGGCGCGAACGCAGCAAGCTGGGGATGGCAATTGTCGCGATAATCAGAATGATCGCCACGACGATCAAGAGTTCGAGCAATGAGAAACCTTTATTCGACTTATTCATTTTCACTCCATTGAGAATGTTGTCCCATAGCTGAATAGGAGTCTGATCCTATCCATGGAAGACTCTCGCGAGCATCATGCCTGCGATTGCCTTTCACGATTCCCAATCAAGCAATAGAGCTGCCACTAACTAACTTGAAGTAATCAAAAGAAAGTTTGTTTTCGGAAATCTTCAGTAATGCAAAATCGTGTTAACCCGCTGACAAAGTTTGTCTTGGGAGTTCGGTCCCAGGAAAATGTCAGGGCATTGAAGTGTTGAAAGAGTGAATTCTCACTCAGGAGTTTCAGCCTCCGCTTCCTCTTCACAACGTGGAATGACACTCATGAAATGAATCCGATGTTTCAGGTTGAAAAGGTTTTGATTATCGTGAAATTCGAGACCGGCCATTCGGGGCTCGGGATTCGAGAGTGATGCGAGATAGTCCAGTCCGCTGGAATCAATCCAGGTTTTGTAACCCTTTCGCTGCAGCGCGCACAGATTTTTCCTGAACGGGCCGGTGTCCGTATCTACGATTTCCCAGCGCGCCTGGCGATTGAAGTACTTGAACATTCGATTGTCGGTACTGAACTCGCGGTAAAACACAACGGCGTCTCGATCCCATACACCCTGAGCATCGATTACAATTTGAAGTGGTGGAGTTGCGCCCGTTTTTGTGAATGGATAAATCAGAAACACAAAATTGCTGACAACCATGGCGCCTGCAAATGCTGCCAGCCGATATGTTGGAGGTGTATTGACGAACCTGGGGTGCCGTCTCATGACGCACGCCGACAAAACAATTATTGCGGGAAGATAAAACAGCCGGTAGTACGGCCACTCCATTCGAACCAAAACAGTCAAAGCCCGGATGGACGGCAGGAACGCACGCACGAGATGCCAGATCATCGAACCGGTAATGTCATAGCCCAGATGATTGGGATTGAACAGCATAGGCTCCAGTCCCTGCGCATCTTCGATCTGAAGGGCGAAGCTGATGCCATCCCAGTAGTAATTGCGTGTGGGAAACGCAAGATAAGCGGAAAGCACTACGAGGAACAATGCCATTCCCGCGGCCAATTCGGCGCAGCGAAGTTTTCTGCCGTTCAAGTGTCCAGGCGTTACGGAGTGAGCTGAATCCGACAAGGTGCAGAACTTATACAGGCTGAAAACGAACTTCGCATTGGACTGGAGTCACGGACTCAGTGGGATTGAAGTCCCAGCCGTTGTCAGTTTCCGGAACTGCTTTTGACAGCCTCGGTCAGATTGTTGTTGAATGCGTAAACAGCGAGTTCGAATTTGTTGGCCAGTTCCAGCTTCGCGAGAATCGATGTCAGGTGGTTGCGCACGGTAGCTTCGGAAATGCGAAGTTGATCCGCCATGCGTGCCCCGTTGAGACCCTTTGCAATCAGAGTTACGATTTCACGTTCCCGAGGTGTCAGTGAAGCGATCTTATCGGCTTCGGGGTTTTTCTTCTGATGCGGTGTTGGCTGGGACAGGCGATTGAGGACGGCGGTCATGAGGGTGCGGCCAATCCAGGCTTCTCCGGAATGCACGCTTCGGATGGCTCCGCTTAGCGTCTCGGGCGCCTGTTCCTTCAGCACAATTCCTCGAGCCCCCGCGGCGGCGGCCCGGACTTGAGTCTCTGTCTCCGGAGTCGCCGTCAGCACCAGCACTTTGGCCGGCGAGAAAACCCGGAGCAGGCCGGAAAGAAAATCCAGCCCGTCTTCATCTCCAAGGTCCAGATCCAGCAGGATGATGTCGGGCCTGACCGGCGATTGTGACTTCAGCGCTTCCGAAGCCTTGGAAAATTCGGAAATCACTTCCATTTCCGGCTGGCTTTCGATCAGCATTCGCAATCCGGCGCGGACAATGGCATGGTCTTCGATGATAGATATCCGGATCGGGGAATGATTCATTACAGAGGAACCTCTACCTTCAGTACAGTCCGGCCTTCCTGCCAGAAAACTTCGGTGGTGCCTCCCAGAGCGTCGGCGCGTTCGACAATCGATGAAGGACTGAATTGAATTCTGCCTGCTTCCAAATCCGTTTCGTTCTCCACTTGGAGCACCAGATTGTTGTTATCCAGATTCAGCAATACGTGCACGCTCCGTGACTGGGTGTGCCGATGAATATTGCTCAACGCCTCCGTCGTCATCTGAAATACTTCTGCCGTCAGCCTGTCGTTGGCTGCAAACGGTTCGCTGCTGCCGTCAACCTGGACTCGGATTCCGGTTGCACCTTCAAACTTTCCGGCGAACCGGCGAATCGAATCGGCAAGGCGCGTCGCGCTGGCTGGAGTATGTTTGAGACCGTACACATAATCGCGCAGTTCGTTGATTCCTTCAGAGAGCGTGCTCCCAGAATGCGAGATAGTGAATCGGCGGGAGCCGGATCCAGATTGGTGACCTTGTTGGTGCGTGGATCGTATCGTTTATAAGTCGAGCGCTGTTTCAACACGGACGGACCGGCAAACATTTCCGGACAGGAATCCGATACCTGAGCCAGGAACAATCGAGTGTTGTCTTCCGTCACTTGCTGTTTGGAGTGGTCGATACGGTCACGATTTGGTGCGAGATATAGTTGTGATTCTGCTCCGAGATCGAGAATCATCACGCACAAGTCGGCATTGTAAAAGTGGAGAATCCGCTGCAGCATTTGATCGATGGTGCGATCGATGCCAAATCTCGGATTCGCCACGGCCGACAATTGCTTCAGAAGGATCAGCCGTTTTCTTAAGGCGAGTTCGGTCGCCCCCCAATACGCGAGCGTGTATCCTAGCGCAACGATCGCCAACGGTCGAAGCAAAAAACGGTTGAGTTCGAATACCTCGTTAGTCCGAACGAGCAAACCCACCGCAACGCAAAGCAGTGACGACGCCGCGGTGACCGCCAATCCCAGCCTTCTTCCACCGCGGCTGCAGGCCACAATGATTTCAAACATATAGAAGAAGTAGAAAACGCTGCTGGTGCCGCTGCTCATGGAAATCAGTGCGGTAAAACACGCAATGTCGAACCAGATCAGTAATTTGAGAATGTGATTGGGGAAATTGGTTCGCTGCCGTGCCGCCAGATAAACCAGCAGACTGAAAAAGGTGTACGCCACAATGGAGCTGTACGTAGCCTGGACATAGCGGTCGGGTTCAGTCGGATCAATGTAAATGATCAGCAATGCGGCTGCGGACAGTATCAAGCGCAGCGCGCCAAGCTTTCGATCGGTGATTCCGCCCAGCAACGCAACTTCCTCACCGGTGGGATCAACGGATTCCAGATACCGCATTCGATGAGTTTTATAACGGTAGAGCACCGATTCCGCAAGGGCTTTGCTACTCGGCAGTGGTCTATAACCCCGCAATATATCCAAATGAGAGACTGTGCGCAGGCATCAATTGAGGTAAAAGTCATTTTTGACAGGCATGTGAGCAGATAAATAGAGTTTTCATCGGCCCCTTTTCGCAATCTTCACGGCTTCAGTTCACGAATTGCTTCAACGCGTTCAGCATCGGCTGGCTGGAGATTCGGATCAGGCCGCCAAAGGGATGATCGAGTTCCAGGATCAGAAAGATCGCGCCCGCGACCGAGAGCGTCGAGACCAGCAGGGCGATTGTCGCCGTCGCATTGGGCGGCGCCAGCAGGCTGAAGCTAAGGAAGATGACGAACAACCAGAATATAACCACGGTCAACATCGGCATCGAAATCGACGAGACCGATTCCGCAGCCAGCAACGACCGAAGCTGGCCGAGTTCCACCGCGAGGCTCGTGGCTTGCGCTTTGAGATTGCGTTGCACATCGTCTTGTGGCGAAAGATGCTGGATGGCGAGATAGACGGTATGAGCGGTTGGGGCGTTGGGAGTCAGGTCCGCCGGCTTGTTCGCCTCCTCGGGCCATAGGCGGTGAACGATGTCCCCAACCAAGTCGCGGTAGCGGGCACGCGCTTCCGCTGCCTCCGGTCCGTATTCAGCCAGCACCCGGTCCAGGAACTCGGCCTTGGCGGACATCTGGATCACTCCGCTTCTGACAGTTTCGAAAGAACCTTTGGCTGAGCTGACGAGCAGCCCGAGAAGCAGAGCGGCCATGGTCGCTACCAAGCCCATGGCCAGTTTCACGGTATCCTTTGTGTCGGCACCCAGGTGGTGCTCGGGAAGGAGGCGACGCAGACTTCTTCCCAGCAACACCGCGCCGAACAGGCAGGCAAAGATAATGGTAGCGGTGAACGCAATATTCATTGTGACTCCTTGGTCGCTCAGACTGGTTCAGAACAACACGACGTTCAGACCAATGAGCGCACCTTCCATTCCGAGGTTGAACGCGTCTTTGTTGACCCCGCTGCCTTCCGTCTTCTGGATGCCGATCACGCGATACCCGGCGAATACGGTGGGCGCCTTCTTGATTCTCGCGCGACTGCCTGCCTTTGTGTAACCTGAAAAGTTGAGCCGACTGAAAGTGTCCCTAACCCTCCGGACACCCTTCCAACATAATAATAATTGTGATGCGACATTCTCCCGCATTTTCGATGGATCGACGCCGCCCCCTCGTTTATGCTGCCTACACTTCGGCGACGTAGACTGCAGAGACATAGTGGGGTTCCTCTAACATTCCCATGCGTTCTTCAATCGGTGTCGCTATGGTCTGACGGCTCTCGTGGTAGGATTTATGGCATGAAAACTACCATTGATTCTGCTGGACGTCTTGTCATTCCGATGGAGATTCGACGGGAAGCTGGCATCAAACCTGGAATGACCCTTGACGTTCGGACCCATGAAGGGCGCATCGAGATTGAGCCAGTTCCGCTCGAAGTCAAGCTGGTGCGGCGAGGTCGTCTGCTGGTGGCGGTTCCGCAGAAATCGGTTCCTCCCCTCACGGCTGGGATCGTGGAAGAGACCCGCCGCAAACTCCAGCGCGGACGTGGACGCTGAGTGTGACGTCGTTCCTGCCGGATACCAGCTGCATGATCGCGGCCATTAGTTCCTGGCACGATCGCCACGAACGAGCGAGCCAGGAAATCGAGAATCGTTTGGGTCGTAGGCAGCGAATGATTGTGGCCGGTCCGGCCTTGATTGAAGGTTACTCTGTCCTGACCCGATTCCCTTCGCCGCACCGAATCGCCCCCGTTGACGCCCGAACCCTGCTGCAATCGAATTTTCTACAGGGTGTAAAAGTTGTCGCCCTCAGTGCGACAGACTACGGAGTTCTTCATCGTGGTGCACCCGATGTTGACATTTCTGGAGGCCAGACATACGACGCAGTTATAGCAGCCTGCGCCCGAAAAGCTGGAGTCAATGCACTCCTCACCTTCAATGAAAAGCATTTTGCGCCATTCGCAGGAGACGACCTGGAAATCATCGTCCCTTAGGCGCTGCGGATATGTCGGCTGTATCCGAGGTTCAATAACGTTGACACCGGCTGGCAGACTTCTTCCGTTTTGTTGGAGATCTAAGGCAAACAATCTTCAGTGTGCGAATTGAGGGAACTCGCTCAGACTTGTTCAAAGCCGCCGATATCGCCCTCGCTGCCGAGACGTACATGGGGGAGTTGAAATTCCACTTGTCTTTATCCTGATTCTCGCGAGACTTCCTGCCTTTGTTTAACCTAAAAGTTGAGCCGACGGAAAGTGTCCCTAACGCTCCAGACACCCTTCCAACATAATACTGATACGCGACATAGGGTCTCAAACCTTTCGAGACTGCTGTTGGGAAAGGGATTTCTTTTATAGCTATCCGCCTCAAAGCCCGTAACGCTTTTGAAGGACGCACATGGAGGTCATCATAAATAGTAGCGGGTCCATGGATGTGCGTTCGCTCTCAGTCATTACCGGAATTCGGTCCAGCAATGCCGCGACCGATTTTCTGTCAAAGAATGGAACGTCCGACAGGGATTCACTGCGGAGAACATCCTGGATCAACTGATACATGGGATTTTGAACCTGCAGCGTGCTCGGAGGCGCAAAAAAGGGCTGCTTCAATCCGCGATAGACCTCATCGGTAATGAATGGTCTGGCCGCATCCCGCAGTAGTCCCTTTCGAATTGTTCCTTTAGCCAGCAAGGAGGCGGGAATCGTTCGAGTCAGCTCAAAGAGTTCATGATCCAGGAAAGGCAGGCGTACTTCGACGGCATGAGCCATGTCGAGCCGGTCGGCTGCCAGAACATAGTTGACGAACAACGACTTCATCCAGAGGTACAGCACCTGCTTTACGGGTTCCCGCCCGGACATCGTGGCTGGCCTGTCGAATTGAGCCATGAATTCTCCATACGGATCACGGCGAGGGAACGCTTGAACAAATTCCGCCGACAACAATGACTTCAGTAGAGTCAGTTTTTCGGCCAGACCGCGCAGCAGCGCGGGTGGGAAATCCAATAGCTTACACACATTGCCCAGTTTCGGAGATACCGCGGAAATTTGGCGCTCATGAGGGCTTTTGGACCTGAGCATCCGAGCAAGCATGCGCGGCCAGACTGCGAAGCCGTTTCTGCCGGAAGCAGCAAGTGCCGCACTCGAAAAATCATAGCCAGCAAAAAGTTCGTCCGCTCCTTCGCCGGCCAGCACCACCTTATATCCGGCAGCCTGAACGGCGCGGCTCAGAGCATAACGGGCGACGCCATGGGCGTTGTAGTGAACCATTTCGCCATGCCAGACGGCGTCGCTAAAGAGATCGGCGAACGCTTGATTGGCGAGCGCCACCCGGTGAAAGTCCGCTCCGGCACGGGCGGCAGTGCGCTCGGCGCTCGCACTTTCGTCGAACTCGCGTCCCTCGAAAGCAACTGTGAATGCTGCCACTTTCCCCGGTAAGGCCGCGCTGGCCATTCCCAGTACCGCGGAAGAATCGACTCCGCCGCTCAGGTAGCAGCCCACCGGCACGTCGGCCCTCAAGCGAATGCGGATCGCTCCGGCCAACTGAAATCGAATTTGCTCGATCCAATCGGCTTCGGAACGCTGCGTGTCTGTCCGGCTTGACCTTGGGTAGTCGGCATCCCAGTAGCGGTGCACACGAACCGAACGCGAATTCGCCACCAGATAGTGACCTGGCGGCACCTGACGGATGCCCTTGAACAAAGATCGATCCTGATTTACCGACAAAAACAGGTTCTGAAATGCGGATTCGTGATCCCAGTTTGCGGGAACGCCGGCCGCGAAAAGCGCCTTGGCTTCGGAGGCCAGGCAGAGTTGGCTGCCATCTTGGAAATAGAAGAGCGGCTTGATGCCGAATCGGTCACGCGCGGCAAAAAGTTCTCCGTTTCCTTCGTCCCAGATGATAAATGCGAATTCGCCGCGCAACCGCTTCAGGCAATCCGCTTGCAGGTCTTCATAGAGGTGCAGCGCGACCTCGCTGTCCGAGCGGGTACGAAACCGGTGGCCGGACGCTTCCAGGTCTTTCCGGATGGTTTCAAAATCGTAGAATTCTCCGTTGACCACGATGTGGAGCCGCTCGTCTTCGTTCGCAATGGGCTGAGCGCCCGTGGCGAGGTCTATGATGCTTAAGCGCGTATGTCCGAGCGCGACGCGATGGTCGTGGGAGACCCATTGTCCGGAGCCATCCGGCCCACGGTGGGTCAGTTGGCGTGTCGCACCACCGATCGACTCCGGCGATAACCGCTCTTCAAACGACAAGAGGGCGGCGATGCCGCACATCAGTCTTCCTCCATGGAGCACACACAGCGCCGCGGTCCGCGGTAATCATCTCGCGCGTACCACGATTCCTGTGCTTTGCGCATTGCCAACTACAGTTCCAGATTCAGCGCGCGGATTCTTGCGCCACCCGATTCGCAATCGAAACCCATCATCAGCGCACGAGTGCTCGGTCCTTGTTCCTGATGGAACGGAACAATTCGCGTCACGATCGAGTAAACAGCAATGTTCGCGCCGATATGAGATTTGCAGTAGCGTTGAGCGAACCGCTTGTAAAGACTGCGGCGGAGTTCCGGTTGTTCGTCCAAGGGCACGTGAGCCCAGGTGATTCCCATCATGTAGCTCTGCAGCAGTACACTTCGTGTCGACCGCGGAAAAACTTCGCTGGGATCGATACGTCGAGCCGTTCCCGCTGACATCTCAAGGATCTCGTAGCGAATCTCATAGTTCCTCTCGTCGATCCAGTTGAAAAGCTGATACTGCTGCGCGATGCCGATTTCCCATAAAGGAAGATAGATGGCGACCTGTACGGGCCCTATCCCATCGGCCACGCTCACCAGCCGAGTTGAAGAGTTGGTGTTTGCATTGGCATGCTCCCGGGCGGGCTGGCGCCATTGAGGTAGAGTAACGGAACTCAGCATCGCTAAGGTCAGCATGGTGACAAAAACCATTGCAAATGATCCGTTCCAGCCAAGTTTCCGCGGTTCGACATTCCCGGCGCGGATTGCTGCGCCGCCTTTGACGCGTCCGGCGATCTCTTCGCGAAACACGATTATCGCCGCAGCAATGCATGCGATGTTTGCAAAGGGAATCCGCAGAGTACCGAGCATCCCGAGATGGAATGCCACCAGAACAACCAGCAGCGCGTATCTAACGCGATGGTGCACCGGCAAGAGGATCATGATGGGAAGAGCAGGCTCTATGACCAACACGAGATAGTTCAAAATCCTCAGCCCAGGCAATTGCGCGACGTTCCAGAAATCGGGTGTATAGGCAATCGGTAACTTAAGTACGGCATAAAGAGCCGAACCGTCCAGCCACATGGGACTGGTCCATTTCCACAATCCCGCCACCAGATAGATCAGCGCGAAATTCCAGAGGAAGCAGCGAACGGCGACTCCGGGAACCTGCTTGTGCTTCCACCGAATCCATGCGTTCTCCCGATCGGCTAACCATTCGGAAAACACGAGCGTTTCGCCGACTGGAAGCAGTAACAACCAGAACAAAAGGAGGTGAACGATCGCATCGTCCACGAACATCACCAGAAAGTTCCAGCGTTGGGCGCTCACAGCAGTTAGATACAGAACCAGCGCAAAGAACTTGACCCGGTATCCGAGAATCAATGCCCACGATGCCAAGGACGCCGCAAGGAAAACAGCACGCATTTGTGCAGCGCTCAAGCCCAGCTGAAACAGATTCGGTTGCGTGAACCAGAACATCCTTGCGGAGTAGGCGTGATCGATAAGGCCGCCAGGACTGCTGATGTCCCCGGTTTCCAAATAGGTATGAATAAAATAGGCAAAACTCAGAAGGCCCACGGCAATCCGGAAAACATCCACTGGCCACGCGGGGCTGGGCTGGAAGAAAGACTGCTGCAACTTCACGAAATTGCGGCGACAGAATGGTTCGCCTTCCGAGCACGGATCTTCCATCAAATAGGAGAGCGCCAAACGCACCATAGTTTAGTGGGCGCATAGTACTACACTTGGCTTCCAGGCAACGGCGGCCACTGGGAGAAGCCGCATACCAGACACAGCGTCAACGCCACAGCGGCATTCATCTGGTGATGCTGGCGAACGACGCAATTTCAGGCCAACAAGAATTCGGGCCGGGGCGCACTCAATCCTGGTGATTGAGCCGCGCTTCCGGCCCGATGTCGTGACTTGCTTACTGATTCACGGTTGCGGAATCGGTCGCAGGCTGCTTCGGCTCGACAGCCCGTTTCGCCTCTGCTTCTCTGTCGAAGGATTCTTCAGAGCTCACCTTGACAGCTTCGACCCGCGCCAGGTTGCGCTTCGCTTTCTCATTGCCAGGATCCGCAGCGAGCGCGCTGTTGTACTCCGAAGCCGCAGCCTTGAAATGTCCTGTATGTTCAAGGGCCATGCCCAGGTTGTTGTGGAATGTCGGGACGTCATTCTGCAATTCCACAGCCCTGGCAAGAAGAGGCGTCGCATCGTAAAACCGTTTTTGCTGGATCAATATCAACCCGAGGTTGTTCATCGACCATGCGTCCTTCGGGTCCAGCGCAATCGCTTTGCGATATTCGTCAGCGGCATCGTCGATCTGGTGCTTGCCACTGTAGGTGCGGCCCAGCAAGCGATGCAATTCCGCGGAATTGGGCTCGATTTCTCCGGCGCGCCCGAGCTTGACAATGGCGTCATCAAAGCGGCCCTTGTCAATCAGCATGCGGCTCAGGTTCATAAGACTCTTCAAGTGGTCCGGATCAATACGAAGCGCTTCCTCGAATGCCTTCTCGGCCTTCTCCGAATCGCAGCCTTTGGACGCTGAGAGCCCGAGCATATAGTGCCCCCATGGGTTGTTCGGTTTGTCCAGCGTGTACTTTTCGAACACCTGCGTTGCTTCAGCGTATTTACCCGCCTGAAACGCCGCCTCGCCATCCGCATATGTAACAGGGCCGGCGAATTTTGTTGCAGTCCCGTCGAGAGCTTTGTCGCCCGCGGGTTTGTTCAGGGAAACCGGCTGCATCTTTGCGGTGCGTTGAGTTTCATTGTCGTTTGTCTGCGTTGTTTTGTTTTTGGAGCAACCGACGGCGGCTAGTGCCGCCACGAGCAGGGCTGCTGTGATTTTTCCATTGCGTGTCATGTGGCCTCCTCATTGTGGTCGGCCGCTTTATCGCGGTCGATCGTTTGGAAACCATAAACGCAAGCGGTGGGCCACACTGCAGCGGGCTGGACGACATCTCTTCAAGAGAATGGAACACAATGAGTTGCCGGTTCGGCTCAAACTTGAATGGGCGGCTGCTCGCAGCGCTGGACGTGTTCGGCCGGACACGTGATTTCGGTCTTCGTGTCCGGCGGGACACGAAGGGAAGACAGCGCCGGTTAATGCGATTCCGACTATAGGGCGGTCATAGAAGGTGGGAATGAATTGCAGAGCAAGGGGAAAGTCCCCTCCTCAGCTGAGGAGGGGTGGATGCGCGATCAAAAAAATGTTGCGAAGCCACCGAAATTCGCGCAGACGGGGTGGTGTTGATCAAGTTCAATCAAATTCTCTTGACCAACACCACCCCGGCCGCTCCAACAAGGTGGCTTCGCACTTTTTTCTTCATGTC
>JBGPBY010000060.1:0-20118 GCA_041481485.1 Terriglobia bacterium
CTACGATCCCGATCTGCACTTGCTTTACATCGGCACCGGCAACGGCTCACCGTGGAGCCGCTTCGTGCGCAGCCCGGGCGGCGGCGACAACTTGTACTTGTCGTCGATCCTCGCGGTGAAGCCCGATACCGGAAGAATGGTGTGGTATTTCCAGGAGACGCCGCGCGAGGCGTGGGATTACACGGCGACGCAATCCATGATTCTGGCGGACCTCAACATTGGAGGCCGCACGCGCAAGGTCATCATGCAGGCTCCGAAGAATGGGTTCTTCTATGTGCTCGACCGGCTGACAGGCGAATTTATTTCGGGCAAGCCGTACACGGAGGTCAACTGGGCGAAAGCGTTGGACGCGAAGGGACGGCCGATCGAGAATCCGGGCGTGCGCTATGAGAAGGGGATGACAGTGGAGATTGCACCGGGTTCGGGCGGAGGGCACAACTGGCATCCGATGGCGTTCAGTCCAGCGACGGGGTTGGTCTACATCCCGGGATCCGTAAATTCGCGCATGTATCATTCAACGCCGGAGTACAAACCGCAAAAGGGCAAGCAGATTACCGGCGTGGACATGAATGATTTCGCGGCGGGCATTTCCCCGGCGGGCGCGAGGATCACCGGCAAGGGAACGTTCGTGAAGGCCTGGGATCCGGTGAAGCAGGAACAGCGCTGGAGCGTCACGCAAGCCTTCAGTGCGGGCTTGCTGGCGACGGCGGGCAACCTGGTGTTTGTACCGGGGAGCGATGGGAAATTAATCGCGCTGAACGCCTCGACGGGCGAGCGCGTGTGGGACGCGATGCTGGTGGCAGGGATAGCAACGCCGATCACCTATGCACTTGACGGTGTGCAGTATGTGGCAGCGATCGCTGGACGCGGAGGGAATCAGCCGACCAGACTGTACGCGTTCAAGCTGGACGGGAAGGCTGCGATTGTTTCTGCCAATAACCCGTCCGCTTTGCAGTGATTGACGACAGGCATTATTTTAAATTGGTTCAGTATCTCGAGGAAGTTGCTCGCCACGGGTTTGTTGTTGCTTTAGGGCATTGCGCAAAATAGTCAAATCCCGCGCTCGTTCGCTGAGTAAGTTCAGACGGACGGCAAAGGAATTCGCATCCAGTGGCTCAATTCGAGATCGATCCGGCTGGACTCCAGCCCAATCGGCGTCGGGGTCCTCCAGCGGTTTCATCGTGTTGTATTGTCCCAGCAATGACAGCATAAGGGAGTGGGCGGTTAGGATTCCACCGGAATGTCGGGATAAGCGGTTTTGACCAAGGGCGGGATTTTGCGCTCGAACGCTTTCGCTGCCAGGCTGATTCACGCTACGTTCTCCTCATGCGTGCCGCCGCAAACTTCGCCCCGTTCAAACTTTCCATTACGAGCCTTGTAAAGTTTTTTCGCCACCGCGTGCAATCCTGACCGGAAAAAATCGCTTTCTAATTCAGGAACGGAACGGGTAGGCCCAGAAGCCAGGCCGACGCCCCACTTCTATCCTGTGACAATTGAAAAAGTGTCACAGGGCAGGAACTGAGATTCAAACGAGGCGGGATCCTGTACGGGCTGTTCGGTTGAACCCCACGACGAATTACTGGAGCTGAGACATATGAACGGAATCGGCCCTCACACAGGTCGCCACGAAAGGAGCGTTTCGTGAAATCCAGACTCACCCTGGTTCTGATGGTTGCTTTGACCGTATCCAGTTGTTCAATACGCAAGGTCATTGTTGGGCAAGTTGCCAATGCGGTCACTTCGAAAGGCCCGTCGCCTCTTGAAGGCATCAAGGACGTGGATCTGGCGAGGGAATCCATCCCATCGTTCCTGGTCCTTTTCGAAAGCCTGCTGGAGCAAGTGCCCAAACACAAGGGGCTCTTGACGCAACTTTCTCAAGGCTACGCCAGCTACACCTACCTCGGCGTGCAGCAAAGTCTGGATCGCGCCAGAGGAACAGACTACAAGCTCGCGGACAGTCTTAAGGGGCGCGCCAGGTGGCTCTACCTGCGTGGCAACGATTATGGACTGCGCGGGCTGGAGTCGGCGCATCGAGGGTTCCGCGCCAAATTCACAATTAAACCGGCCGAAGCCACGAAGGCGCTGAACAAGAAGGATCTGCCGTTGATGTATTGGACGGCCGCGAACCTTGGGATGGCCATCTCATCGGGAAGCGACGATGTGGACCTGATTGCCCGTATTCCCGAGGTCGACGCGCTGATCGATCGTGGCCTCCAGCTTGACGAGACGTGGCGTGATGGCGCGTTTCACGAATTCGCCATTCTCCTTGCCGCCGCCAAGCCGGGGCGCGTGGACTACGAAAGCATCGAAAGTCACTATGCGAGGGCTGTCGAACTTTCGCATGGCCAAAGTGTGGGCCTCTTCGTGACGCGAGCGGAATCCGTTTCCGTTCCCCGTCAGCAGCGGGGGGAATTTCGCGAGATGCTCGAGCACGCTCTGGCTCCCCTTCCAGACGAACCCAAAAACATGACGCTGATGAACGAGCTTGCCCGGCGCCGCGCCGACTGGCTGCTCGAACGCATCGATGATCTGATCCTCAATACGGAAATCGCCAACGACAACGAAAAGGAGGAACGATGAACGCTCTCGTTCGCGCCGCCGCAGTGATCCTTGTGATCGCTCTGTCTGTCGTCGCCTATGCCCAAACGACGCAGCCCATCCAGATCAAGCTTGCAACAGTCGCGCCGAAGGACTCGCCCTGGTACGAAGTGATGGACCGCATGGGTCAGGACTGGAAGCGCGCGACGAATGGGAAGGTCGTGGTGCAGATCTATCCCGCAGGCGTACTTGGCAACGAGAACGACATGTTGAGAAAGGTCAAACTTGGACAGATTCAGGGCGCAGGTCTGTCTGGAGTGGGCTTGAGTAAGGTCGCTCCCGGAATCGATGCCCTGCAACTGCCCATGCTCGTCGATTCATACGAGGCTCTGGACCGGATACGCAACGGTATGGAGCCGCGGCTGAGAGAGGCGATCGACAAGGCGGGATTCAAGGTGGTCAACTTTTCCGACGTCGGATGGGTGCGCTTCTTTACTGTCTCCAGAGCCCGCACGCCTGAAGATTTGAAAAAACTGAAGCTGTTCATCAACTCGGATGATCCCGCCTCGGAGTTGCTCTACAAGGATCTCAAATTCAGGCCCGTGCCTCTTGGTGTGACAGACATGCTCACGTCGCTTCAGACCAGGCTAATCGAAGCCTTTGATGTGCCACCGCTTCTGGCATTGAGCGATCAGTCTTTCGCATTGGCCAAACACATGATCGACGTGAAGTGGGCGCCCCTGCTCGGCGCCACGATTATCGACAAGAAAACCTGGGAGCGAATACCCGAAGCGACGCGGCCTGAACTGGAACGGATCGCTCGAGAATCCGGCGCAGCCCTCCGAGCCAAGATCCACGCATCCGACGAGGAGGCCATTACGACAATGAAAAAATATGGACTCATCGTCGAATCCCTCACACCCGCGGAACTCGCCGAGTGGAAAGCCATGGGTAAAACAGCGCGGGAAGAGTTGAAGAAGCGTGGCATGGTTCCTGCCGCCGATTACGACGAAGCGGTTTTGCTGAGCGCCGATCCAGCCATCCCCGCGAAGTAGGTAACCGAGCCATGTATAGCGCGAGCGCCGTTTCTATCGGCCGGAAAATTGAAAACGGCTTCTCGACCATGGCGCTCGCCTTGATGGCCGCGATTCCAGTGGCTGCCCTGATTGGCCGTGAGGTGTTCGGGCACGCTGTCACAGGATCGAAACCGTTCGTCGAACATCTGACGTTTACCGTCACCTTTCTCGGCGCCGCGCTCGCCGCCGGATCAGGGCAACTGATTGCCATGTCGACGCCGAGCCTGCTTCCGAAGCGATTTGCCGGAGCGGCGCGTATCGTAACGTCCGGAATTGCCGCGATGATCTCGATTGCGATGGCATACGCGTCAATTGAGGTACTGCGCATCGACTATCGCGAATTCGTCGATAGCGGCGCAGCCGTCGCATTTGGAATACCCGTGTGGGTGTTCGTTGCCCTCATGCCTCTGGCGCTGGCGCTGATTGCCTTGCGGATGCTCTGGACCGCGTCAGAGCGCTGGAAGGGAAGGTGGCTTGCTTTTGCAGTAGCTGTCCTCTCCGCAGCGTTCCTGGTTCTGCCTGGCCTGGAGACGCGAAGTCTTCTCTGGCTCGCGCTGTGCGGTTTGGCTGTGGCCACGGCCCTTGGACTACCCGTGTTCGCGGCATTGGGCGGGGCAGGAATGTTGTTGTTCTGGGGTGCGGATTTCCCAATCTCCTCTGTTCCGCAAAACGCTTACGATCTGACCAATACGGATCTGCTGCCGGCCTTGCCCCTGTTTGCGCTGGCCGGATATTTTCTCGCGGAAGGCGGCGCCGGCAAGCGTCTCATGCGGGCGTTCGATGCTCTGTTCGGATGGCTGCCCGGCGGCCTTGCCATCGTGGTCACCATCGTTCTGGCATTTTTCACAACGTTGGGATCCGGCGTGACAATTCTTTCGCTCGGTGGACTAATCCTGCCCGCAATGCTCAAGGCCGGTTATTCGGAGAAATCCTCAATTGGTTTGGTCACGGTTGGTGGTTCAACGGGGCTGCTCTTTCCACCCAGTCTGCCGGTGATTCTATACGGCATCCGGGCGGGTACGCCGATCGACCGCTTGTTCATCGGAGGATTGATTCCCGGCTTCCTGCTGGTGCTCGTCGTCGCCGGATGGGGCGCGCTTCAGGGTCATCGGGCTGGCGCGCCCACGAAGCCATTCGTGGCGAAGAAAATCCTTCCCGCACTTTGGAGCGCGAAGTGGGATCTCTTCACGCCCGTAATCGTGCTCGTGGGGTTTTTCGGTGGCCGCGCCACACTCGTCGAGGCCGCCGCGTTGACGGTTTTCTACACGCTGTTTGTGGAATGTGTCGTCCATCGAGAGCTCCGATTTACGAAGGATGGCGTACGGATCGCGGTCGAGTGTTCCGCCATGGTTGGCGGTTTTCTGATCCTGCTCGGCGTGGCGCTTGGCTTCATGAACTACCTGACACTGCAAGATGTTCCCACAAGGATTCTAGAGCTTGCGCAAGCGCACATCTCCTCGCGGGTAATCTTCCTGCTGGCGCTGAATCTGTTTTTGATTGTGGTGGGAGCGGTCACGGACATTTTTTCCGCCATCCTCGTGATCGTTCCGCTCCTTGTACCGCTCGCGAAGTATTACCAGATTGAGCCGGTGCATCTCGGCGTCATCTTCCTGACGAACATGGAACTCGGATACCTGATGCCGCCCATGGGCGAGAATCTTTTCCTCTCATCGATTCGTTTCAAGCAAAAGCTGGGCTGGATATACGCGTCGACGATTCCCTACCTGATCCTGATCGTCGTTGTCGTTCTGCTCGTGACCTATGCGCCGGAACTGACTCTCGCGCCGGTAAGATGGCTGAGATGACGCAGGCGCTACCAGCCTCTCGCGCGCAGCGGCTTACTCTTACTCTCGCGTGGAACGTCATACACAATATTGAGTTCAGAATGTCCCTAATGAAATTATAATCACGGGCTAATAATCACGAACAGATGGCGAAAGGTAGCACGTGAAAGCACTTTGGCTCATCGTAGCACTGGCAGCCGCGGGAATTCAGGCGGCGCCACAGCGTCAGTCGCCCGCCGAGACCGGAACCATTTCTGGAGTCGTACGTCGCGCCGACACAAACACACCGGTGGCCGGGGTCAAGGTCCACCTCGATCGCGCAAACGTCGAATTCGATTTTGACACTCTGAATCTAGGCGCGAAGCCGGTAGTTGCGAAATCGGAAGAAGACGGACGCTTCAGCTTCAAAGAAATACCCCCGGGAAAATATTACATACGGATCGAAGACCCTCCGGGATTTCTACGGGCCGATAAGGAAGTCGATTTCTCCGGACTTCCCGTGACCATTGTGCCGGACCAGCGTCTGGACGACATCGTCTTCCGAATCTTGCCTCGAGGAAACATCAGCGGACGTATCCTTGGCGTCGACGGCAGACCACTGGCAGGCGCTACTGTCGAAGTGGTGTGTGTGTTCTATCGGGAGGGCGAGCCGAAGCTGGAGGGTTGCGCAAATGGGTCGACGACAGATATGCAGGGCAACTATCGCCTGTTCTGGCTATCTCCGGGCAATTACTACGTTCGCACGCAGTACCATCCAAGTTTGGACTACTACCCACCGAATGTTTACTATCCCGGCACTCTTGAGGGCTTCCGCGCAACGCCCATTCAAATCAAACCAGGATCCGAGATAACAGGAATCGACTTCTCCCTCGTCGTGCCTCCGAAAGTTCCAGGCTTTACTGTGACCGGAAAAATCGTCGGATTGCCACCAGCGGCTGCGGACATACCGATACCGTACATGCATTTGATGCCGCACGATAAGGCGGCGGAGCACAAGGATTTTCAATATACAAACGTTGCCAACGACATCACTGGTGGCAACTTCCACATTCGTGGTGTTCCTTCCGGCGTCTATGAACTATGGGCGGACTTAAGTGATGACAATCGGCTCCGGTATGCGGCGCGCACGACCGTTACAATTGCCGGGTCGAACCTGGAAGGCGTGGTTGCGGACGTCATACCTGTCGTAGACCTTCACGGGCGACTCCTTTTCGATGGCAGGCCACCGGGAAAGCCCCTCGGGAAAAATGATGGACCTCCGCGAGTTCGGGCGATCGACGGAACGCCCGGATACGCAGGATTTCAATACGATCCCAGGGGATTTCAGTTCAACAAAAATACTGGAGAGTTCACGCTCTTTCGCGTCCCCGCGGGCCGATACAAATTCGACTATTATCCTCCTTCTGATTTCTCCAACGCCTAGATCGCGGACATACGTCAAGGCAATCGAAGCATTCTGGATGGTTTCAATGTCGCCGATTCAAATCAACCAATCGATATCCTAATTAGCTTGTCAGGAGGAACCATCGATGGCGTCGCCGTTGGCGCGAATTCGAATCCGTACGCGGGAGCGAAAGTCGTCATTGATTCCACTGCCGATACATACACGAATTCGATCGGATTTGGTTCTGTAATGTCGGACAAGGAAGGTCATTTTTCGATACAGAGACTGGCGCCCGGCCAATACAAGATCTACGCATGGGAAAAGCTTCCGGAGGGAAACCCCTGGTGGAACGCAGACTTCATGCGGCGTTATGAACTGCTCGGTCAGACGATCGATGTGAGTGCCGGAAAAACAACATCAATTCAGGTCAAGACAATTCCCGGAGAGGAATGATGATGGTATTCGTCCTTGCCCTGCTCATGCTGGCGCCGCCGCAGACAACCACAGACAAAGGAACCATCGAAGGAACTGTGACTCGATTTGGCACGGGTGAACCGATACCAGACGTGGAAATCGTATTCAGCTTTATCGAGCGTTCTACCACAGAGCCTCAGGCGATAACCGACTCCAAAGGCCACTTTGTCATCAACGATGTTCCACGGGGGACCTATTCCATCCGTGCGCAGCGCATGGGGTACGCCGCTCCTGCTCCAAATGGAATCCGGATGCGGGAAGGTGGCGAGACCCGAACCGTGACGATATCCCCAGGTGAGATCACCAAGGACGCCAATCTCACAATGGTGACTGCTGGTGCAATTACTGGCAGAATCCTCGACTCGAACGGCAAGCCCGAAGGCAACAGCTTCGTAATGGCGGAATCTACGGATACGGGCGGCCGTGGCGTCGCGTACACCAATGATCAAGGTGACTATCACATCGTGGGACTGTCCCCCGGAAAGTACTACATCTTTTCTGATAATGGCTACTATCCCGGGGTATTGGAGAAAGCAAAGGCAACACCGCTGGAGATCACCGAGGGCGCTGTTGTGGCGGGAATCGACATGATGCTGCGAAATCGGGAAATTCCCGCAGATGTTGGAAAGGTGTTTTTCGTCTCGGGCAAGGTACTTGATTCCGATGGCGGGCCATTACCCCCCCTTACGTTTCCGATCGTCGCCTTGTTGCGTCACAATCCAGATGGGGCTTCAAATAAGACAGAAGACCACTTCTCCGGCGGGTCCGGCAGCGCTGGCTTCTATATTCAGAATGTACCTCCGGGCCGCTACGACCTTTATCTCTATTTCAATTATTCCAGGTTGAACGGCGCCAGAACGGGACTCATCGGCCGCATGGACATCAATGTCAGCGACCAGGATGTAAAGGACGTTGTCCTTACACCTGGGGGAGTGAGTGTTTCAGGCCAACTGATGACGGCGGGAACCACAACAGCACCTTCAGGTTCGGTTCGTCTTAATATGGCGTCGAACGCGATCTATTCAAGGGAGATTAAATCCGAGGCCGGTGCATTCACGATTCCGAATGTCGTCAGCGGAGTGTGGAGAGTCGAGGTAACCAATCTTCCGCCCGATCTGGCCCTGTTCGATGTGCGACAACGGGAGATCAGCGTTTTCGAAAGAGGCTTCCCCGTTGAAAACGAGGCGCCGGAAAAAGTTCAGGTGATTCTGGGACCCGGCGGGTCGCTCGAAGGAACCGTGCGCGACGAAGAGCGCGGCCCAATTGGTGCGGCTCAGGTACTTGTGATTCCGGACAAGCCCGATCCATTGCGCCCCGCGATGCAAATCAGAAAAGCGATCACGGATGGCGCAGGCCGTTTCAGCCTGTCGAATATCGCGACAGGAAGCTACAAAATTTTCGCGCTGGATCCTTCCGTCTTCTCTGCCGATTCGATTCCAGACGGCAATGAAGAACTCCGCCGTTTCCTGACTGCTTCCATGGAATCCAAAGCCACCACAACAACGATCGGTGCCGGTTCCAAACTCAATCTCTCTTTACCATTGAATTAGAATGAGATTGAGTCACAACTTTGGAAAGGCTTTGCTGCTCGCAACAGTTTTCCTGCAAGGTTTGCTTGCGCAGTCCCCACAGCCGACTGTCCAGATACCGAAGGAGTTTCAAATTTACTACGAAGTTGGACCACCCGTTACATCACTGGCAGATACGTTCGACAGTGAAAAGAAGACACGCACAGTTGCGGGGGCAAAAGGAATAATTACCTATTCAGCAGAACTGACGGATAGCGAGAAATTGTCGATCTATGCGGCTATCCTGCAAAATGATCTTCTGGTAATCAAAGAAAGTTTTCCGCCGTCCACGAATTGGAGAATAGATCCTGAAACGGCGGGAAGGCTGCGCTTGACGATTGACGGCAAGACTAAAGATGTCCGATTCAATTCTGCCTACGGTTGCCCCGGATCCAGCACGGGGAATGAAGACAACGAGCTCTCAGCTTATTTTGCACAAATTGCTCAGGCTCGCGGAGTGTCACCGTCACCGTGCGTTCCCGACCTTGAGTGGATTCGTTTTAATAGAGTGCTCGTCGTTATCGACGGCATTCTCAAGGCTAAAGACGACCAGCAACACATTTCTCACCTTATGAGGTGGTGATGGATCAACATTCGTCTCTCCCCATCTCCGGCATGGGGAACCGTTGGATGGGACTGACTTCATTGGATACTCAGATGATTGAAGGTCTCGCAGCAAAGAGGGTAAATTACCCGCATGCGTAAGGTCATCATCGGACCTTCGAATAATTTGTATATTGTCGATCCTTCAGCACAGAGCATCCGCATGGTTTCTCAGGGACAGATCGCCGCCGTGCCCGGAACCGGCAAGATCGCAATTCCGCTAAATCCCGCGAATCTCCCACCGAATGTTCTCACTTTACTTGGCGATCCGAATGCACTCGCGCGCGTGGGCGGGCCCGTATCGGCGCCGTCCTGCAAACCGACAGAACCGAACTACTCGGAGGAAGCCCGGCAGGCGGGCTATACCGGCACCGTTGCGTTGGAGGCGGCAGTTTGGAACGACGGATCCATACGAGTGATGGGAATACCTCATCCGATAGGATTTGGACTGGATGAGCGGGCAATCTCCGTCCTGGCCAGCTGGAAATGCTCCCCCGGCATGCGCGATGGGATGCCAGTCAACGTTCAAGTCAGAATCCAGATTAACTTCCATTTGTATTGATTCGAATCACATCTCCGCCGGTTCAAATATTTCTGTCCCGTCGCCTGCCGGAGCAGAGAAGGCCTCGTTGCAATGCTCGCAACGTTCGCGCGTGACGACGCGTTGGCGTTTGCACGAGGGGCAGCTTTCTTTCGAGGGCCAGTCGATCAGCGAATACATGAGTGCAAGGCCCAGCAGCCCGAGTCCGAAACCGAGCGCCGTCCACGTCAGAAGCTGTCCCGATGTGAATGCATTCCTGCGTCCCTTCGCAAAGAGGATTCCTGCGATGACGAGCCCGAAAAGCGAGGGCCAGAGCCATCCGGCCAGAGATTGCCCCGGAGTCAGGAACTGACGGAGCAACGTGTAGATCACCGCGTTCAGCGCCAGAGGCATCGTCAACGTCATCATCACGGCATCGGACAGATAGGGTTTTACATTGGTGACCAGC
This sequence comes from Terriglobia bacterium, assembly GCA_041481485.1. Classification (GTDB taxonomy): domain Bacteria; phylum Acidobacteriota; class Terriglobia; order 20CM-2-55-15; family 20CM-2-55-15; genus JBGPBY01. Next base: position 10,417 of record JBGPBY010000060.1, read on the forward strand.
ACTCCGTAAGGAGGCACTTCGACTGGATTCACAGCTGAACCATCACTGCGGATTTGGCTCACGTATTGGGGCTGATAGTAGGCCTGGGAGAGTTTCTGGAACTTGCTCCCACCCATTGGGAGATACCACACAAACATCGGGGCTCCAGGTGCCTGTGACGCCTGCAGAACTTCTGCGATGCCGTAACCGTCCGCTTTCGGGTCGCGTGCAATGGACATCCGCGGCGTTCGATCCTCCGACTGCACGTAGATTCTCTGTTCCGTCGCGATCGCGTCGAATCCCGGCGTTGTGTCCGATGAGGAGGATATGCCTTCCATAGGCGATGATCTGTCGGCACCCACGATGGTCTCCCCGGGAGGGGCGTCGAAGATTTTGGACACATGTCGATTATCCACGTCGACGTCATAGACAGCGTCGGGGAACGCAATCAGGGGCCCCCGTCCCCGAAATGACTGCGTGGTACCGTGAAATCGATTCGTGGGCAAGGTGGCGCCATCAGTAAATCCGTCCGGTCCGAGCCATCCCACCAATCTTTTTGAAGCGATGTCGTAAGCGGCAATCAATCCGCGGTCATGGATGTAGTACCAGTGAAGCTGTGTATTCTTCGACTCCACCGCCGTATAAATATCCATAGCGGATCGGTAGCCGGAAACCGGCGGAGGGGCAAGGTCGCGAATCCCCACGGGATTCAGATTGACCTGGGCCGCGGACACACCCGCTCTTACGGCTTTTCGTGCTGCGGCTTCGTTGTATTTATCAATGAGGTTCCCTTGCAGATCTTTTACGGCCAGCAGATCACCGTTACTATTTTCGACGAGTTGGACCACGGTACCATCGCTGGACATGGCATATCGCCTGGACTGAGTCTGCTGACCCTGCGGTAACTGATAGGCCGGGAAAGTGAGAAGCATCGTGACGTTGACGGCGAAAAATCCGATGACGGCAAGCCCGCTTGCGATCGCCACGCCAACTGCCACCCGGGATGTCCTGGATTGGGATGCATACTGGCCTGCGGCAATAAATGTGCCTCGCGCCGCTATGGCAGCCACAATGATGCCAGCCGCACAAAATGCCATTGCCAACCAGAACGTGTGGATCAATGTCAGGATTGCGGTCGCGCAGATAAATCCAACGCCGATACCCAGAGCACGTGAGGCATACCAACGAGCCTCGCGCATTGCCGTGAGCAGACCACCAAAGTAAAAAGCCACACCGCATGTCAGGTCTGCAACGGCGGGTAACGTCATGCGCCAGTCGAATGGAGCGGCCACGCGTCCCGGAATGGAAAGCCATACTGCAACACAAACCGCCGGAATGGCGATTGCACCGGCGTATAGCAGAACTCCCGCAGCCACCTTGCCCCAGAACAGGGTTGAACGGGAAACCGGCCGATGCACCAGGAATCCCCATGGGTCGCCGCGATTTTCGGAAATGCCCTGGGCGCGGCCGATCATCAGCCCCACAATGGCTGCAAGCGCAGTGATGCTGAACACCGATATGAGGTTGGGACTCGATTGCGCGCTGCTCGAAGGCAATGCACCGATCAACACCACGTACGTCAGAATCAGTCCCAGCGCTGCCCAAACGATGTTTTCGCGCATTTCTTTTCGAACGATCGCCTGAAATGCACCTGTATTTGTCATGCCATGCTCCTCGCGGATTCCAATTCGGTGTTTTCGAAAAAAGATCCCTGTTCGCCTCGATCGCCGAGGTAGCCGGTAATGGCGTCGCCCAGACTGAGGGGCACTTCTTCGATGGAGGTCGCGCCGAGCGCCTGAAGGCTCGTCATGGTGGCTGCATCCGGCAACGCAATGGTCAGCCGGATATTCTTCTCGGCTCGCCGAACGTGAAGCAGGCCACGAAGCGCGGGAACGGAAGGTGGCCTCCCTGCAGAATTGCTGTAATGCAATGAGAACTGCCGGATGCTGGCCTGGAATTTTTCAATCGAGCAACACGCCCGCAACACACTGCGATCGAGGATGCCGATGTGGTCGGCAACGCGCTCCACGTCGTCCAGCAGGTGTGAGGAGAAAAAGATCGTGCGATTTGCACCTCGCGTGACGTAGACCATCGATTCCAACAGAGCCCGTCGCGCCACGGGATCGAGGCCGATTGCCGGATCGTCGAGAATCAACAGCTCCGGTTCGGGCGCCAGCGTGATTGCGAGCGACAGGCCGGCGCGTTCGCCGCGGGAGAGCTTACCGGCCTTCGTGTTGGCATCCAGCTGGAAGTGTCCCGCAACAGCCTGGAATATTTTCTCGTTCCATCGCGGATAGAATCGTGACTGGTATTCGCCGGACTCGCGAACCGTCATCCATTCGTACAGCGAGTGCGATTCGGACATGTAGCCAATGCGTGCGCGAGTTTCCGGAGGCAAACCCTGGCTGTCCTCGCCAAGAACGCGGCTCGATCCACGAGTGGATTCGGTCAGGCCCAGGATCATGCGGATCGTAGTCGTCTTTCCAGAACCATTGCGGCCGAGGAACGCGAAGACGCTTCCGCGCGGCACCGACATCGTCACGCCATCGACGGCTTTCTTGCTCCCAAAATAGCGGGTCAGTCCGCTTGTCTCGATGACGGGTGTTGCAGATCTCATCGCGATCCTCCCAGTTCCTTTGTCTTCGAAGCTACAAGGCCCACGATTTCCTCCGCCGTGAAACCCAGCATCAGCCCTTCCGTCACCAGCGATGTCACCGACTGGTCGATACGTCTCTTCCGCTCCGTCTTGCTGTAAATTTGACGCCGCTTGGAAATGAACATGCCTTTGCCCGGACGCGATTCGAGAATGCCCTCGCGCGCAAGCTCGCAATAGGCGCGTGAGACCGTGTTTGGATTGATGAGCAGTTCCTCGGCCAGCGCACGTACGCTTGGGAGCGGCTCATCGTCGGGAATACGGCCCGCGAACGCTGCGGCACACACCTGATCGATGATCTGGCGGTAGATCGAGACGTTGCTGCCAGTGAGAATGGAGATCGTTATTGGCATACTAGTGTACTAATTGAATTAGTACACTAGTTCGGTAGAGTCGCCGTCGTCAAGAATTTTTTTGGGGAAATGGGTGAAAGCCAAGAGATCCGTGGCAAGAGCCGGCGGATTCTGATTTCCCCATCCTGCATTCGCCGCTGAGGGAATGCGCGCGATGAGGCAGTAGAAGCCCGAAGTCACGATCTGGAATTAACGCGTAAACGAGGTAAGCGAATTTTTTAAATCCGCTCACCTCGCCACAGACCGCTCACTGACGGCCAGGGAATTCAGTGGCGGCCGTTATCGTTGTGGTAGTAGCGGTCGTTTCCGAGATCGCGGTCGCGATTGCGATCTCGATCGGATCGATGGTCGTGATCCATCCGGCCACGGCCGCCTTCCCAATAACCGTTGTAGAACATATTGCCGTCATATCGCGGCGGGATCCAACGGGCACCGAAGTATGGCGGCAGGGTCCAATAACCCTGATGCCACGTATAACCTCGACCGTTGGCTTTTGGATACCAATACCCCTCAACCCAGACGTAGTCCGGTCCAGGGCGTCTCGGTAGTACTCTCACAACTCGTGGCGTCGGCGGCGGTCCGATCCGAATTCCAACAGAAATTTGCCCGAAGGCAGTCCCACCAGTAAGAAGCATTGCGGTCAATAATGCAGAACCAAGAAGTTTTTTCATGGCTTTAACCTCCCCTGTAACTAAATTTCCGTTTCTTACAGGTATCCAAGCAATTGGCGGGCCGAAATTGCTGAACTGGTTGTTCGATTTTTGTTTTTAACGATTTGGCAGTGGTTGGAATTCTGGATCCAAAGGAACAGGGAAACAATGGCTGGACAGTCTCACCATCCTGGTCAGGAGGGGTAATCACAGCGCCGCACTATAGTCGCTACCTTGTGCGGCGTGTGACAGATCAGGCTCTGTCACAGTCTTCGTCCCGATGCGCAAATATTCCGATAGCATCTCCTTCGTTGCAGAGAAGGCAGGAGCTATAATCCGCCACCGGATTCCACCATGGAAATTTACGCATTCTTATTGGCGTTGGGCGCTCTGATCTGGCCATTCAGAAACTCGAGCGGGATCGGCCAGATCGAAGAGAAGCAGCGATTCCTGGGACGCGAAATCGTAAAGCTGGCAGACAGACTCGACAAACTTGCCGGCGACTTAAAGACGCTTCGCGAAACCAGGGCAACTGCGGAAGAATCGTCTCCAACGGCGGATACCACGGCCCCATCGGAGCACACAGAGCCTTCCCCAGAATCCATTGCTGTTGCGCCATTGCCGGAGCAGCCTCCAATTGAAGATCGACAAATCGAACTGCCGCCGTCTGGTCCGGCACCTGAAGAACCACCACGTCCCGTTGCTGCAACGCCTCCCCGCATCACCCCCAGCGCTCCGGCAGTCCAACGAAGACCGGCCTTCGATTGGGAAGCGCTCATCGGCGTGAAACTGTTCTCGTGGATTGCCGGAGTCGCACTGGTCATTGCCGCAGTTTTCTTCCTGAAATATTCCGTCGATCACGGCTGGCTGAGTCCTCCGGTCCGGATGGCAATTGGATTGGTGATTGGCGCCGCATTATTGGTGGTGTGCGAATGGAAGGCAGCCCGCCGCTATGCGGTCACTGCAAACGCTCTGGATGCCGCCGGCATTGCGATTCTCTTCTCAACATTCTTTGCGTCGCACGCGCTCTGGAATCTGATTTCCGTTATTCCAACTTTTGTTCTGATGGCTATGGTCACAGCCGTGGCCGTTCTCCTTTCCATACGGCGGGATTCGCTTTTTGTCGCGCTGCTGGGGCTGGTCGGTGGATTTGCCACACCGGCGCTGTTGTCCACTGGAGAAGATCGTCCCATTGGTTTGTTCAGTTATCTTCTGTTGTTGAATGCCGGGCTCGCCTGGGTGGCGTACCGAAAGAGATGGCCCTATCTCACGATATTCAGCGCGATATTCACAACGCTCTACCAGTGGGGCTGGGTGCTGAAATTCCTGCAGGCGGGAAGCCTGCCGCTGGCGCTCGCGATCTTCCTTATCTTTCCGGTTCTGAGTTTCGCGGCGATCGCAATTGGAGAGAAGACGCGTTCGGCAGACGAAAGTACCGGACTGTTCGCTCAAACGACAGCGATCAGTGTCGCTCTGCCGTTGTTATTTGCACTCTTCATGGCAGCCACACCCGCTTACGGAGAGCGATACTGGCTGCTTTTCGGTTTTCTCTTTCTCGTCGACGCCGGCCTCGCCGCCATCGCTGTGAAGCGTGGGCCCGAGTTGCTCCACGTGGCAGGCGGCATTGGCACGGTAACGACGTTCTGTTTGTGGCTGCAGATTTCCTATAAGAGCGCAGCCTGGCCCGAAATCCTCGGAATCACCGCCGCGTTTATTCTGCTCTACCTTCTTATCGGATATCGAGTTCGCTTCAGGGAAATCGGCAGCCGCGGCGTCTTTGCAGCTCCGCTATTGCTGTTTGTCTTTCCGGCTCTCGCCGTCATCGAGCCGGCAACGGCCTCGCCCGCCTTGCTCTTCAGCGTACTGTTTGTGTTGATGGCTGCGCTCGCTTTCGTTGCCGTCGCGCGGGAGGAGGGCGGACTCCATTTTCTTGCGGCATTCTTCGCGCTGGCTGCCGAAGCGGTCTGGTCTTCAAAACATCTCGGGCCCGAAAGACTGCTCTCTGCTCTGTCGATGTATGCAATCTTCGGTCTGTTCTATCTCGGCGTGCCGTTTGCAGCGCGCCGATGGAACAAGCGGTTACAGCCTGAGGGAAGCGGAGCCATTGTCCTCTTTGCTAGTCTCGGGCTTCTTTTCTTTCTCGCCGCAGGACCGGTGGCATCGTCCGCATTGTGGGGCATCGCGCTGCTGTTGATGATCCTCAACCTCGGGTTGTTCCTGGAAGCCTCTTCAGGCCATCGTCCGCTTCTGTTGTTTGCGGGTCTGCTTCTATCCTGGATTGTGATTGCGGTGTGGTGGACAACGGCATCGCTTGCCTCGCTTCTAATACCTGGTCTGGTTGTTGTCGGCGGATTCGCCGTATTGGTTCTGGGCGGGAACATTTGGGCGGCGCAGCGCGCGCGAGCCCAAAGCGGGACCGATCCGGCAGTATTTGATAGAGGCACTTATCTGGCGCTGATTGGCCATGCTTTCTTGCTGTTCGTTGTTCTGCAGAAGTCTCTGGCAATTCCACCATGGCCGTTCCTTGGCGTTCTCGTGGTGCTCAATCTTGCGATCGGCGTTGCTGCACTCTATTCCCGTCGTGGGCAATTGCATCTCGGAGCGCTTGCCGCCTCACACGTCATTCTCGTAGTCTGGCAGCTCACGGTCGAATCCGCGCCGTGGCCGCGTGTTGCGATACTCAGCGCGCTGGGCATTTCGGGCATGGGCTACATTTGGTTCCTGCTGTCCCGCAAGCTCAGGATCTTGACGAATACTCCATCAGGGTTGTTGTTTGCGGCAGCTGCCGTCATTGCCAGCGTCGGCGGGATGGGCGTAGTTCTTGCGGCGGAGATTGTGCCCGGGATGCCTGGAATAGCTCTGTTGACCGGCGCTCTGGTCCTTCTGATTGCCTTCATTCTGGCGATCGACTGGCAAACCGATCTGCATTTCCTTGCGCCGGTGGCGGTTGTTGCTGCGGCCTGCGTCTTGTTTGTGTGGTCGTTCGAGCATTTCAACCGAACGGTGTGGCAGCAGCAATTCCTCTTTGCAGCGTCGGTCTATGCAGTCTTTCTCGCCTATCCGATATTGCTGGGCGCACGTGCTCGAAATTTATTGGAACCGTACCTGGCAACCGTGATGGCAAGCGGCGCCTTCTTTTTCTTTGCCCGCCAGAGCCTGACGGCCGGGGGATTTGCGGAAGGCATTGGCGTGCTTCCAGTCACTCAGTCTCTTCTCATGGCCGGACTTTTGTGGAAATTGCTGCGGCTGCAAGCTCCGGGGGAACGAGCCCAGGGCCGGCTGGCCATGGTTGCAGGATCCGTTCTGGCATTCATTACGGTCGCCATTCCACTGCAGCTCGATAAGCAATGGATCACGATCGGGTGGGCGTTGCTTGCGGCTGCGCTCGCGTGGTTATGGCGGAAGATTCCGCACACGGGGCTGATGTACTGGTCTGCCAGCCTTCTGCTGGCCGTTTTAGTGAGGCTTGTTTTCAATCCTCAAGTGTTTTCGTACCATCCGCGGTCGTCGATGCCGATACTGAATTGGTATCTCTACACGTACCTGATCTCCGCTATGGCGTTCTTCGCTGCGGCATGGCTCCTCAGAAAAGGGTTCCCGCTAGTCACAAGGTTGGCGGGGGCCGGCGGCGCCGTGCTGATGTTTGCGCTCCTCAACATTGAAATTGCCGATTACTATTCGAAGGGGTCTCAGCTGACATTTAACTTCAGTGCGGACCTGGGTCAGGACCTGACGTATACGATTGGCTGGGGGATCTTCGCGTTTGGATTGCTGATCTGCGGAATCCTGTTGCGGAGCAAGCCTGCAAGAATTTCCGCCATTGCGCTTTTAAGCGTCACCATTGGAAAGTGTTTTCTTCATGACCTGTGGCGTCTGGGCGGGCTCTATCGCGTTGGATCATTTGTCGGCCTTGCAATGTGTCTCACGGTTGTCGCGTTGTTGCTCCAGAGATTTGTTCTTCTGACTCATAGTGAAACGGAATGAAAAGGTTCCTCTTCAATTGTTGCATTCTGCTGCTCATCTGTTCGGTTACGGGCAAGTCGCAATCCTCAACGTTCCGCTATGAGAGACCTCTTGTTCCCGGTGGACCCGGGCCCAATCGAATATCTCCGGATATGGCGCTTCTCAGCGGCGCCGATTCTGCGAGCCTTCGAGATCTGAGGCTCTTCGAGCCCACAGGACCGGAGGTCCCATACCTCTTGATTCCTCCGGAAAATCCCAAATCGCGATGGAAAGCGGGGAGCATACTCCGGGTCGCAGCGACAAAGACGACGAGTGGATTCGAAGTGGATCTCGGCTCCGCCTCGACAATCGATCGGCTGCTTCTTGCAGGAATCCGGGCGCCGTTTCTCAAGAGATTCAAACTGGAGGGAAGCGGAGATCGAAGCCACTGGACATTACTGGCAGCTGAAGGAACCCTGTTCGATCTTCCCAATGAAAACCTGCGCCGATTGGAAACGGATTTCACACCCGGCGAATACCGCTATCTCCGCGTCACTTGGGACGATCGCGAAAGCGGTGTCGTATCGGAACCGAGGAATGCGTCGGCCCTTCTGGTGGAGCGCCGCACAGGGCCGGCTCCTTTGCGTGCCGGCAGCGTGGAGTTCCGCCGGTTGTCGGCCAGCCAGGGCGTCAGCAGGTTTCAGGTCAAACTTCCCGGTCCGCATCTTCCAATCGCGGCGGTGGAACTGAGTGTGGGTGAATCCCGATTACTGAGAACGGCACGAGTGACCGAGAGCAGATTTTCGCGCGGGGAAATTGTTTCCGAAGCGCTCGGCTCAAGCGAGTTGCGACGCGTGGTCCAGGGAAGTCTCAGCGCTTCCGATTTGCGCATACCGATACGCGCTCCGGAAGGCCGGGAGATCGAGATTGCGGTAGAAGACGGCAACAATCCGCCATTGAATCTCACCGGAGTTGCTCTGGAATTCAGTCCGCAGCCATGGATCTATCTGGAGAGCCGCACGGGAACAACTCTAGTGGCACGATATGGCAGTCCTCGACTCGAAGCTCCGAAATACGATCTGGAAGCAGTGCGGCAGTACATCGGCAGAACCGATTTGAAGGAAGCGCGATGGGGAGATGTTCGTGACTCGCAGTCCGAGGAGACTGCTGTCGATTCCGTGTTGCAGCCACAAGCCGGTGCGGCAATCGATCCCATGGAGTTTCGATACTCGCGCAAAATTCCGGAATCGTCGGGCCTGACGGCGTTGCTTCTGGATGCCGGTGTATTGGCCCACAGCCGATCGGACCTTTCGGACTTACGCATCGCCGATGAAAGCAATCACCAGATTCCTTATCTTCTCGAGAAACGGCCGGACACGTTCGAACTCAATCTGCCGCTTTCACCGGAGAAGACTGGAGGATCTGAAAAGGAATCGCACTATCATCTGGAATTGCCCTTCGAGAACCTGCCTCAGGCGAAGCTGATTTTGAACACGACGGAGCGGACGTTTCAGCGAAAGATTGCCGTGGAAATCCAGCGTCCGGCTTCGGATCCACGGTCTCAGCCTGTAATGGAGACGGTCGCAAGCGCCATCTGGCGTCACAACGATCCGGAGATTGCGGCGCCTCCGCTGTTTCTCGATCTGCCCTCGTCGCTTGGAACAACATCGGCCACGGTGGTTGTGGATGAAGGAGACAATCACCCTCTGGCTCTGGGTACTACACGGCTGGAATTGCCGCTGTATCGAGTGCGCTTTTTCTATCCCGCGGATGCGAAACTCAGGCTGCTTTATGGGAACGACGGCTTGTCCGCGCCACGTTACGATCTGGAATTGCTGGCCCCGCGGCTCGTGGGAGTTTCCGGCAAGGAACTGGCACTGGACCCGGAGGCCCGTGCGCCTATCGCGCCTCCAGGCAGGATTCCCGTAAAGTTGTTTTGGGCGGCGCTGGTTGTCGCCGTACTGGTAGTTCTTGCATTATTAGTCCGATTGCTGCGTTCCGAAAATCCGGCCAGCAATGCTTAGTACTCCATTTCTTAAATACAGCAACGTATGTTCGAAGCTGTAATCGCGATTCCCCACTGTAGGGGCGGTCTATGACCGCCCACAATTTGGAAGGATTGCAC
>JBGPBY010000061.1:0-20090 GCA_041481485.1 Terriglobia bacterium
AAAAACCCCTCCCCCCCCGGGTCCGGGGGGCAAAAACCAAAGGCGGGCCGGTGGCGGGCACCCGCACGAAAAATTGGTAACTGGCGGAACCCCACCCCCGACCCTCTCCCGTTGGGAGAGGGATTTCTTGATAGACCGCCTTTACAGTCGCTCGATTCGCATTCCCTCAAATCGTCATACACCGCGGCCACTACGCCCGGAAACCTTCAGTTGACACTCTGGGAAGACTTCTCTATAACCATTGCGCGCTCACAACGGAGTGAGCGCAAGCGACATTGAAGTCCTCAACTTTCTTTACGGAGGTGAGGGCTTTTTTTCGTTTTTGGGAATGCAAAGGAGGGATCCCGTTTGAACGCTGGCCGCAATCCGGCTCTCCGGGCAGTGACCGCACTGCTGCTCGTGACTGTGATCCTGCAATGTAACAGCAGCGCCATCAGACTGTCTGTTTCCGGATCTCGAAGCGCGGCTACGCTGCGGCATCGCTCCGGTGAAGCTCCATTTCTCCCCCAGCGGGCCCGTCAAAAGATCCTGACCGCGCAGGCGTATCCAAGGACAAACTCCGCGGCTGCGAAGGATAACGGAATCCCTCTCTTTAGCTCTTCAAACAACGCCATTGACGAGATGGCCGCACTGTCGACCTCGCTCCAGAACGGTGTGATTCATCTGATGTACCTGCTGCGAAATTCGTTTCCCGACCGTGCGCCTCCACACCTGACTTAGTTCTTCGATCTCGCTTTCACATTCGAACTCAATTGACGCGAACACGCCATTCGATGCCGTGTTCATCCAGGGGGAAAAACCGTATGAAAAAGCTGCTGCTTTTTGGAACAATTTTGTCAGTTCTGATTCTGTCCGCCCCATCACTCTTTGCGCAAAGCTCTGCCGCTCCGGCCACGGCGGCCAATGACAGCGGCGACACTGCGTTCGTCCTTATTTCCGCCGGACTGGTTCTGCTGATGACCATTCCCGGGCTGTTTCTCTTTTACGGAGGAATGGTGCGCAGCAAGAACGTGCTGGGAATCTTCATGCAAAGCTTCATTCTTGCGGCACTGATCAGCATTCAGTGGGTACTTTGGGGATACTCCATTGCATTCAGCCCGGGCAACAGTTTCATCGGAGGACTGCAATGGCTCGGCCTCGACGGAGTTTCGCTGGTGCCGTACTCCGACTATTCCTCGACGATTCCGCACCAGGCGTTCATGGTTTTTCAAATGATGTTTGCGGTCATCACTCCGGCGTTAATGACCGGCGCATTTGCGGATCGCATGAAGTTCAGAACGTTTCTCATATTCTCGTTGCTCTGGGCCACTCTGATTTACGATCCGCTGGCTCACTGGGTCTGGGGCGTCGGTGGTTGGATCCGGAACCTCGGAGCTATCGATTTCGCCGGTGGCACCGTTGTTCATATCAGTTCCGGCATTTCCGCTCTTGTGGCAGTTCTTTTGATCGGTAAACGGAATGGCCATGGCAACGAACCGATGCCGCCGCACAACGTTCCGTTTACTGTCATCGGCGCCGGCCTGCTGTGGGTGGGCTGGTTTGGATTCAATGCCGGCTCGGCTCTTGCCGCCAACGGTCTGGCCACCAGCGCGTTTGTGGTGACCAATACCGCTGCCGCGGCAGCGACTCTTACATGGATGCTTGCCGAATGGGTCGTCCGCGGTAAACCGACGATGCTTGGAGCGGCCAGCGGTGCAGTCGCCGGTCTTGTCGCCATTACTCCGGGATCAGGATACGTCAGCCCAATGTCGGCAATCATCATTGGCGGGGCTGCCGGAGTAATCTGTTATTCGGCCTGTCTGATGAAACTGAAAATGGGCTACGACGATGCGCTGGACGTGGTCGGTGTCCATGGCGCCGGCGGCATCTTCGGCGCTCTTGCCACCGGTTTGTTCGCCTCCAAAGCCATCAATCCCGCCGGGGCAGACGGCCTCTTCTACGGCAATCCGGGACTTTTTGTGAATCAGCTTCTTGCCGTCGGAGCAACCGTCGCCTTCGCTGCAATTGGAACGGCGGCGATTCTGGTTGTACTCAAAGCTGCAATGGGTCTTCGAATCAGCGATGATGATGAACAGCTGGGCATGGATCTGAGCCAGCACAACGAGAGTGCGTATAACCTCGGCTCGCCGGAATAGCACGGCATTGTAGGCGGCCTGTGTCCCCAAATGACAATTGAACAATGACAATTGAACATTGAACATTTCTTCGGGGAAATGTTCATTGTTCAATGTTCATTGTTCAATTGTCATTTGGGGGCACAGTGCGAATTTATTCACACCTCTGTGTGGCCCCGCTTTTTTTCTTTACTCCGTCAACCGTCGGGACATAGTTTTCGTCAAACGGGCATGCTTAACAGAATTCTGTTTTTAACTGCTGCAATTCTCATGCAGGGAAGGGGTGCGCCGCCTCTTCCTGCTCCACCGGCGGGCACTGCACCTCCGCAAAATGTAGCAGCCCCGGGCAATGTCATTATCCTGCCAGGAGGAGCCGACCAGCCCCAACCAGGCCAGCCGTTGCCTCCAGGTACGGCCACAATTGACGGAATTGTGACCGCCCTGGGAGGCGGCGAACCCATTCCCGCCGCCGCTGTCGAAATTCGGAAAACCGATTGCGGAAAGACCGGCGGTGAAACCATGGCCACAACTTCCGGGCCAGACGGAAAGTTCTCGTTCAAACAGGTTCGTGCCGGAAACTGGTGCATCGGGGCAGCGAAGGCCGGCGGCGTCTACTCTCCCGTGGAGTATCGGCAGAGCGGCTATAAGGGACGGGGAATCGCGGTACCGATTGCCAACAATCAGCATCTCCAGGACATTCGCTTATCGATGCCAAGAACGGGCAGCATCTCGGGCCGTGTCCTGGACAGCGATGGCGAGCGCATGGACCACGTTCGCGTGCAGGTGATGGAAGCCTTTTATGAGAATGGCCAAAAGCGGCTCTACACACTGAACGTCGTCCAGACCAACGACCAGGGAGAGTTCAGCCTGTTCTGGCTGCCTCCAGGTGAGTACTACGTCTCGGCGGTTCCCGAGGATCCATCGCGCCAGAACGTGATGTTCAGCGTTTCGCCTCCAGGAATTGGTGGACATCGTTCGGATGCCATGCCGCCAGTCGTCCGCAGGAGGAATCTGCCGGACGGCTCATCCACCGAAGAAGTCTATGTCCCCGTTTATTACGGAGGCGGAACCGATCCGCAGCGCGCGCAAAAAATCGACGTTGCTCCCGGCTCCAACAATTCCATTGAATTCTCCTTCGCGGGAGCGCGAACTCCTTCGTTTCACATTCGCGGCAATGTCGTGAACGGCGTCACACGGAAGCCTGCCGAAGGTACTCAGGTTCGCCTGTACCCGCGGAAATGGATCGCGACAGCTGTCGTTCCCTACGCGAGAGTCGATAAGGACGGAAATTTCGACATCGGTGGTATTGCACCCGGTTCCTATGCTCTATATGCGGCATCGTCGACAAGCGATCCGAATGCTCCCAGCCCCATCACACTGCAGGGACTACAGCCCGCGCAAATCTCTGAGCTTCTGGCTCTTGGAGCGAACATTTCGGGCTCGATCCCGATCGGAGCTCGAGTTCCCGTCGAAATGGCGAATCAGAATCTCGACAACATCTCCCTTACTCTTTTGCCTGGCGGTTCACTCGCCGGAGAGTTTATTTTCGAAGGCAGTGCCGCGGCGACGCTCACGCCGCAGCAGAAATCCTCGTTTCGGGTGAATCTTGCGCGTCAACCGGACCTTCCGGGAGCAACACTGGGAGGCGCATCCAGTGCCGCAATTGCGCCGAATGCTCCGGATACTTCATTCCGCATACAGAACATTTTCCCCGGCGACTTTCGTGTCATGGTCAGTCCTCTGATCAATGCATTCTCCTGGTCAACACCGCCATCTCTGCCGGATCCGCTGGGAAACTTTTATGTGAAGTCGATCCGCTACGGAAACTCCGAAGCGCTCAGCGACGGACTTCATCTGGAATCCCAGAACCCCGATCAGCGGCTGCAAATCGTCCTGTCTTCGGGAGGCCGGCTCGAAGGCAACGCGATGAACGATCGCAATGAGCCAATGCCGAATGTGAAGGTCGCTCTGGTTCCGAATTTCGGTTATCGGAATCGTGACGACCTTTATAGAAGTTCAGTCACCGATTCGGCCGGGAAATTCAAGATCCAGGGAATTGCACCAGGAGACTATCGAGTCTTTGCCTGGGAAGACATTACAGACGGAGCCTGGCAGGACGCGGACATTCTGAACCTGGTGGAGGCCCGCGGGAAATTTGTCCACATCAATGAAAGCGAACAGACGTCGGCGGATGTCACTGCAATCGGACGAGGCCAGCAATGAAACGGTATGCTCTGGGAATAGTTCTCTTATTTGCTGTGGCGGGCGTTGCTTTCGCGCAACGTGCAGTGTTTTCGCTGCAAGGCACCGTGGTGCGCAACGACACCGGCGATCCACTTTCCAAGGCGCGCGTCGAATTGCGTGGCGGATCCATCGAGCCGGCGACGGTAACGACAGAGAGCGACGGCAAATTTCTGTTTCCCAACCTCCAGATCGGGACCTATCAAATATCCGTCCGGCGGGATGGATTTGCGCCAGCCGAAGCCGGTCAGAAATGGCCGGGCGGCCCTGGTATTCCGGTGCCGGTCGGCACGAACCGGCAGACTCCTGAGATCGTGGCCCGCATGGTGGCCGCGGCGGCAATCTCGGGGAGAGTTGCAGACACCAGCGGTCAGCCGATGGTAAACGCACAGGTACAGGCTTTGAAATCGACGTTTCAAGGTGAACTTCGCGTGCTCATTCCGGTGCAGCAAGTTCGCAGCAACGCGGCTGGGGAGTTCCGGCTTTATGGACTTCCTGCCGGCCGTTACTTTGTAAACGTCATTGTGCCCGGCTATTCGGTCAATGCTCAGCTCATGGTCAATAGCACAGGCCGAACCGATCAGAACGCGCCGTATCAAATGAGTAGCCAGGCGCGGCAAATCCTGGGACAGTCGACCGTTACGGCAACGCTGAATCCCGCGAGTTCGCAGCCTCAGGATGTCGGGCCCATCTATTTCCCATCAACGGCGTCCATTCAGGATGCGGTTCCGATCGATCTTCGTCCCGGCACAGAATTCAAAGGCGCGGATATCCAGATGACTCCGGTCCGCCGATTCACCGTGTGTGGCGTCGTTCGCGGAATTCCGCCATCTCATTCGAGGGTTCAGAATAACCCCGGCGGGCCGATACCAGCTCCACCGCCGCCACCTCCCCCACGGCCTGCAAATGCTGGACAGGCAACTCCGGCTGCGGTTCCGGCTGCGCCCACACCGGTTTCCAATGAACCCTGCGGGTTCATCTCGACGACAATCCAGGATCCGGTGGGCACCGTGCAGCTGGCGCCGCTCGATGCGGAATTGCGGCCCGCACTGAACTCGACGGGAAATCGTTACAACGGAACCGTCGACGGGATCACGGGACAATTCATCATCCGCAACGTTCTCCCGGGCCTGTACAATGCCGCGACATTCATCAGCAATATGGACGCGGCAACCAACGTCGATGTTCGTTCGCGTGACGTGGACAATGTCATCATTGCGCTCTCACCCGGATTTCCTTTGCCGACCCGCGTGACGATGGAAGGGGCAGCTCCCGGAACTCCACTCCCCAACGGATTGACTATGCTGATCGGCAGCAGCCCGCCAACCCAGGGCGCGTCTCCGAATCAGCCAGTCGATACGAGCGGTTCGTTTTCCATTCCCAACGTCGGCATCGACGACACCCGCGTCTATGTGCTGCCGATGCTCACTACACCAGTCGCGCCGGCCCTCAACATCCCGGATCAGTTGCAGGGCGTTTATGTGAAGTCGGCAAAACTTGGCGGTGAAGATGTCCTGAATACCGGATTCCACTTCGCCGGTGAGCCGGATAAAGTTCTGGAAATCGTACTTGCCAAAAACGCCGGGTCGCTGGCCGGACGCGTCGAAGATGAACAGAAACAGGCCGTCGGCGGTGTGTTTGTAACGCTGATACCCGACATCGCCACCGCAAGGTTGTACCGTACCGACATGTACAAGACCACCTCCACCGATGCGGAAGGCCGTTTCGAAGTGAAAGGCCTGCCCCCCGGCGATTACAAAATATTTGCGCTCGAGGGCTTCGAGAAGGATGCATGGCTCGATCCGGATTTTTTCAAGCCGTATGAAACTCGCGGGGCGTCCATTAAGGTGGGTGAAGGAAATGCTTTTACTCTGGAAAACCCGCTGAGCGTGGTGCGACAACAATAGAGGCGGGCATGCCAGGTTTCTTGATCTGTCGTGCCTCCGGCACTATTAGTTTCGCTTGAATGTCCACCACGGGCTTACGCCCGTGGCTAGCACACTGCCGCCGCTAACGCGGCTCAGACGCATAATTTCCCAACGTCACCAAGAATCAGGCGCTCACCACCGGCTGCCGCCGGCCGGCCTCCATCCGGAAGTCCAGGGTCTGAGCCGCGGAGCGGCGGCACTTTCCCATAGCCACCGGCGTAAGCCGGTGGAAACGAATCACGACGGAACTCAGTGCCGGAGGCACGACAGATCAAGAGACCTGAAAGGTGTTCCGGATCTCCGCTAAAACTCGACCTTCGCCGCGTCACCTAGAATCAGGTCGCGATAAACCGGCAGCGACCAACCGGCTTTCTCCAGTTCATCCAGCTTCTTCTTGACTAGATCCTGATAGTGTTTTTTATCGGTGTAGGCCTTCCGAAGATCGTCTTTCGACATCGGGATTTCGTATCCTGCAAGCCCGCACATCTGCGCCGGCGCCCCCGCCCCGTGCGCCACAATCCAGGGGCTGGGATTCGGGACGGGAGTTGCCGCAGCTTCATTGCGGACACTGAATTTGGCTACAGGCACATCGACATAAGGATTGCGGATGCCGCCCTTCGCGTTACCTTTGGCATCGAGGGCCATCGGCGATCCGTCGTTTGCCGTATCGTGATCGACCTCAATGCGGGCTGCGCGCGGCGGAACCTTATTCTTGTCCACCCACTGCAGCAGGTGGTTGAGCGCTACCGACATGTATGACTGCTCCGGGAAATTGCTCTTGGGTTTGCCGCACGGGTCCGGCTTGAAGCGAACGCTGTCGCGGCTATCGACGTGCGCCATGCCGGCAAATTCATACACACGGTATTGATTGCCGGGATCGTCGCCATCTTCACGCGTCGTTGCATTGCCGATGACTTCGGTCATCGTGGGCACCTGGATCAGGGGCACATCAATCTTTTGGGGCGTCTGACCAAACGACATGGGAAGGAATCCATCAAAAATGCGCTGCATATCCGGCGTGCGATACACCATATGCGCCGGCAAGTAGTTGTTCAGGATACCTGCGGTCGCCGACGTTCCCAGCAAAACCATCTTGCGAACCTGAACATTTGCGAATGGAGTACCCGTCTTCTTCGATTTCACGAGCGATCCAACCTGCGCGATGACTTCGTTAGTCTGATCTCCGCTCACGCTGAGGTCTTTGTATCGCTCCTGATTCGCGGCGGTCAGCTCATTCAAGCCAGATGTGAAAATCTCGACGGCCATATGGCCGGAGCTCATTGTGTAATCCGAAGTGAATTCAAACATGTGCGACGCGCCGCTCGGATGCATCGCCTCCGCAACGACCAGCCCGCTGAATTTGGAGCTCTGCTTCGGCTTGCGCACCACGATGCGCGTCTTGTACGGCTTGCCGTTTGCAGTTCCGGTAAGGAAATACTCCTTCGCTTCGTATTTGTAATAGGCGAGATCGCGGCCGGCCGGTAGCGAGCTCGTAGAATTGAACGGTTCGCCGGGGCCTGTGACTTCCGCGGACACCGTCGGCAGCACCACCGCAGTAGGCTTTTCCGGCAGCGGAGCCTGAGCACCGCGTCCGCCGCCACCTTGCCCTCGGCCCGCACCGGCGCCCTGTCCACCACCACCCCGGCCACCGCCCTGCGCCCCGCCTTGTCCGATCACAATCCAGGGAACGAAAACAACAAAGGCCGCGAGTGTTAAGGCAGGCCTGCGAATCCAGTGAGAGGAACTATTCATGGTTTCTCCTTGATGGCAGTTTGATTACCGCATTCTAGGCGGAACTCCAGCGCAGGCCAAATGAATTAGCCCTTAACGCAGACGACCTGCTTCAAGGTGTGCACAATCTCCATCAGATCCGCCTGCGCCGCCATCACGTCGTCGATGGACTTGTAGGCTGCCGGCGTTTCATCGATCACATCCCGATCCTTCCGGCACTCCACACCTTCGGTCATCCGGATATGATCCTCAACGCTGAAACGGCGCTTCGCTTCACCACGGGACATGGCGCGGCCCGCACCATGACTGCAGCTGTTGAAGCTTTCCGGATTGCCTTTCCCACGAACGATGTAAGAGCGCGTTCCCATACTCCCCGGAATGATTCCCATGTCACCCACGGCCGCACGTACCGCTCCCTTTCGGGTGATGAGAACGTTTTCACCAAAATGCTTTTCACGCGCAACGTAGTTGTGATGACAGTTGATCACCTGAGTTTCGGCGCCGAATTGTGGAACTTCACCAGAATTACGCAGAGCCCGGACTACGGCCTCCATCATCAGTTGACGATTCCAGCGGGCGTAATCCTGCGCCCAGCCAACGGCTTCGACATAGTCGTCAAAGTGTTCGGTTTTCTCCCGAAAGTACGCCAGGTCTTTGTCCGGCAGGTCCACGTAAAACTTCTTCATGTCGCGTTTGGCCAGCTCGATAAAGTAAGTTCCAATCCGATTTCCCACACCACGGGAACCGCTGTGCAGCATCAGCCAGACGTTGCTGGATTCGTCGAGGCACACTTCAATGAAGTGGTTGCCGGTGCCGAGCGTCCCAAGATGATTCACGTCGTTGCCTCGATTGAGCTGTGGATGCTTCTGCAGAATGAGGTCGTAGGCCGGCTTCAATGCCGTCCAGATTCCACCACTACGCTCTGGAATGTCGTGCCAGGCTCCGCGATCGCCGCGCCCCCCGTGATTGGTTCGGCCGTGAGGGACGGCATTCTCGATCGCTTCCCGTATCTTTTTCAGATTGTCCGGAAGGTCTCGTGCGTTCAGCGTGGTCTGGACAGCCATCATGCCGCAGCCAATGTCGACGCCAACAGCCGCGGGAATAATCGCTCCTTTTGTCGGAATCACGCTTCCCACCGTGGCGCCAATTCCCCAATGAACATCGGGCATCGCCGCAATCCATCGAAAAACAAACGGAAGCTGAGCCACATTCAGGAGCTGCTTCCGGGCTTCGGCCTCAATGGGAACACCTCGCGTCCATGCGCGAATCGGCACTCCGGTTTCGGGTTTGATCAGATTGTATGTTTCGGGCATCGCCTGAAAAGTATCAGTCTTCTTTGAAGTCGTTCCCTATGAATATTTGCGGCTGCTACAGTAGCGAACGGCATGATCATCAACTGCGCTGCATAGAGTGGCTTTGAAGCAATTCCACATTTCAGGCGCGGTCTGAGTGAGGGGTTGTTAACGACGATCGTCGACGTTATGAAACAGCCGGTCGAGGCGCGGCTCAAGTTCCGGCGCTGCCTTGCGAACCGCGTCTCTGAGGAATTCGCGGTCTGCGCCCGACTCCACGATAGCCTCAACGTCGGCCATGTCCTGCGAGCGGCCTGCGAGCAACTTCATGATAACGATCGTGTCGATCGGTGCAATGGGAACGCCCTCGCTTTGGTGGGCGCGTTCGAGACCCTCCTCGATAACGCGGAGTGATTCGGTCAAAGGCACCTGATCGATGTCGATGCCGTCGAACTCCACGATGGGAACCCTCATTGTCACAAATCCGCCCGGATGTTTTTCGAACGCTTCTTCGCCAACCAGAAAGTCAATGTCGGCGGTTGTACGCGGGCGATCACGATAGGCATTGGCCCCAAGCGCGCCAATTAGAGCGTGACGAATCCCCGCCTCGGAGAACATCTTCGATACCTCGCGCACGGCCCTCGCGTATGCCGGAACCAACTGAAGCGCATGCCTGAGTTCGGGCTTTGAACCGGATTTCAAACGAGTCGTCCTATGGATGGCGATTTGGGATCTCATTCATCTCTACTACGCGGAGAATACCATGAACCTTCGAGCGAGTCGGACTTGAAGGGAAGTTCCGTACGACACCGGACCGTGCGCAGGGGCTTCGTACGACACTTAAGATCAAGATTTCACAGGTTGAGGACCCGCAGTGCGTACGGTAACGTCGAGCAGATCCGAAGCAGATACCCTACGACGTCGAAGGCGCGATCGCCTCCGGAACATTGCTGATTGCGCCCTCGCCGTTGGAATCACGCGGCGAGAACCTCCTCCTGACTCTGCGGGCGCTGCCCGAAGCCAGACTCGCCGACGAACTGGGCAGCGCTGGAAACTACGCCGTCCTGCAGATCGACGAGTACATGGACGACCGGGGGCAGTCCCTGCTTCCCTCCGGTCAGCCCCTGGTGTTTGCCGAAACACCGATTGACCGATCGAACGATGCAGAACGGCTGTGGAAATGGAAGATCGAGGCGCTTCTGCCCCGGCCCGCTGCAGGACGCCGTATCGGGTCGCTGAAGGGACGATTCGGAGTATCCGTGGGTCCGCCCCAGACAGAAATCGCGGCGGTTGACCTTACCCGCGGGACTGGTGAGTTGTTCGAGTTCGACGGAGTCGGTGTGCGCGTGACTTCGGTGGTTCCTTCAGAATTGACGTACACCGTTACCGGAGAGATCTTCGCGCCAACGAACAGTCCGATGGGGCGGACCTTGCTGACCAGGCACCCCGACAACTACCTCGGACTCCGCGACAAGACTGGTGCGGGTCTCTGGCGAGATACCGGTCCGGCAAACGTGCGCTCCGAGGCCGGCGTGACCACCATGACATGGACACTGCGTGGCCGGGCCCTCCGGCAAGCTGATGGAATCTCCCGCTCCGGCCCGGTTCCGGGCGGCACGATTGTGCAATGTACCGCAAACTGTGTGCCCACCGCGCTGGTGTGGGTGACTCCCACAGACACGCACTGGATCCAAACGCCCTTCGATTTGCGTGGCATCCCTTTGCCGGCGCCCGGTCGTTGAAGGAAAGTGCTGCCGGCACTCGGCGTGACTTGGGTAATTGTTGTGGCTTTCGCGATCCGGCGGGTTGTGCGAAAGTAGCTATGCGTGATCGCAGTTCCACTGAAACTTCTTTCCTCCATGGCCACCCGCGATTTGCTCGCGGAACTCTCGGCCGGCAGTAGCCGGGAGATGTCCCAGCCCGTCATCGCTGAGGCGGCCGGCGGCATCGATATCGCGAAGAGGGTGCAGGCCGGAGAAGCCGTCGACATCGTGGCCCTGGCTGCTAACGTGATTGACAAGTTGATTCTCGAGGGCAAATTGCTGGAGGGAAGCCGTGTGGATCTGGTGAAGTCGGGGATCGGGGTTGCGGTTCGCAAAGGTGCTACACGGTATAACGTCAGTTCTGAGAACGCCGTCAAAGATGCCGTCCTCACCGCGCGCAACGTGTGTTATTCCACTGGCCCGAGCGGAACGTATCTGCAGCAGCTATTCGAGCGCTGGGGAATTCTCGAAACGATTCGGAGCCGCATTGTCGTGGCGCCGCCGGGTGTTCCTGTCGGAAGTCTCGTGATGAAAGGCGAGTGCGAGCTGGGGTTCCAGCAGATGAGCGAACTGATCCATCTTGAGGGAATTGATGTCCTTGGTACTCTGCCGTCGTCGATTCAGATGCTCACGGTATTTTCCGCTGGCATCTCCAGTAGTTGTGCCGCGCCGGACGCCGCGCAGCGGGTATTGGCGTACATGTCTTCGCCGGGAGTGGCCGAATTGAAACGCCGATTCGGAATGGAACCCGCGTAACTGCCAGAGATCCACGGAGTCCGATGTTCAAAACAGGTGAGAAACTCCGAATCCCCAATAGTAGTCGGGGCCGTGGACATCGTTGCCGAGTCCTACTCCTCCGCTGGCATCGATGGCGGTATGCTTCCGGACTGTTTTTGTGACTCCGGCGCCCGCATAACGAGGCGCGAAGCCGTTGTGATTGTTGGAGCCATATACCTCCGTGAATGCGCTCCAGCCGGAACTCACGGAATAGTTAACAGTCACAACACCCGTGAAATCATTGAAGCGAACTCCAACATCAGTCGAGCGGGAGTATGTCGCGTTTGCCGTGACGCCGATGACTTCTGAAACTTTAAAGTCGGAAAGGAAAGTGGCGGACGGCTGGAAGGTGTGTTCGGCAACGTTTCGGCTGCCAGTCGGCAGGATGGCCGCGGCAAGGACTCCGAATGCCACACGATCCCGTGACATCAACTGGATCTTCGTGTCGATACTCGTGTCGTCCGCTCCAGTCCAATGGGTGGAGGGAACTCTGAAGGATAGATAACTCGGCACTCCGATTCCGGCTTCCACACGTTTTGTGATTCCGACTCGAACCAGAACTTCGCCCACGGCGTAGGCGGATCCGGATCCGATGCGGATACGATCTATACCTCCTTCCAACTGGACGTGATGTGCCGGAACAACATGAGTGCTGCTGGATGTGCTGGGGCGATCCGGGTTAACGGTGTCTGCGTCCTGCGCAAGTGCAACACTAACGAAAACGAATATGGTGGAAACAGCGAGAAAAAGTCTCATAGTTATAACTTAGATCAGCGCCAAAATCTTCCATCCCGAAATTCGTAATCGTCAACGATGAGAATGCTGTTCATACATTCTCCGAACGTCAGGCTCCCGCCAACTCCGCCTGTTCCATCTGCATGCGAACCGGCACCGGAACGCAAACGCGGACCTCAGTGCCAGACTGCGGTTTCGATATGATCGAGCAGGTGCCGTTCAAAAGGTTAACCCGCTCTCGCATGCTGATGAGTCCGAGTCCTTGAGTCGTCCTGGCCAATTCGGGATCAAAGCCGACTCCCGCATCTCGAACTGTGAGTGAAATCCCCGTCTCCAATCCTTCCACCTTCACTTCGAAATATCGAACCCCGCTATGCTTCACTGCGTTGTTCAATGCTTCCTGCATCACTCTGAATAAACACAATGAAACCTCTTGAGGCAGTGAAGCCGGGATGTGCTCATGATCGAATTTGATCTTCATCTTTTGTTTTGCGGCAATCGTTGCGCACAAATCTCGCATGGCGGCGACCAGGCCAAGATATTCCAATTGTCCGGTGTGCAACTCGCGGGATAAGGCCTGAACGTCAGTTGCGATTTCCGAGGTCTGTTTCTCCAGGTCTCCCAGTTGCCTCCTGAGTTCATCAGCAGAATCCTGGACGTTGTCTTTCATCCGTTGAATCCCAAACGACAATAATGCGAGACGTTGACCGATGTCGTCATGAAGTTCTCTTGCGATCCGAGCCCGTTCCTGCTCTTGTGCGTCAATCAGCTTGCGGCTCAGGCCGGCGAGGGCCTCTTCCGCTCGAACGCGCTCTGTGATGTCCGCGAGCAGGCCCACAATCCGCAGCATCTTGCCTTGTTCATCGAAGTATGAACGGCTGTTTCGATCCACCCATATCACAGTGCCGTCGGTCCGTATCATGCGATACCTGATCCGAAGAAAGGGATTCTCGGGAGTCAGCTGGGCAACCGCAGCAAAAAGCCTTTCCTGGTCTTCCGGAGGAATCATGGCTAAGATGTGCCGGCCAGTGGTGTGCTCCCCCTCATGTTCGCCGAGAATCTTCTTCACTCCTTCCGAGCGCACCACTTTATCGGTGCCAACATCCCACTCATAGGCAAGCATGTTTCCGGTTTGGGTTGCCATCTGAAGCCGTTCTTCGCTGTCTCGCAGGCTCTCTTCCATCTGCTTGAATTCGGTGACATCGACGGAGACGCCCAACAATTCCGTGGGCTCGTTGTTTTCGACAATGACGGTGACGATACTGCGCAGCCAGACGATGCTTTCATCCGAAGCAATCATGCGGTACTCGATGTTATGGTTGCGTTTCTCCGCTACCGCAAGGGCGCTGAACTCGAGCACGCGTTCCTTATCCCCGGAGTAGATGTGGTCGACCCAAAAGGTCGATGTGTCCAGCCAGCTGTGAATCGGGTAGCCTAATATCTTCTCGGCTTGCCGGCTCACAAACCTGGTCTCCAGAGTGCATGCGTCGGCGCGCCAGACAATTGCGTTCACTGAATGAACAAGTTCGCTGTAGCCGGCTTGAATATTCCCAAAGTCCGACTCCCCGACGACAAGTGACTTCTTCTTAGATGCCTTTGACATCGCGTCCTCCAAACTCAAGAGTGGCGCGAGCGCCACAGAATTCCCGAAAGCGTAGTCCAGGATTCAACGCATGGCAACAACAGATCGGGCGGCGCTGTCGGCCCACAGATGAGTGGAGCGGCCCCGAATTCCTGGCAGCGAGAGCGAAGGCGCTTGCTTGCAAGCGCGGATTTCGACAGACTCGGTCTGCTTTTGTATGACGACAAGACGGACCTTTCTTACGGCTTCCCTGCTATTGGGCGCAACCGCAGTGTCATCTCGCTTGAGCGGCCAGCAGCCGCCGGCGTCTGCCGGACCTCTGGATTCCCAGCTCACTGAAGACCTAGTCGCAGCGTATCGTGTACTTGCTCAACATGAAGTGCTGGATGGCTTCGGTCATGTGAGTGTGAGGCACAACAGCTCAATGAATCGGTACGTCATGTCCCGATCGTTGGCGCCGGAACTGGTGACCGCCGGCGATCTTATTGAATTCGATCTGGATGGTAATGCCGTCGATGCTCGCGGCCGCGCGCTGTATTCCGAGCGATTCATTCATGCTGAAATCTACCGCGCTCGCACTGACGTGAAGGCGGTCGTTCACGCTCACACGCCGTCTCTGATTTCGTATGGTGTCACCAGCGTTCCGCTACGGCCGGTCTACCACATGGCGTCGTTCATCGGTGACGGAGTGCCGGTTTTCGATATCCGCAAGACATTTGGCATGACGGACATGCTCGTTAGCGATCCGGCGAAGGGCCGGGCTCTCGCTGAATCGCTCGGCGCCAAAACCTGCGTGCTTATGCGAGGGCACGGAGTGGTTGTCGTGGCGCCGTCGATTCCTATTGCCGTTGGGCGCAGCATTTACCTGGACATCAACGCGCAGATCCAAACTCAGGCAATGGCGTTGAGTGGCAAGGTCGCATATCTCGACCCGCAGGAGGCCCGGAAGATTATGGACGCAGGTGAGAACAAGGGCTACGAACGGGCATGGGAATTGTGGAAAGCGAAACTCACGGGCAAGTAATCCGACTCCGTACTCACAGCAAATCTTCAATCGCTATTTCTTGAGACTAGTCGGGTTTTGGCTATCCAACAGCTCCCGTCCATCGGGGAAGATTACCTTCTTGAGACGACCCACGTTCGCTCCATTCCTGGCGGGATAAAGTTCTATGGTCACTTTATCGCCCGACTTCACTGAATTGCGATTCCAGCCGACTCGCGCTACGGAACCGGGGCTGCCGGTCTCGACGTTCCAGTCGCTGACTGTGCCATTGGTCGCTCTCACTTTAAATGTCATGACGATGTGGGGATTCGCCCAAAGAACTTTCGCGATTGTTGCATCCCTGAGGACAATGGATTTTTCGGAGTAGGCCACGGTCGAGTGATGAGCATGCAACGCGGTGCACATCATTGTCAGTGCGATCATGACAAAGACCAGCTCTCTGCCCCTCATGGCTCTCCTCCGGAGGGCTATACTATTGCACAAAATCTAGGTCAGACCGCAATGTGGAGACGGGAAGGTAGTAGGTCAGTTTGAAATATTCGACGACGGGCCACTGTAGGCGCGGTCTATGACCGCGCACAATCTCTCGTTTGTGGATCCCACCTTAATAAATTGTGCGCGGTCACAGACCGCGCCTACAGTGGGACGCAGATTTCAAACTGATCCATGACCGACTGGAGACTTTCGATGCGCTCTCATATGTCCGGGCTCGCCGTACTCTTCCTCCTGGCAGCGTTGCCAGGATGCCGAAAAACTTCAACGACCTCCGAATCACACCCAGATTTGAGCGGAATCTGGATCGGACCGGAGACGACACTCCAGCCGGCGGTCCCGATGACGGCTGAAGGACAGGCATTTTTCGATGCTGCGAGACCATTGTATGGCCCGCGCTCTGTACCGGTGGCGGAGTCCAACGATCCGGTCAACACTTGTGACCCGCAAGGGTTCCCGCGAATTCTTTTCCTGAGATCTCCGCTCAGCGGAATGGAGCTTATTCAAACGCCGAACCGCGTCCTTCAGGTCTTCTACTATCAGCGCGTGATTCGCGATATCTGGACCGACGGACGGTCTCTGCCGGCGGACGTTGGTGACGAAAATCCGGGATCGCCGGATTCTCGTTGGTACGGGTACTCGACTGGCCATTGGACAAGTGACGGAGTGTTTGTCGTGGACACTATGGGAGCTGCGGAAACGTGGGGTGACGAAGAAGGGCATCCCCATGGCCTGGGAGCTCGAATCGAAGAACGCTATCGGTTGCTCGACCACGATTCGATGGAGCTTGTCGTAAAAGTTGACGACAAGGAGATGTATCAAAGACCGTTCGTCGCGTCGAAACAGGTGTTCAAACGAGGCAAAGAGCTTGGCGAGCATTTCTGCGTGCCCTCGGTCGCCTTACAGTATATGGAACTGATTGCCAAACCAGCCGCAGCCGCGAAGAAATAACCGCATCAAAGGGCTCTTTCAATCAGCGGTGCGGTCAGAAAAAGGATCTTGATCCGTATTCCCGCGGGTAGCTTTAACGTAGTATCCTCGCTTGAATCGAGGCAGGAGAGTGGCTATGAAAAGAATCGCGTTGGGTATCTTATGGGTCTTGGTCGCAATGCCGCTGTACAGTCAGGGCCTTACGCTGGTCATGAAGGAAGCCGGGCCTACTGGCGGATCGTCGCCGCTGCTGCAAACTGATCGTACGCATGCGCGACTCGACATACCATCCCTCCTGTCGCAAGTGCTGTACGATTCCACGACAAAAACCCTGCAAGTGCTGGTGCCCTTGCTCAGGAACTACAAGGAATACACTCCGGCTTCGATTCAACAAAGCCCGCCTGCGGCAGGTGCTCAGGGACAACTTGCTCCGGTCGGCCCAATTACCTACAAGCGAACCGGTTCCAGCAAGGTGCAGAATTGGACATGTACAATCTACGATGGGCTTCGCGGTTCCGAAAAAGTCGCTGAAGTGTGCGCCGCCGAAGGCGCATCCATTGGTTTGACGGCCGCGGATTTCACAATTGTGCAACAGGCAATTGATTTGGCCAAACGCGTTGCGCCCGCGGACATGATCGAACGAATTCCAGTCTATGGGACTGTCGCGAGCCAGGGATTTGCGGGATTTCCTGTGCGCCGCGTGACCTACCTCAACGGCCAACCGGTATCGACAGCCGAACTGGTCGAAATTCGACGGGAGGCGGTGCCTGCCGCCAACTTCGCCGTGCCCGCCGGCTTTGTACGGACTCCATAAGATGCCGGACGAAGTAAAGTCGCGTTCGGATAATGCGCGCTTCGCCGCCCTGGCGGGAGTGGCGCTATCGGTTCTCATTTTGCTTCCGGGGTTATTTCTTCCAGTCTTGACCGTCAAGGGAACGCTCAATCCAAACGGGGTGGCAGATCTTGCCAACACAATACTCGAACAGGGGATGACGGATTCCGCGATCAACAGTTTTCGCCCGATCCTCAATCCGGCGATGATGCCGTTATTGGAAAGCGGGCCAGGAGGATTGAAAGGCACGATCGTGTCGGCCATCGGCAATCAGATAACCGGCCAGTTGAAGACCGGTGCGCCGATAAAAGTGTACGAACAAACGCGGAGCATCGTGGGCTCGGTCCAGCATCTCTACAGCGTCGGAAGCAACGCCGCCGCCACTCTGATTCTCTTTTTCAGCATCATTGTGCCGATTACCAAGTCGCTGCTTGTCACCTGGGCGGTTCTGCAGTCGAATTCGGATCGAAGACGGCGCACCTTGTTTTTTGTGGAGGTCATTGCGAAGTGGTCGATGGCGGATGTCTTCGCCGTGGCCGTCATCATTGCGTATCTGGCGGCTCAAGCGAGTCAGTCTCCCGCCGGGAGCGCCGCTGCATCAATTGTCACGTTCAGCGCATCCTTCGGCTCCGGTTTCTTCTGTTTCGCCGCATATTGTTTGACGTCGCTTGCCGTTCAACAACTTTCGGCCCGGTGGCTCATCCGCAAACTGGCATGACCCCCAAATGACAATTGAGCATTGAACATTGACCATTTCTTCGAAGAAATGTTCATTGTTCAATGTTCAATGCTCAATTGTCATTTGGGGGTCTTAGACCGCCGGCAGAACCAGCCGCACGCGAAGACCGCCCAGCGGAGAATTCTCCAACGTAACGACTCCAGCATAGAGTTCAGCCAGATCGCGGACAATGGCGAGACCGAGTCCGGAACCGGGCGCGCTCTCGTCAAAGCGGACTCCTCGATGCAGCACAACGTCCCGCCTGGAAGTGTCCAATCCGGGCCCGTCGTCGTCGACTGTGATCGAAATTGTGGAGCCTTCAGCAGTGGAGGCGATCATGACGTGTGCCTTCGTCCATTTGCACGCATTGTCCAGGAGGTTGCCGAGCATTTCGTCAAGATCTTCACGTTGAGTCTGAACGGCAAGATCTTTCGGAATCCTCGTCTCGATGGTGATCCCTCGCTCCGCATAAAGCCGGGACAGCGTCCGAATGAGGCCGTCCACCGAGTCCGAAACCACACATCGTGCCCCCAGCGTGGCTCCGGAAGCGGCCGCCCGTGCCTGAGTGAGGTGATAGTTGACGTGCCGCTGCATGCGATCCACCTGCTGCGAGATCGTCGCCGCCAGTTCCATCTGACCGGCGGATCTCATTCGCTCCGCCTCGTGGGACAGCACGGCCAATGGCGTTTTCAGTCCGTGAGCGAGATCGCCAGCCTTCGCCTGGGCGCGTCCCACCGCCTCTTCGCGGTGTTCGAGCAACGCATTGAGATCCGCCACCAGTGGCCGCACTTCGGCGGGGTAGCTGCCTTCGATATTGTATCTTCTGCCTTCACGCACCTCCGAAAGCCTCGCCCGCAGTTGGTTGAGTTCCATCAGCGCCTTCCGAATCTGTAAGAGGCCACCCGCAACAAATGCTGCAGCAAGGCTTCCAAACAGGACTGCATGCCAAAAGATGAATCGCCCTGGCGAACGAAACATGTGGAGCCCAAACATGTAGGCGATGGCAAGAGCTCCAGACAGGACCAGAACCGTGGCCCAGACCAAACGCGATCGAAGGGAAGGTGCACCCATCATGAATACCCCTGAATTCGGTACCCCATCCCGCGTACGGTCTCGATGAAGTCCGGACCGAGCTTGCGGCGCAATCGTCCGATGAATACTTCGACTGTATTGGAGTCACGGTCGAAATCCTGCGAGTAGATATGTTCGGTCAGTTCACTTTGAGAGACGGGACGCCCGCGCTGGTGCATCAGGTAAGACAGCACTCGGAATTCATGACCGGTAAGCTTTATTGGGATTCCATTTCGCGTCACTCTGGATGTTCGCGGATCGAGTGATATGGCGCCGCAATGCAGTTCAGGATTGGCCTGACCTGTGGATCTGCGAATCAGCGCACGCAGGCGAGCGAGTACTTCTTCCATCCGAAATGGTTTCGCCACGTAGTCGTCCGCACCGCTGTCGATGCCTTGAACCTTTTCGTGCCAGCTGCTTCGGGCAGTCAGGATGAGGACTGGCATCGGTAGCTTCTTAGATGGAGGAACTATGAAGAAAATGTTTGCTGTATCTGCGCTTGCGTTCGTATTCGCGATGTCCGCTGTTGTTCTGTGCGCTCCGCAGAGCGTTGCAGGAAAGTGGGTCGTGTCGGTTCAGGACATATCGCTTCAGATGGTATTGCTTCAGGAAGGAGAAAAAATCTCCGGAACTCTGGAAAGCCCTCACGGAGAGATTCGGCTGACTGGAAATTTCACGAATGGGAAACTCACTCTTGCCGGCGAACCGGAGTCCCACTCGGTACAGTTCTCCGGTTCGGCGGTTCTACTCAGCGACGGTTCACTTTCAGGAAATATGTCCGCGAACCAGATGGAAATGAAATTCACGGCCATCCGCCGGCCGGAGAGGTAAACCTATCGGGGCGATCTATCAAGAAATCCCTCTCCCAACGGGAGAGGGAT
>JBGPBY010000062.1:0-20075 GCA_041481485.1 Terriglobia bacterium
CCCACTTTGGGGGCGTTCTATCCCCCCCCAAAATCCAGTGGTTTGCATCCCACAAATTTGTGGGCGGAAATACACCGCCCCTACAACTTCATTCTCCAATCCCGAACTGCAGTGTGTGAAGTTTCCAATACACGCCGTTGCCGGCGACCAGTTCTTCATGCGTGCCGCTTTCTTCAATTCTGCCATCAGACAGCACGATAATGCGATCCGCCCGGCGGATTGTCGACAACCGGTGCGCGATCACAATCGTCGTCCTTCCCTCCATCAGGTTTTGTAACGCACGCTGAACATAGACCTCCGACTCCGAGTCGAGTGACGATGTTGCCTCATCCAATATCAATATCGGAGCATTTTTCAGAATCGCGCGTGCAATTGAAATTCGCTGGCGCTCCCCACCGGACAGCCGTAACCCGCGTTCTCCAATGCGTGTGTTGTACCCGTCCGGCAGAACAGAAACAAAATTATCCACCAGCGCGGCCGATGCCGCCGCTCGTATCGACGCCGGACTCGCCGCTGGGTCGCCGTAAGCGATATTCGCCTCAACCGTATCGTCGAACAAAATGACATCCTGTGTGACGACGGCAATCTGGCGGCGTAACGAAGCCAGCGTGCAGTCGCGGATGTCCACCCCATCGATCCGAATCCTTCCGTAAGTCACGTCGAAGAATCTTGGCAATAGATTCACCAGCGTGCTCTTCCCTGCACCGCTGGAGCCGACGATCGCGACAACCTCGCCACGCCGCATACTGAAGGAAACATTCAAAAGCACCGGCACATTTGCGGAATATTCGAAATTCACATTTTGAAATTCAATGGAATCCCGCACCGGCTGCAACTCCAGACTCCCGGTGTCGAGTTCGGTATCCGTCCCCATGATTTCGAATATCCGGTCGGAGGCTCCGAATCCCTGCTGAAACGAATTGCTGATTCCGCTCATGCGCCGGACTGAGTCATACAGCTGCGCCACCGAGACGATGAACGCAATCATGGCCTGGGGTTGACCGCGCCTCGCATACAGGACATACAACGCAACGGCAAGCACTCCAAGCGTCTCCATCAGCGGCGAAGACAGTGCGTGCGTCATCCTCTGCCGCAGGTTGGTATGGAACAGGCGCTGTGTCACGGCAGCAAACCGCCGATTCTCGGACTTCTCCATGAGAAACGCTTTGACAATCCGATTGCCGGAAAATGCCTCGTACATCACGTTCGACATGTCCGCCATTTCCTTCTGGTTGGAGCGGCTCAGCGACCGCAGCCGTCTGCCGAACCAGGCGGTGGGATACAAAACCAGTGGAATCAGAACGAGCGAGGCCAGCGTCAATCTCCAGTCCAGAAAGAGAATCGTCCCGATCATGAACACGGCAATGGCGCTCTGCTTGAGTGCCTCGGCAAGCGTATCGGAAGCTGCAGACTGGATCCGTTCGATATCGGCCGAAATCCGAGACATCAGTTCCCCAGTGGGATTGCGGTCGAAGAAACGCAGCGGCTGGTGGAGAATCTTATTGAAGACGTCGTTGCGAATATCCCGCACCACCGACTGACCGAGATATGCGCTAGCCGTCACCGCGCCGTATTCGGTCAGCACCTTCACAATGGTTGTGACAATCAGCAGAATCAGGAGGCCGTTCAGTGAAAGGTCTGCGAGAATCTTCAGGCCCGAAGTGAGCCCCGAAGTGACCGTTGTCCCACTGGCTTCGGATGCTGCTTTACCGAACGCCGCAACAAACACATGCCCGATCAGAATCGCTCTCAGGGATTCCAGCAGGCCCAGAACCGCGGACAAAAGCACCGCCGCCCACAGAGCTCCAATATGCCGGCGAACATACTGCAGGAGTTTTCGTGATGCCCGCATCAGGGAAGATGACTCATCTGGCCGAAGCTGGACCGCACCATGGCCTCGATTTCCGAAGGCCTTTCCATTGTCATCAGATCGGCCGCAAGACGGCGGAGCTTTTCATGATTCATCGTTGAAATCACCTGTCTCATCCGCGGATATGCTCCAAGGCTCACGGACAACGACGTAAATCCCAATCCAAGAAGTACCGCCGCAGAGGCGGGATCGGCTGCCATTTCTCCGCAGACGGTGACTGGCTTTCCTGTCGGCTGGAGCAACGAGCGCACCATATGCAGACAGCGGAGAATCGCCGGTTGAAACGGATTGTAGAGGTGAGCCGCAGACTGGTCCGAACGGTCGATAACAAGGCAGTATTGCACCAGATCGTTCGTGCCAAGACAGAAGAAATCCACCCGGCTCGCCATCAGGTCGCAGGTCTGGGCTGCAGCTGGTGTCTCGATCATGACGCCAATGGGAACGGCCTCAACAAACGGGTGGTGCTCCTGCAACAGTTCCTGTTTTACCGAATCGATCATCTGCAACGCCGCGTCGAGATCGTCGATGGATGATACAAAGGGCAGAAGGATGCGTGCATCTCCCTTTACGGAGGCACGGAACAGCGCGCGCAGCTGCGGCCGGAACAGTTCGGGATTCTCCAGACAGAAACGCAGTCCGCGAATCGAGATGTTGGTGTGAACACCGTTCCACATTCGGCAATCGGCGCCAACATCGATGGTCCTGAACGTCACAGGCATGGACCGTGCCGTCTTCAATATCTCGGAATAGTCGGCAACAAGTGAATTTTCATTGTGTTCAACACCCTCACGGAAGAAATCAAATTCGGTTCGATACAGTCCGATAGACTCCGTGTGATTGGATACCGCCGAAAGCACTTCGTCACTGAAATTGATATTGATTCCCAGCTGAATGCGCACGCCATCGGCAGTGGTGCACGGCGGAGTTGCAGCGCTCTGCGAACTGCGCCTGGATTTTTTCTCAGCCGGTGAGATCTGCCGATAGTGCGCCAGGGTTTTCTCCGAGGGAGAAACGATAACCTGACCCAGGCTTCCATCGACAATCAGCCGGACGCCGGATGGGATTTCCTGCAGATGCTCAATTCCCATCACCGCCGGAATCTCCATTGAGCGCGCCATGATTGCCGTGTGGGAAAGCGAACTGCCGGATTCGGTAACCAGCCCGGCAATATGCCGCGACCGGAGTTCAAACAGGGCCGAAGCGGGTATCGACTTTCCGACAATGATCGAATCGAAGGGCAGTTTACCCGGCGGAGGCAGGTGTTTGGACTGCAGATTGTGCAAGAGACGGCGGACTATATCGTCCAGATCGCCGCGCCGTTCACGGAGATAATCGTCGTCAAGACGGTCGTAGGCTTCGCACAAATCATCGGCAACCTGCTGGATGGCCCACTCGGCATTGATCCGGTCCGACTCGATTTTCGCTACGATTCGATCGACAAACAGACGGTCCTGAAGAATAAGAAGATGCGCATCGATGAGAAAGGACGATTCTGCGGCATTGCGCCGTTTCAGCTGGCTCTGCATGCGCTTCAGCTGCGCGCTGGATTTTTCAACGGATTCGCGGAAACGGGCGATTTCCGCTGGAATCTCTTCGGGGCCGATACCCAGGTGGAGCGAAATGAACAGGGGATCGAATGCACGAACGGCGCGACCGATGGCGACACCGGTTGAAACCGTGATTCCTTGCAAGATTCGTTCTGATGAACTCATCCCTTCAAATACTCACAGATACATTCGACAGCCTGAACTTCGTCGCCGCCGGATGCCCGCACTAAAATCGTGGTGCCATAACCCGCAGCCAGCAGCAGTATCGCCAGAATGCTGCGGGCGTCCGCTTCAATGCTTTTTTCTCCATCATTGCGTAACAGGACGATTTCGGATTCATATTTCCGTGTCAACTGAACCAGCTTCGCCGCCGCGCGCGCGTGCAATCCCAGTCGATGACCGATGGCAATCTGCCGTTCGGTCACGCGGGCTTCTTGGGCGCCAGAAGTTCGCTGGCAATATAGATACTACTTTGACCGGCGTCGCGAAGATTCCTGGCAACGGATGCCAGCGACTCATCCGGACCCACCTGTGCCAGCCGGATCAGCATCGGCAAATTCACTCCGGTCACCACTTCCACTTTGCCTTCATTCAGAAAGGTCGAAGCGATATTGGTCGGTGTGCCCCCAAACATATCGGTCAGGATCAGCACGCCGTCGCCTGTGTTCACCCGCTCCATCGTTTTTTGAACCATAACGGAAGCCGTGTCAACATCGTCATGCCAGCCCAGAGAAACTGCTGCGATATGATGAATTTCTCCGGTAATGGTTTCCGCAGCGTTTAGAAGTTCGATCGCCAGCCGGCCGTGAGTGACAATCAGTCCGCCAATCATGGCGTGATTGTATCAACCTCGTCTAGGTTTTCTCCACGTCACGGTGCGTGACCTTGATGCGGCAGCCGGAAGCCTCAAAATGCCGCGCCATCTCGTTCGTGATAAAGACGGACCGATGGCGCCCGCCGGTACAGCCGATGGAAATCGTGACGTAGGACTTGCCTTCCTTTTCGTACTGAGGAATCAGGTAATCCATGAATCCGCGCAGGTGTTCCAGAAATCTTGCGGTTCCTTCCTGCGCGTTCATATACGCCATCACCAGCGGATCCGCCCCAGTCAACGGTTTGAGATCCGGCACAAAGTTGGGATTCGGGAGAAAGCGGACATCGAAAACCAGATCGGAATCGATCGGAACACCATACTTGAATCCGAAACTAACCAGTGAAAGCAGGAGATGGCCGTTGTCCAGCCCCTGAAACTGCGAAAGGGCGTGATTGCGTAAGTCGTGGATCGTGAAGGTCGATGTATCGAGAATATGATCTGCAACCGCACGAACCGGAGCCAGCAGAGTTCGTTCTTCAGCAATAGACTCCAGCACCGTCTGCCCCGGATCCAACGGATGCGGCCGCCGGGTTTCGCTGAATCGCCTCACGATGACCGGATCCGACGCCTCCAGAAACAGCAGTTTCACCTGAAGGCCGGGCTGCTTGCGCAGATCTGCAAGGACGGTCGTCAAATCCTGCAGCCCCTCTCGTTCCCGGACATCGATGCCCAGGGCAACCCTGGAGCCTTCACTCTCCGATTTGAGTGTCAAATCATAAAATTTGCTGACAAGCGGGACCGGAAGATTGTCCACACAGAAGTAGCCGCGGTCTTCGAGGGCCCGCAAATACGTTCCTTTTCCGGATCCGCTGAGGCCCGTAATGATGACAAACGAAGATGGATTCACAGTGGCTCAGGTGCGGGCGCGGCGCTGGTGCGTGCTTGGAATCTTCAGATCTTCCCGGTATTTCGTGATACTGCGGCGAGTGACCGAAATGCCTTCTTCCTTGAGGAGTTGAGCGATTCTATCGTCGGTCAGCGGGTTCTTAGGATCCTCGTCGTCGATGAACTTTCGAACCTTGCGTTTGACGATCAGCAGCGAAGTTTCATTGCCCATTGGCCCGTTCACTGCTTCTGAAAAGAAATAGCGCAATTCGAAAATGCCCTGCGCCGTATGAGCGTATTTATTGGCGACCGCACGGCTCACCGTGGATGGATGGACGCCGACCTCTTCAGCAACATCCTTGATCATCATGGGCTTGAGCTGATCGATGCCGCGGTCGAGAAATTCCATCTGCCTGCGGACAATCGCTTCGCAAACCTTCACGATAATGTGCTTGCGCTGTTCAATGTTCTTCATCAGCTGGACGGCCGACTTGAACTTGTCCTTGACGTAGTTTTTGACTTCCTTGTTGAGCGCGTCCTTGTCCAGCATTTGCCGGTAGGTGGCGCTCAGACGAAGCTGAGGCATTTCATCTTCGTTATTGACGACGGTGTACTGATCCCCAACCTTGACGATAAAAACATCCGGCTCAATGTGCCGGGGTTCGTTCTTGTTGTATTTCTGGCCGGGCCTGGGATCCAGAGCCTTGATCAGTTCGACGGCAGCCATGACTTCGTCAAGCGGCTTGCCAATGGCTTTGGCGATCTCCCTGTACTGTTTGTTCTTTACCTTATCCAGGTGATCGCGAACAATGTCGACCGCGATGGAATCCTCTTCGATGTTTCCTTCGTCATCGAGCACTCGAAGCTGTATCAGCAGGCACTCGCGCAGATCGCGCGCAGCCACGCCGGGAGGATCAAACCGCTGAACAATTTCGAGAGCCTTTTCGACATCTTCCAGGGAATGTTCGCCGGTTCTGGCAATTTCTTCGAGCGTGATTGGAATTTCCTTGCCGTTCTCGTCAACGGCGCAAAGATAGCCATCTGCATTGAGATTGCCGATGATGGAATGACAGGCCAGCCGCACGGGCTCGTCCCCTGCCGATAAACCGAGCAGCCATTCCAGGTGGTCGGTCAGCGATTGCGGCTTGGCGAGAAAGTTCTCAAATGAAGGTTTTTCGAAGATTTCGGTTTCGCGCGGACGCGAGGAGCTGTCGTTCAGGTAATCGTCAAAACTTCTGAAATCGAAATCGTCGTAGGGCTCATCGCGAACTTCCGCTTCGACAGGGACCGTGTCTGCAGTGTGTTCGACGACAACTTCACGATCGCTCAGCACCGCGTACTGCAGATCGCTG
Organism: Terriglobia bacterium; assembly: GCA_041481485.1. Classification (GTDB taxonomy): domain Bacteria; phylum Acidobacteriota; class Terriglobia; order 20CM-2-55-15; family 20CM-2-55-15; genus JBGPBY01. The sequence goes on from JBGPBY010000062.1 coordinate 6,469, forward strand.
TCATCGATTTCAACATTGCCCTCTGTAGCGCTCCCATTGGCGTTGGCCGGCTGAGGAATGTCCAGAACTGCCGCCGCGGGCGCGGGCGCCTGTCCAACCGCTTCGATTCCGAACTCCGGCTCCGGATGCTCTACAATTTCCGGGGCGGTTTCGACGATTTCGGTGCCTTCCTCCAGCACGGGATTCTGAACGAGTTCCTGCTGAATCTGATCAATTAACTCGAGTTTGTTCAGGGTGAGAAGACTCACCATCTGAACCAGACCCGGAGTCAGGATCTGCGTTTGTTTAACCTTTAAACTAAGTCTCGGCTCTAAAAAACCCATAAGACGAACATATACCCGGACTAATCCAAACTGAAGTGTTCTCCAAGGTAAACACGCCTGACCTCGGGATCGTTTCCGAGGACTCTTGGAGTTCCGGAACGGAAGATCGAACCATTGTTGATGATATAGGCGCGGTCAGTGACCTGCAAGGTTTCTCTCACGTTGTGGTCGGTGATGAGAACGCCAATCAATTTGGATTTCAAGTGTGCAATTATTTTTTGTATTTCGATGACCGTTATCGGATCGATGCCGGAAAACGGCTCATCGAGAAGAATAAATCGCGGCGAGATCACGAGCGATCTTGCAATCTCCACGCGCCGCCGCTCGCCACCGGAAAGAGAATCTCCCAGACTCTTTCGGACATGCCCGATACCGAACTCCTCCAGAAGGCTTTCCATGCGGGCGCGCCGTTCCTTGCTCGGAATAGGAAGGGTCTCGAGAATCGCCATGATATTGGCTTCCACGGTGAGCTTCCGAAAGACGGAAGCCTCCTGAGGAAGATATCCAATGCCATTTTGAGCCCGCATGTACATGGGCAGTTCAGTGATGTTGTTCTCACCCAGCATGACAGCGCCATTATCCGGCCGGGTCAGGCCGACAATGATATAAAACGTCGTGGTTTTTCCGGCGCCGTTCGGTCCGAGGAGGCCGACCACCTCTCCCTGGCAGACTTCGATATCCACATTGCGGACCACGGTGCGCCCCCGGTAGGACTTTGAGACGCCCTCGGCCCGAAGTGAAATCATTTCACCGTGATTGTTGATGGTACTTTTCCTCCCGGGCCGAATTGCATTCGGACTTTTCCGTTAGCAGTCCATTCGACGCGAATTCCAATCATATGTCCCTCCTCCGGACCGTCCAGTATGACGGTCGCAGGAGAATCGGACCACATCGTCACTTTTTCTGTCTTGTAGTCGTATATCAGGTGGTCTGCGCTGCCTTTGCGCGCTCCCTGGGTCAGGTCGACCCGGCCGTTGGCGCGAATTTCCTTCACACCGTTGCTTTCCGAAGTCCTGTCGCCGGTCTTTCCGGAATCGGCCGATTCGAGTATGACCTTCATCTCATCCGACTTGAGTTTCATTTCTCCGCTTTTCCCATCATTTTTGGCGTCCACTTTGCCGGTATACGTCGCAGTCTTATTGACATCGTCGTATACGAGCTTGTCCGCGGTCGCATGCATTCCTTCAATGTGAGAGTCGACATGGCCCTCCGCAATAAAACCATTATCTTTTTCAGGAATGATCTTGTCCGCACGAATGCGTGTGGCGCCGCGGGACAAGTCGACACCGCCAAAATAAGAGACCAGATCGGAGTTCGAAACCGCTTGTGCCGCCGTGACGGTGACGACTTCGGACTGTGCTCTCGACACCGAAATGACGTTGTCCTTCGCTTCAACGTGATTGGTAGTCTGATTGAAGCTGATTTTCCTCGCCTGAATCTCGGACTTTTTCTCGTCGTCAACGACTTTGGAGAGGCCGGGGGCTGGAGTATCGAGATTCACGGTTTCGCCGCCATCGGAAAACCTTGCATGGGCAGCGGTTCCGCGCCGTGAGCCATCCTTGAAACTGACAGAGTCCCACATCTCAATCGTATTGCCGTTGTCGGTAATGAGAGCGTGATTCGCCTTTCCGCTGCGCGTCAATTCCTCAAACGAAAAGGCGCCTTTCAGTTCCACACGATCGCCATTTTGCGTGATAACCGCGCTATCCGCGGAGCCGGAACGCTGACCTTCTTTAAACTGGAAATGACCAATTTGAGTCAGACTTTCCAGGGAATTGGTTTTGTTGTTGATAGTCGCCAGGGTGTTGTCCGCCGAAGTCCTTCGCTTGCCCGAATCGATTGTCGCACGAGCTGGTGTTTCGAAAATCAACTTGCCCGTCTGGTCTATTTTGAAATCTTTACCCGTAATTGTGGTGTCAGCGGTATTGAGCACGGAATTCCCGCCAGTCCGGACGGTCACGTTTTCCGTGAGCGTGCCATCTTCATTGGGAACCGTTCCATTGGATTTGATCCGAATGACGTCGGAAACAATGCTGCGACCAGCCTGCTTCATCTCTGCGTAGGGTTTGTTTGCCCGGCGCGCATCCATTGTATCGAGATGCCCGCTGCTAAGCGTGGCATCTATTTCGTCGCCAGTCATGGTCTGAAATTCATCTTTGGACATTTGCTCCGCACGCACATCCCCACGCGCAGCGACGCTCTGGATCACTCCCTGCGGAGAAATCACACTGACGATCTTGTTGGAATGCGTCTTCAGCGTCCCGGCGCGTCTGTCTGATTTCGCGGCAGAGTCCGGCGACTCCGCATCGCGCCCTACGCGCGATTCGGATGTGACATCCCCCTCGATCGTAACCAGTGTCGGCCGATATGTTCCCGGTTCGAGGTCTGCGTGGCCATTCGTTCCGCGAAGCCACCCATTGGTTGCCTCGAGAAAGACATTCCCGGAGAGCGATGTCCAGTTTTCCAGCTTTTGAAACTCCGCCGCGTCGGCATGCAGCGACTCACCATTCGACATCTTCATGCCGGCATTCCCGGTCATGCTCAACAACTGAGTCCCTTTTGAATAACTCAACCGGTCGGCGTCTCCAGTCATTTCTCCCGGCTGTTCGACGTGGGTCCGTACCGGAGACGAAATCATGCGCTCCTGATGAACGTAGACCAGTTCCTCAGTGCTGATCCACGTCTTTTCGTCAAGCTGCGCCCTGACATTGCCAAAGAAATGAATGTCCCCCCCGTCCTGATCGTATATGCCGGAATCCGCCTTCACGGTCTGATCGAAGTCTCCATTCTTGTCGCCCGGGATCACGGGCTTCTCGCCGAAGATCACCACATGAACGCCGCGGAGTTCATGCTTTTTATTTTTGAAGGATATGAGTTCCTCGGCTTTGACCTTAAATACATCCCTCCCGTTTTCTCGATGTGTAAACGTCTCACCCAGGGTATGAACGATGACGTCAGGAGCCGAACCTGGAACAGCTGGCGATTTCGCTGCCACCCGGTCACGGCTGGTCAGGTAATTCCGTGCAGGAATCGCAATCAATACAAGAACAACGACGGGAAGCACCACTCTCATGAGGCGAATCAGGCGGTACGTGCCCATCCTTTGCAGACGCATAATGGGAATTATAGCCGCATGGAAGATTGGGGACAGACTCGGAATTCAGAAAATCGGATAACGGAAAGCCCGGGCAGTCGCCACCGGCGTCAGCGGGTGGAAAATCAACTCCGATATCCAGCAGCTGGAAGGCATCGTGACCACTGAAGACCTTATAAAAGTCTATGGGTTACGGTCCCGATTGCAAATTGACGTTTGGATGTGCGTCCGGCGAAATTACGAGTTCACCAATGGTATGGGCGTAGTCGTTGGTTGTGGCGCTGCCATCTGGCTCCGATTCATCCCACCAAATAATAATTGCGCCGTGGTTTAGATAGGCCTGCGAGGACATGATCAAAGGAACAATGCTTTTCAGGAAATTGTCACCCTGGGCGATTCGAGCCTGATCTCCCGAAGCAAGCGCACTGTATTAACCAGGGGGCCTGGATGATTTTCTTCCATCCAGGCAGCGCCTGGTCCAGCAGGGAGTAATGAAGTAATTGTCCTGAAGACGGCATCGCGAAGATTCGCGATGCCGGCCCTTACTTTTTCTTACGAGAGGTGGCGCTCTTTTTCGCTGCGGGTTTTTTCGCTGCGGGTTTCTTCGCTGCCATTTTCTTCGCTGCCGGTTTCGCTTTTGGCGGAACGACCACGTTGTGGATGGGCATGACAACGGGCTGTCCGGGATCGATCCCAAGTTCCTGAAGGATCGGCATCAACGTCTTTCCGAATGCATCGAAAGCAGCCTGGGATATCCAGACGTCGAACACGGCAAGACTATCTGGGCTGCCAAAACTGGAATGATAGACGCGGCCACGTGGGTGACCGCCACCGGCCTTCTTCAGACGTTTCATGCATTCGTCGTACAGGCTGGCGGACATTGGGATTTTGGGCGCAAAATAGAAACCAAGAGCCATACGGGATACCTCCAGAAATGACAAACATTAAAAACGAAGTCGCGAATTGCGGCCGCGATCATATTCGGTAGCAGGTCCTTTTACAATCAAGACTCGCGCGAAGGCTAAATTGCGGGGCTAGCGGGTCGACGGCGTAATGGAATCCAGATGAGTTCCGCAGCGCGGACAGTGCGTCCAGTTCGTCTCTACTGCGCTCTTGCAGGACGGGCAGCTCCGTCCCAGCGCGGCGCCACACGACGAACAGAAGGCGAACCCTGGCGGATTGGCGGCGCCGCAGCTCGAGCAATGCGTCTGAATCGGTTGACGCAAAATGAAGTACAGAATGACGCCAATGGCATTGGGAATGAACATTCCCAGCAATAGCCACAGCACCGGTCGCATGCCACGGCGTTTGGCATCACCGTAGATATAACCGAGAATCAAAATGTAAACACCGAAGAATACGGACGCGATGGTAACCATCACCAGTTCGAGTGGAAATTTCCCCGCGCCGAACTCACCGGACCGCGCGTTCAGGAAGAAATAACACATGGCCGCCACCGGAAAGACGACAAGGACCAGAACTGCCAATACTCTCGCCCATTTTGAAATGAGCTTTATCTCATCACTGAACTGACTCAAAATGTCCTCCCGCCGCTGAATTCTTTCAGCGATATCGCAGCCGCAACGGCAGCCGTCCCGCAGACCACGAACGAAACCAGGAACCAGGGGCCGGCGGCCACGAGATTCATCCCCAGCACCTCGAATCGGCCGCCTGTCAATTCCTGGGCCAGTTTCCACATCACCAGGTTGACAACCCAGGACAGCAACGAAAGTCCGGCAAACAAAATGGCTCTGGATTTCATTTCGTCTGAGGTCTCACGCTCGCGCAGGATACGGGCCTGAGTCCGGGCAATCAAGTGTGCAGGAACTGCCGGTTGCGGCATTTGTCTCAGGCCCTTCGCATAGCTGCCCCAGGAATTCAGCTCGTTCCGGCACTGCTCGCAATCGCGAACATGCAGCTCAACGGAGAGCATTTCCTCACGGCTCAATGAACCGGAGGACGCCAAAGGGAGCACGGCTCGAATGTGTTCATGCGTATTCACTGCCGTTCCATTCTGCCGCGGAGGCTCTCCAGTGCACGGCTCAATCGGCTCTTCACTGTGGATAAGGGAATTTGAATCACTTCGGCAATGTCCTCGAGCATCATTTCTTCTTCGAAACGAAGCGTCAGAACTTCCCTGTGAATAAAAGGCAATGTGGAAACGGCAGCCGCAAGCAATTCGCCGCGCTCATATTCGAGAAGCTGTTCCAGGGGATTCGCTCGAACAGCCACCAATCGATCGACGGGAGCAGTTCCCGAATTATCGGGCGCATTGAGACTGCTGTCCCTTCGCCGGCGCAGGTGATCGATGGTGAGATTACGAGCCACCGAAAAAAGCCATGCATCGAAATTCCGGCGGGCGTCGAAGTGGCGGATCTTCTCCATGACGCGCAGCCAGGTCTGCTGAAACAGATCCTCAGCCAGTGCGGGATCCTGACTCAGCCGAAGCAGAAACCGATACAAACGATGCTGATACGGATCCATGAGTTCGGGCAACGCATTCAGGTCTCCCCGCCTGAGACGTTCCACCGCGCTTACCACTCCGGTTAATGCATTGGGATCCATCGACGCCGCGAGAATCATAACAATCGGTATACGGGTATGGGGTCGAAAAGGACCCATCGAGAATTCGTCACCGCCCCATCTGTAGGCGCGGTCTATGACCGCGCACAGTTTTTCAGAGTGGGATTCCTCGGATTGGGTATGCAAGAACGAGAGATTGTGCGCGGTCATAGACCGCGCCTACAGTCCAATCGTTGTAAATCATTGGGCGAACGCTATGACCGATGGCAAAATGTTGGCAGTTCCAAACAAAAATATTCGGGAGAATTGAGCAGTGAAAAAGTTCTCGATGTCCTGCTTGTGCTTCATGCTGATTCTGGTCTCGCAGCCAGTCTCGCACATGACCGCACACCATTCTTTAAGAGTCGACTATGACGTCGCAAAACCGCTCAACCTGACCGGTAGAGTCACGAAAATCGAATGGGAGAATCCGCACGTTCATTTCTATATCGACGTTAACGATGCCCAATCCAGAAAAACCGTGAACTGGGTTCTTGAAATGAACGCGCCCTCCGTAATCGAAAAATACGGCTGGACCCGAGACACAATGAAGATTGGAGACGTGGTCGTCGTTGATCTCCTTGTGGCGAGAAGCGGATGCGCGTGCGGCAGCGCCCGCAAGATTACGATTCCCTCGACTGGCAAGAAACTCGGGCCCCTTTTCGGTTAGGTCTGACGAAATCACTCGTCAAGGTGTCGCGCTTCTTGCGGCTGTCACGGGAGCCCGCTCTACTTCTGCCGCTTCGTCGGAAAGGAAAAGTTTTTCAACTTCTTGTTGATTCGCCGTCGTAGTCAGGCGAAGCACTGCAACATTCGCTGCACCGTCGGGTGATGCGAGCCGCACCAGCATGTCGAACATCGAGAAAATGGTGCTTGTGCCGATGCCATGGTCGTTGGTTGTTTGATCAAAGCGATCAAAATCCTGAAGTGCGTCTCCGAATCTGCCCAGCTTCTTCTCAAATCCCGGTGGATCGATTGGAACGCCCGCAGCCAAAACCTTTACCAGATCTTTGATGGCATCGATCATGGAGTTCTCGATGTTGTATAACGTGATCAGGAACTGCAGTTCTGTTCTGTCAAGAACGACCGTTGCCGGGGCGGCGATTGATGAATCGAACAATTGCACTTTGAATGCGCGTTCGAAGTGATTGCCAAACTGGGCAAAGCCTTCCTGATCAAAGATTGAGAATACTCCGGGTGTTGCGTATGCGAATGCAACATCGTGCAAAGCGGCGCTCTTCAGGTAGTTCGAAAGAAGAATCCGACGCATCGCCGTACGAATCAGCAACTCCTTGTCATCCGCCAGTTCCCTGATTGCAAGAAGCGCCGTAACCGACTTCTCTCCGAAACGAACATCGTAGCTGGCCCGTACATTGCCGAATCCGCCATTGGCAGCGCGCGGAAGCAGTGGGTCGAGAGATTCCAGTGTTGCTCCCTGTTTATCCAATCCCAAATCCCTGGCGAATGATAGATAGTCCTGGAGTTCGGGCGTGGTCGTATCTGCGTCGGTAAAATTTAATTCATAGCGGGCGGTCAGCGAGCTGAGAGCTTCGATCAAGTAGGCAGTGGTCCTGCCATCGGACCGGACAACCTTCGCGGACTCACCCAGCGCCCGAAGAAGAAAATTCATGTGCATCTCTTGTGTCTGCCGCTTTCGCATCCTTTCGAGCCGGAGGTCCGCGGTGGTCAGAATGGTGATGCCGCGGTCCGACGGGATCAGTCGTTGCTCCGTTTCCGTGATCACGCGATCGAATCCCGCATAGTTGTAGTTGAGGTGCCAGCCGATGATGTTGACTTTGAATGCGCTTTCCCGCCGAACTCGGTGCGTGAAAACCCCCTCACGAAGGCGCACAAGGTTTGTGTCCGAACAGATGAGGATCTCTTCAAAATTTCCTTTGCCCGCCTGGCCGAGAAGGTCCGCCCCCTTGTTTTCCGACAAGTTGATCAAGACATCGACGAGCGCATCGCTTTCCGAAGCCCGGCTGTATTCGGCGTGAAGTGCGACGCGATATGAGCTGTTCAAAGCTTCCTTGAAATTCGCATACAGCTTGTTCTTGAAACTCTCGAGATTGTCCAGAACAGCGCGCACTTCCTTTAACGCTTCCTTCAGGTTGGTCGCCGAATCGAGGGTGCGGCCAACCAGGCGCGAAACGAACTGTCCGGCTTTTTCATTGGCAACGGACTGCAATTCTTCGACTGTGTCAATACCGGCCAATTCCCTGAAGAACTTGTCGATTCCGAAACTCTGCTTCGCCAGTGCGACCACATTGCGAATTTCCTCATGTGCAGCCGCAGTGATGAGATTCAAAACTGAACCTGATCTCCCCTTCAGTTCGGCAAGCGCGCCTACCTTTTTCCCTCCGATCGTCACCTGCTTCAGCAGGAATGCCAATGGATCTCCGTCCGTAAGCTGCGACAGCATGTTGAACGTCATGGGATTGATTTCTTTGCGCAATTTCTCCAGGCCCTCTGTTTCGAGTTCCTGAATTTTTTGGAGAAACGCCGTCAGTTCCGGAAGCTGCTCAAAGTAGCGGTCAAACAACGCAACGGCACGGTCCCCGACCTGTTCGTAACTTGCCACCACCAGGTTGACGCGATTCAGGAATGCCTTGAATTCGTCAATCGACGCAAGCTGGTCGAAGCCCTTTTTCACGTACTCGGACACGTAACGCTGTGCCAGTCCATCGATTGCCGCCTTGAACTTTTCAAAATCGGCTAAGTCTCTGGCCTTCTCAAAAAGACTCAGGAAATTCCTGGCATTCACACCGAGCGCAGCTCCGAGAAACTCGTTTGCCGTCGGAGGGAGATGCTCGAGTTGATTCTGGAAGCCGACGTTGACATCTGCCGCAATCCCGAAACTCCTGGATTTCTGACGGTGCACGCGAACGCGGGCCCAACCATCCAGGTCATCAGCACCAGTCACAACGATTGAAAATTGACCCGCTATACCTGCAGTCAGTCCGACCTTCCCAATGACGCTCAAACCATATTTTTCCGATAACGCGAGTCCTCCGAGCGCTATGGACTTTGTTCCGGCTAGCTGATATCCAGCGGATACCTCTGCCGCCAATTTGAGGTATCCCCCATAGCGAAGCGAGATGGCTTCGCCCGCCTGCATGGGGCCCCTGGTTTGTTCCGGCAGGCGCATGGCTGAAAAGAATTCCGGCAGGAGCTGTTCTATGGAGAGTGTTTTGTCCAGTGCACGCAAATAGCTGTATCCGCCGTTGCCGCCCGCGTTGAGCGTGATTCCAGATTTCAGTGCGGAATAATTGAAGGAGCCCGAAGCCGTGAATTGCGCGGATCCACCGATAACAAGGCCGAGCACGACCTTGTCTGCGTTTGCTCCGCGTTCGAAGAATTGTCCAATTCCATTGGCCTTGAGCAATTCAGCCGTCCCACCCTGCGCTGAAGAAAAGACAGAGACCAGCTCCACCGAAGTAGATGCCGCGACGCCGAGTTTTACCGTATCGTCTCCACCCAATGAAACATCCTGGCTGCCACCGGCATCGAAGCCCGCCTTGAACAGGGCTGGAATTGCTTCGTCCAGCGGGTGATTGATCTGCAAATCTCCGGTATCAACTGACAATTGGCCAACACCGCCAAAGAGAAAAGGAATGTCTTTCTTCTGGAACGAGACCTTCGGCATATCAGCAACTCTCCCTTCGCGCGAAAGATTTTTCACAGTTTCAGTTTTTCAGGGTCGGGACTCGGCCTTCCAAAACCTCTTTTAACTGCTGTACGGCCTGAGCAGACTCCGCTTCAATTTGCGCGCGAATTGAAAAGCGGTCCAGCGCCATCGTCAACAAGCTTCGCGGATGATACAGAAACTCGCGAGTGAATCGTGTCCCACCGTTCTCCGGCGAGAGGTCATATCGAACCTGCCCCGCGTTTCGGTTACCGATGTTGGCAGTAATGGTCCAGCTGTTGGGGGCGGAGCGTTCCACGACGGTCCAGACCGCCGTTCCAGTGTGCCCGGCAACCTTGTAATTCTCAGTAACGAGTTCGTCAGTCATCAGGGAATGATCAGTTGCCCCGCTTACCGCAAGCGATGAGGGATGCCATTTCGGCCAGTTGGCGGGCGTGGTGACGTAATTGAACACTTCTTCATTGTTCCGCGCGATAAAAATCGAACTCACAATTCGGCTGGTCGGTTCAATCGGCAGCGGGACAAGTACTACACCCACAATCATCAGCAAAAGCGTTGCGGCTATAAGAACTTTTTTCACGCGATGCAGTCCTCAGCAATCGCCAGATTAGACCATTTTTCTGTTACAGAAGGCAGATTGAAATCAGCGGCCTGTAGGCGCGGTCTATGACCGCGCACAGTCTTTCAGACCGGGATTCCTCGAATTGGGAATCCTTAAACGAGAGATTGTGCGCGGTCACAGACCGCGCCTACAGTGGGCCGCCGTGGCAAATTTCAAGCTGACCCACTACCCGTTTTCCCGTTACATGGGTGTCGTGCCGTTTTTTTCGATCGAGGTGCTACCGGGAGGAGCGTGACAGTTTACTTTGGAGAAACTCTTCTCGTGACGATATTGCGCCGGATTCCTTTCCGCAGTATGGACCACCGGAAATCTTGTACACGATGCGGTCGTCCTCAATAACTGCGTAGGCGATACGCGCCCGTTCGCGGCCAGTGCCGACGATTTCCCACCCATGGCCGCGTGGCTCCAGCCGCATTTCACTTCTCTGCCTCCACCAATAGTCCACTTCGCCCGGCAATAGGGTCGCAATGCCTCCAGGCAAGACAAATTCCCGCAAGTGTTGCAGGAGACTTTCGTAAACAAGGCGCGCCCGCCGACCGATCAGGTAATCCGGGTGAGTCACAAAACTAATGAGGCCGTATCGAGTTATGAGCAAGTCCAGTTGCCGTTTCCAGAGGTCGATGGAGAAGTCGTCCAGAACATGAAAGAGGGAATAGTCTTGAGTCGTGGTGAGCGGAAGCTCGAGAATTCTGCCTACGAAATATGGCATGGCCGTGCAGCAGCCGCCTCGCATCGGTTCCAAATGTGCAACGTTCGGAACAGACATGTCGTAAGAGAAGTCGAAGGCATTGAACCAGTCCAGATTGCGATACATCGATCCCGAGCGAAAGCCGCGCGTGCCGTACAGTCGCGAGTATTCGTTGATTCTCGCCGCCCGTCGCTGGAACTCGCCGAATTCCTGATAAAGACGGCCGTCGTGGTTCAGGTCGTGAATATTGACTTCGCAGCCGCGGCTTCGGATATCACAGATGTACGAGTCCGTTATGGTGTAGCGCTTTTCAGGAATCAGCTGAAATGACGACTTGAAACCGTACGAAGCGTCCAGTTCGATCAGGGGGATTGTGAAATCGAGTCCATCAGGTGATTCCACGTCGTGCGTGAGGATCAGACAATTGGTAGCGCCGTCCGGCCAAAACCAGATAAACGGAACCCTTTCCAATCCCGCGTAATCCATGGAAATTCGCAGGAACTCTTCGTGGAGATTATCAACTGTGAAATCAACGGGCCAGTTCGGAAACGGCAACTTCGTCCAGTCGCGCAGGTAGATCTGCTGCAGATGCCGGCGCAATCCGAGGGGCAGGGACTCTCGGATGGAATAGTAGAATTCGCGAACTGAGCCCTTTGTGACAAAACGGCGAGACCCGTTCTGCAGGGCGTCGCGATAGCGTTCAAGGCGGAGGTTGTCGATTACCTCGGTGAAGCTGAACGGAAGTTCCGGAAGAAATGGTTGACGCCCAACTTCTCTGGAAACGTCCATTCGACCCGCCTGATCCGGCTCCGCGACGACTCCGGAACTGCATCGTCCGAAGCAAAGATTCTCCGGTCCGAACTGAAAAAATCCAGCTTCGCCCGGAGAGTCCCGTAAGGTTGCCGCCATTTCCCGGACGATGGATGAAGGGAGTCGGTAATAGTCGACAAGAGACTGATTCACGAGCTGGACTGAAGGCTCCTTCCCTCGATTTTGGGCCGCATCGTTTCGGCTGCACGCGATTTAGAGAAATTGGAGCACGCGGACATTGTTTACACACAGATCTTTTCTGTTTCACAGGTTAGATCGGGAACTTTCAGCGTCTAATCTGCGTAGTGAAAATAAGGAGGCTCAATGGAACCATCGAAGATTCGCAAGCCCGCTGGAAACATATGGAATAAGGCGAGGAGCATTCTTACGACCCTGCTTTTCGTCTGGCTGATCACCCATCACATTGCCCAGGCCACGGTGGTGCCGACCGAATCCATGACTCCGACCATCCTTGTTGGAGATCACTTCATTCTCGATAAAGTGGCATTTTCCGCAAATTATCCAGATGCAATCGAGAGGCTCCTGCCTGCCCGAAGCATCAAACGCGGCGAGATCATCGCGTTCTGGTCGCCAAAAGACTCCACGTTGCGACTGGTGAAACGGGTGATCGGGCTGCCCGGCGACACGATCGAAATCCGCGACAAACAGGTTTATATCGATGGCATCAAGCTGGACGAACCGTACGCGGTATTCAGCGACGTCCGGCAATTCCCGCAGCGCGACAATATGCTTCCGACAAAAGTTCCAGCCGATTCATTTTTCATGATGGGAGACAATCGCGACAACAGCAACGACAGCCGATTCTGGGGCTTCGCGCAACGCAAAGATTTGATCGGAACGCCGTTATTCGTCTATTGGTCCTATGACAGTGAGCCCTACCGCCCGAATATGACCATTGCCCAGACTGCTGAACGATACGGTTCAGTGGCGCTGCATTTCTTCACCAGAACCCGCTGGTACCGCACTGGCATTATCCTTCGCTGATCGCAATATGACACTCTAAGGGCAGCAGTACTGCGGACCATGAAAGGGGGCTGCCTTGAAAAGAGCCAATCGCCCGGCCGAGACTCCGTATTCCCGGCCGCGTGAGAATCCGGGAAATCCCCCCGGACAATCCCCGATGGAAACCACAATTGAAGCCGTCGCTCATATGGAACGAGCCGCACATGATGCTCGGTCCTGGATCGATCGATTTGCCGCAGCAATTTCGCGATTGGCGGGTTCTGCCTCATCGATCCTGGTGCATTTGGTATGGTTTTTGGTCTGGCTCGCGATCAATCTCAACATCATTCCAGGCATCGAGCCATTCGATCCATTTCCATTCAGTCTGTTGACGATGGTCGTTTCACTCGAGGCGATTTTCCTCAGCCTCTTCGTGCTCATCAGCCAGAACCGGATGTCGAAGGAGGCGGACCGGAGGGCGGAACTGGACTTGCAGGTCAATCTACTGGCTGAAAAGGAAACGACGATGATTCTTCAGATGCTGAAACAGATTTCCGAAAAGTTAGGGATGAGCCCGCAAGGCCAAGGCGATCTTCAAGATCTGATCAAGGAGACAAAGGTCGAAGAGCTCTCTGAAAAGTTGGATCGGGCCCTTCCCCCGGAATAGGAATCCCGCTTGAAATTCAGCGATCCAGCGTCCGGTCGCGTTTCCAGCCGCGTTAGCGGCGGCAGGTCCATTAGCCACCGGCGTCAGCCGGTGGGAATTTAAGCCCAAAAACCAAATGAGCTGCGTAGCAGCGACAGATCAAGAAAATTGCTGGATCTGTCGTGCCTTACAGCACTCAGTTCTTCGTGGATTGAAGTTCCACCGGTTGACGCCGGTGGCTAAGGGACCTGCC
>JBGPBY010000063.1:0-19999 GCA_041481485.1 Terriglobia bacterium
AAAAACTCTTACTCGATATGCGCTATGACGTCGAACAAGCCGGCGGTGCACTGAGTGAGGCAGCTGCACTATCGTTCCGCCGCCGCTACCGGGCGCATCTGGCTCGTGCCGATCAAGAGTGCCCAGGGCCCGATCCTAACAGCAAGTCCGGCATTGGCAGAACCGCTCGCTCCAAGTCACGCAACCTGCTGGAACGTTTGCGCGACTTTGAAGATGAAACGTTGCGTTTTCTAACCGATCCGCTCGTACCGTTTACGAACAATCAGAGCGAAAACGATCTTCGCATGACCAAACTGCAGCAAAAAATATACGGATGCTTCCGATCATTTGACGGTGCACGAATAATTTGCCGTCTCCGCAGCTAAATCACCTTCAGACTCAAGCACGGACACAACGCCACCGATGCTCTGACGACTCTTTTTGCAGGTAATCTCCCTGATTTCATCACTGCTCTTCAGTAATGTTCTGAATGGTTACGAAGCAATCATGTCTATGGAATCTGTCTCGCTCTTCTTAAAGTCCACAAAGAGTGCTTTCTACTCTAACGTATTTAGATACATGACAGGGTGCGTGGCACTGGTTCGCCTGTGCGTTATTTTGTTGCTTGCTTCCTTTGGCGGAATCATCTTCTTCAGAAAATGGATCTTCGCTGCTGCAAACAAATGGGGCCGTATTCTCCGCTGGTCCGCTTTTCCAGGAGAATGGACGAGGTTGAATTCGATCACCTCGGAGTAGTTTTATAACAAACATTGGATATCGACGGTCAGGAAATACTGGGGCCCGACGTTGTCAGAACTGAATGGATCGAGTAAATGGGAATGCGGACGCTTCTATCAGTCCGTTATCGGGGAGACTATTCAGCTTGCCCTCCGCGGTCTGAGTCAGATGTACCACTTTGATAGAAATGCCTTCTGTTACCGTACGGAACTGCGAGGTAATAAGCTCATTAAGGTTGGGATATCAAGAACGAACACGCTCATCACGTTGATCGGAATACGAAAAGCAGAGATCGCGGGACATCAACCACCGATAGAGATGGTTCCTGCATTGAAGACACTTCGTGCGACAGTTTCGCAGTTTGACAGAATAGGTGACGTCGGTCTGTATATGTGGTTGTGTTCCCTGTTTCCCGGCGAGACTAGTTCACTCGAGTGGCCCATAGTCGAGTTTGAAAAATTATTCAGGCGCTTTAAAGATGCGCGGGAACACCAGACAATGGCACTGGCATGGTTTCTGGCGGGAGTATCGGAGTCAGCCAAAGTTTCAAAGCAGCGTGGGTTGTTTGCGGATCTGGCAGCCGAGACCCATCTCTTATTGAAACAAAGTCAGGAGTCCTCCGGGCTTTTTCGACATGCTTCATCGCGCAATTCATTTTCCGGATGGGCACGAAGCCGCATAGCCAGTTTTGCAGATCAGATTTTTCCTATTTATGCATTGTCCCGCTTTTCTGCGGTTTTTGGAGTCGAGGCCGGACTCCAATCCGCGATTTCTTGTGCGGAAAGATTATGCGAGCTACAGGGGACCATGGGGCAGTGGTGGTGGCATTACGATGCATTGGGGGGGGCGAGTGATTGGACGGTATCCAGTGTATTCCGTCCACCAGGATGGCATGGCCCCGATGGCTCTCTTCGCACTAAGCCATGCATCCGGCAGGAACTTTTCCGGTTCGATATTCAGGGGGCTCAATTGGATATACGGGCAGAATGAGTTAGGTGCGGATTTAAGGGATGCCGGATTTTCAATTATCTGGAGAAACGTTTATCAGCCCAAAGCCGAACGATATCTCGAAGAAGCCCGTATGTTCTTTTCTTCCGGCGGAAAGGTGTCTCCGGCTAAAAGATTAAAAGTACTGTATGAATGCCATCCCTATCATCTTGGTTGGATCCTTTTTGCGTTTGCTGGCCGCGAATTGGAATGTGGAAGCTCCGGCGATGGTTCCGACTAGTTGACAGCCCGATGTCGGGCCATGATTTCGATGCGCTCCCAATTCGTCCTCATCCATTGGATTGTCTCCCTAAGCCCTGATCCCAGTTGTACCGTCGGTTCATACCCTACAAGTTCCTTTGCGTGCTCGTAGGAACCCCTCCGCCGTTTTTGGCTGTCCCACTTTCGCTGAGACGTGTATTGGACTCCGGAGGTATTGCCAGTCATGTCATTTATCATTGCGGCTAAATCGCTGATTCTAGTTTCAATACCGGAACAAAAATTCAACTCCTTTCCGATCGCAGAATGAGTAACTGCGCTCTCCACCAAGCCGTCAACGATGTCACCCACATAAGTAAAGTCTCGCGTTTCACTTCCCGTCCCAGTTATAGGAAGAGGCTGCTGCTTCAGGGCGAGATATATAAAGTTTGGGATTACACTTCGATATTTTCCCGGGGCATCCCCTGGTCCATAGGAGTTAAACAATCTGGCCTTCACGACACCGAGGCCATAGTGTTCTGAAAAAAATGTGCAGTACTGCTCGCCAAGCATTTTGGTAATCTGATAGGGGGACGTTAGATGGACTTGAGTCACTTCTTCGATCAAGCCCTCTGTCGAATCACTACAAATGGAGCTTGAGGTCGCATAAACAAAACGTTCAACCTGGAAACGTCGAGAAAACTCCAACATCCGGAGAGTCCCCATCCCGTTGACCATAAGATCCCTCTCCGGGTCGTCAATAGAGTTTTGGTTTGCGAAGAAAGCCGCCAGATGGAACACAATGTACGGGCGGCAATTAAAAACTGAAAGCATCTGTGATTCATTGAGGATGTCCTCATTTATGAACTGGATTCTTTCACCGGTGGGAACATTCCACATTTCAGATGCGGACAGATCATCCACAGCCAAGACTCGGGCGCCCATTTGCTGGAGCCGCAGACAGAGATTTGACCCAATCGCTCCTGCTGCCCCAGTGACAAGCACGGTCTTACCAGAGAATGTTGGGAAAAAGCTCTTCATGAAAACATCTCTAAAGAACAGTTCTGTCTCTCCGGCGACTTAATTCTTTAGCCATGATGCCACCAAAGATCAGATTCGTCCTTAAGTAGCGCTTCCAGAAGCGCCTCGGTTCCTGGCTGAGTCTGTAGATCCACTCTAATCCGGCTTTGCGAATCCATGCGGGCGGCAAATGTATGACACCCGCTAGAACGTCAATTGTTCCTCCAACCCCAATCTGCACCGGGGTATTCAACCGATCAAAGTTTCGTTGAACAAATCGTTCCTTGATTGGAGTTGATATTCCGATTAATAGAATGTCCGGCATGCTGTGCGCAATTCTTTCTACAACAGAATCTTCCTCTTCTGCTGAGAAGTATCCGTGTGAAGCGCCCACAACATTGACGCCTGGATAGCGCTTGTTAATGACGGATACGGCTCGCCGAAGGTACTCCGCCTTCGATCCCAGGAGATAAATCCGGTATTTTCTGAAAGCAGCGACCTTTAGCAACTCAAGAGTGAAATATGAAGTAGGAACCGTTTCTCTAAAATGGATTCCGAGAATTCGGCCGGCATAGAAGATTCCCATTCCATCTACAGTAAGCAATTCGCAGGATTCATAAAATGATTTCATGAATGAATCTTCGAGCGATTCCACATAGCAAGCTACATTGACACTGAACATTTTGTGGGGGAGCCGGCTTTTAACGAAGCTATCTATTAGAGCAAGGCTTTCGGTCATGTTGACATCGTGAAAATGTACGCCAAGGAAGTCGATCTTCCGGGGAATGGTGACTTGATCGACCATTCTAATTGTCCGTCTGACTCACACCGCTGCGGAAGGAAGCCCAGGCAGAAATCCGGCCGAAACAGCGATAAGAAAGACAACCTAGAAAAGAAAGGCTTTGTCGAGCAAGAACTATCACCAAGGGGAAGACGCCCCAGGCATGTGAAAGACAATTGTTCCACATCGAAAGGAGCATCCCGAAGCGTTCCGGTGCCGTTGAACGAACGCTAACTCCAATGGTTCTTATAATGCCATAAGTCCTACCTTCAACATATCCAGTCCAAAGTCCCTTCCATAAGTACCTCGGAACAGTAAGCCGAACATTGTGGGAAATGGTTGCAGAGTTAACGAACCGAGGCAATTCACCGCTACTAATTATATAACTGAGAAGGAGAGTATCCTGAGCTCGAAGAGCGCGAGCATCAAACACCTGACCACCGGGTGGTGTACTTCGACGTCGAATCGCCGCACCGGCGGTATTCAGGTAGCGAATGTGCCCGGTTGGTAGTAGTTTGTGCATTTGAATGGTGGATAAGTGAAGCTGCTCAGCCCTTCCAATGAGGTGGGAGTCTTCCCCAGTGAGGCATAACTGAAAGCAATTCGCGTCATGATGTTTGGCAATTTCCTGTGAAAGGTTGTAAAGGCAGTTCCTGTCCAGAATGCAATCGGCATCTGTGAAAAGAAATATTGATCCGATTGCTGCGCGTATGCCCGTGTTGCGGGCAGTCGACAAACCGCAGTGGTTCTGTCTGACAAAGCGTATCCTGTAGGGATACTGATGATATTTGATGGAATCAGGCAGCGTAAGAAGGCTCCCGTCATCAACCACCACGACTTCAAAACCGGGGGACCCTTCCTGTAACGCAAAGCTCTTCAGACAGTCTTCTAGGGGATCCCAATCGTTAAATACACAAATGATCGCGCTAATAAGATGGGGCTCGAATTCAGACACTCAAACGCTCCAGAATATAAAACAAAAGACTCTGCTCCCAAGGAACAGACGGCATTTAATCATTATTACCTGACCACGTAAACTTAAAGCAAAGGCCTGTCAACGGCTTCAATCAATTGTGCAGGACAAATCCGGAAAAATGCGGCCAAAAAGCGGCACCCGTGGCAATCTATGGCAACCAAAAAGGTGATTAGAAACGAACCGAGGTGATTGGAATGATTGACCAGAAGAGAACGGGACTCCTGCTTCAGAAGGTTGCTGACGGTATCTGCTGGGTCATAGTCAGGACTGTCGCCGTAGCAGCAGCTGCCTTCTTTCTCTTTGTCACCGTCCACATAGTCGGCATCTTAGTACACGGCTACGAGATTGACGCCCGCCTTCGGCAGATTCACCAACAGCGGCACCCGCGAGGAAACGACTAGGGACGTGAGGGGGCCAACGTCATGCTGGGTTCGATTGTCAATCCGCCATCAGGCACCACAAGCGTTTTCTCATACACCACTGCAGCACACCTCGGGCACACCACAGGCGCTGGCAGGATGTAATCCATGTATCCCTTCTTGTCCGAGACGTCACGCAAGAGCTACTTTCTTCTGTTACGTGCACTAAACCTGGCCCTTTCTGGCTCTTGTCACCGTCCAATTTGACCCTTGCCGAACCAAGTCAACTTCCTGCACCCGGTTTGGACCTACAAGGTTGACCGTCACCGAATTACTGCTGTCTCTTCTAATAAGGAAACTAATAGGCCAGCTTTTTTCAACCTGTCCAGGGCTGGTTCGAATAAATGTCTCAAGGGTGATGAGTTCATCATCGCTGAAACTGCCCATTATGGAGAACGGTCTGTGGTTATCTGCATCTCCTGTTATTGAATTGAAATCGCGGCCTGCCTCGACTACCCGGGCGTATTGTCCCAGCGTTTGTCCCCCCATCCAGGCAGTCTCACCAGTCCGTCGAAGCACTCCAATTGTTCGACCGCGACGCACTTGAGCTGTCTCTGTTTCTGCAGGCAGATACATCAGAAGTGAGTTCGCACGACCGAGGAGGTCTTGAAGTAACCATGGCGTACCTTTTGCTCCACGGGCGGTGGCAAATTGTTCGAGTCCCATCACGTCTTGAGAAGGCAGCAGCCGTGCAAAATTGCCGATGCGAATCGGGGCGGAGGGAGCGGTTTGAAGAAGGACGACAAGGACAAAAAGCCAAGCCGTTTTATTGGCCATTGTGAGACTTCTCTTTGAGGATCATATAAGGGGATAACGTATGAGACCGTAGTTTTATTAGTGGGAGTGCAGGGCTCGCATGAGATCCGCGTTCAGAGATTTGCTTTTCACGATGGGAAGTCCACGCACGCCATGTTTTCAAGGCAACGGTAAACTATGATCGCGCTTCGTGCCTAGCCCAAGATGGTAATGAACTTCACCGGTTTGACGGCCTTCCGACGAAGGAATACTATCTACCAGGCAAACCTGCTGAAGGAGGTCTCGATGAACGTGCTGCGAATAGTTGTCTCCATTTTCGCTATGCTTGCAATCGCTGTGCCCATGGTCGCCCACCACTCGACCGCCGGGGCGTTCGACCCCAACGCAATGCCCGTCACGTTAGCCGGAATGATCACAAAGATAGAACTGCGGAATCCCCATTCCAATTTCTATCTAGTTGTAACCGATCAGAAAACCGGCAAGACCGACAATTGGAAAATTGAGTACGGCGGCGGCTGGGCCTACTCTGTTCCTGCTGGTGCGGCCAATCCAAATCGGACCCTGCCCAATGGCGTTGTTTTGAGGCCCGGCTCGACGGAGCTACGGCAGACTGACGAGAGCGCGATGTTCGGGGTTCTGAAGCCGGGTGCGGTGGTTTCGGTGACCGGGCTTCGCGCAAGGGACGGAAGCTTCAGGTTGTCGTTTAAGACTCTACGGGACGATCAGGGCAAAATCATAATCGGCTGAGTTCCCATGTGACCGTACTTCGAAGAAGTTTTCCAGTTCCGGTTGAGTAGATCCCAGTCGTTTTCGAGGACCGATTGCCACTTTCCGGGATGCCGGTTACGTCCACGTGATCCGCGTGTAAAGACCCAGATCAATCCTGATCAAGCATCGAAGTCGATGTCGTGAGAATTTCCGGCGCGCTTCGCATGATCGAAGACGACAAAATTCAAGGACGCGACAACCATCCCCAGATTGCTGGGAGATTTTACGAAATCATAAATCTTCTTCGCCACATGGAAGATTCACGCTGGAAGTCTGGCACTGACTCAGTTTCGATTTGCCGGTTGATCGACTCGATGGTAGATGTAAGGTACAGGGGGAGATGCAGCAATGCTGCTGACCCCCTGAAAGACCGCATCCAAGCTCCATTGCCCTACCAGGGTTTTGCCGTCGTCGGACAACGTTCCCTTATAGCTGGATGAATTGAAACTGTTGGAGTCGACGAGAGCAATTCCGTTTTCGGTGGTGGAAACGACACGAATCTGAACAGTAGTCTCCGGTAAACCGGGACTTGAGCGGTCCAGCCAGGCCGTCATGTTTCCATCGTAAGACTGTCGAATATGGAGAATGCTGGGGAATGAAGCATTTGCCACGGCTGAATTCCCATCCCAATCTCCCACAAAAGGGCTCGGGCGAATCCCGTCCGCTTGATGGGGACGATTCAAAACAACCGGTCCCGCTTTTTCGCAAAGCGACCATGTTCCAGTCCAGCGCTGAGTAACGCTGTCGAACGCAACATCCATTTCGAAGGGAGGAGAATCATCAAGCCCGTTGAAATGAATGAGCAGATGTTTACCGTCGAAATCCGTCGACCCATTACGATCCGCATGTCCCGGCGAAAAATATCCGCCGCGCTGTTGTCCTCCCTGCCATTTATAGACACGGATTTGGATCCCCTGCGAGGTGATCTTCTGTGGATCATTTCATTCATTGTGGTACGTCGAGGCAGCAATAAAAATCCCGCGGACCCCCAGCGACCCGTTGCATTCCCATGGACCTTCAACGGCCTGCAACTCCTGGACCGGAATCTGCGCGAGAAGTGGACAAGCCAGAAGAGCAGCACAGAGAGTCACAACAAGAATTGATGAACGTATTTGCATTGCTTTTGAAAACGATCAAGTTCGTTTCCGTTATCCAACATCTCGTTCAACTGCGTTGCGGAATCTCGTGTCCGGGACTTGTGAATTGACGGGGGGGTCGGAAACGCGGCTATCGGAAGCGCAGGCCAGGTCCCGAAAAACGACATAATGTTAGTTGTACCGTTCACTTGGCTGTGTGGTCGGCATTTCGGAATCTGAACGTCCCTGCGATTCGGTCCGCGGGCACTCTACGGGATGCCAGTTTATCAGGCATATCACTTTTTGATCGTGGCCGAATCGATGCCTATACGTTTCCCAAAGCAATTAACCTCATAAACTTCATCCAAGGACATTACAGATTGCCATCTGCTGACGGTCTTGTTTAAGCTGAGTCGGCAACCCGCAATCAAATTGGAGGTTGAACTGTGACGCGGATCCTGACCTTAATTGCGATGACGCTCGCTTTCTATGTGCAGACCAATTCGACTATTGAAGGCGTGGTGCGTGATTCGTCGACAGACGCCCCGTTGGCAGACGTGACGATCTACCTTTCGAATACAGGATCGACTCCTCTCGCCTTCAACTCGAATCAGGGCCGCACCAGCGACTTTGCCGTGACAGATTCACAGGGCCACTTCACGCTCGAGACAAAGGAAACCGGGCGCTTTCGTGTGTATCCATCGAAGACTGGATATGTCTATGCGCGTCCAGGGCAGAAACATGCGCCCGCAGAGCCTGGAATGTGGGTGCAATTGTCTTCTGGCAGCCACGTCAAAGACCTCGATTTGAGAATGGCGAAGCCCGGCGCGATTAGCGGACGCGTTCTGGATGCGAACGGCAATCCAATTGTCGGCACTAGGGCCAGTGTTGCATTAATGCGTTATACGTATCGCGATGATGGAATGCGCGAACTCGGCTCGGTACCCGGGATTACTTATTCTGGGGCGGCTGGTTCCGCCGTGCGCCCAAACGACAAGGGAGAGTTTCGACTTTACGATCTGCCGCCAGGTGAATACTACTTGTGCGTCACCGGTGGCGGCGGTGCCATCGGCAATTCGATGTCTTACTGCTATCCTGGTGTCACAGACTCGATAGGGGCTGTACCGGTTGCAGTTTCCGGTGGTGACGACATCAAGCTGGGAACTCTCAGTTTGCCATCACGCCCAGGCGTGGAGGTAAGGCTTCACAATAAAGGCGAGCCCTCGCCACGAGGCGCTCAAAAATTCTACATCGGGGATAGCATGTTGATAATGATTAGACCCGCAGATCCAGATGAAATTGTCGTGAATTCTGTCGCACCTGGCCTCTACGACATTGTCGCCACGAGTGACACCCCCGCTGATCGGAATGCAACAAAGGTCTATGCATTCGCCACTCTAAATGTCGGTGCCAACGGCTTAGACCAAGAGATTGTAATGAAGCCCGCAGCCCGAGTCAGTGGCACTGTGCTGGTCGAAGACGACGATGGACACCGCATTCCAACACCACTAGCCTTACGCTGCAGAATCCGTTCACGTTACGGATTGGACAACTGTATCGGTTCGCAGGTAGTTCCGGGTTTCCATCAATTCGATTTTCTGGAACTTCCTCCGGACATCTATCTGCAATCCGCCAAAATCGGTGATCGTGATGCCTTGGCCGAAGGGTTGAACATCACAGGCGATACGACGCTCGAGGTCGTGCTGGCTTCTCCCGGCGCTATCGTTGATGGCAGCGTTCTCACCGCGGACGGAATCGTACTGTCAGACGCCGTCGTCGTTTTGGTTCCGGAGGTGCCTTACGACAAAGTGTTTGTCCGGTACCGCAGTGTGATTACGGATTCGAACGGGAAATACGAAATACACGGGGTTGCTCCCGGATCTTACAAGCTCTATGCATGGCCGGAACTTGAAGGCTTTGCATATCGCAATCCGGAGTTCATGAAAGAGTTTCTCAATCGCGGCAAGGCGGTTCGACTTGAGAAGAAAGGCCGGGCGTCGATGGATTTGACTGCCTTGAGATAAACAGTCGCGGAATCAATTCTAGTGGCCTGTAACACCTGAATTGGGACCAGTGCGAATCCTATGGTGAACGTCAGTGTAAGTCCATTTGATGCGTTTAGGGTTCCTATTGCCTTCTCGAATGTATCGCATCATTTTCTTGCGTAAGTCCGGTATTGAAGTGAACACTCCACGCGCGATGACATCCCGCTCGATTTTCCCAAACCATAGCTCAACCTGATTTAGCCAGGAGGAGTAGGTCGGCGTGTAGTGAATCGTGACACGCTGATGGTGACTGAGAAAATCTGCGACACGTTTGGTTTTATGTGCGGACAGGTTGTCCGCAATGATGTGGATCTCTCGTTGCTTGGGCTGATGGGCAACGATTTCCGACAAGAATGCGACAAATTCCTCACTGGTGTGTCGTGTTGCGGTTTTGCCGATGACTTCGCCGGTCTTGGTATTCAGAGCTGCATACAAGGAGAGCGTTCCGTGCCGGTAGTATTCAAATCCATGACGCTCAGCTCGTCCAGGCGACATTGGCAGAACCGGATCCAGCCGATCCAATGCCTGAATGGCGGTCTTCTCATCCACGCAGAATATCGCAGCATGCTGTGGAGGATTTACGTACAGCCCAATGATGTCGGCTGCCTTTGTTTCAAATTCAGGATCATCCGAAAGGATGTAGTTCTTAATTCAATGGGGTTGAAGCCGCGCGCGTTGCCAGACCCGGGCGACCCGCATGTGATTGACTCCCAACTCCCGTGCCATTTTGCGCGTGCTCCAGTGTGTGGAACCATCCAGGGGTTTGCGTTGGGTCTTCGCTAAAATCTTCGCTTCCAGTTTCGCCGCATCCTTTGCTGGAGCACGGCCCGGATGTCGCGAATACAACGCTGAGAGTCCATCCGCTTCAAACCGTTGTTTCCAACGGCTGATGTAACTGCGGTTGCAGTGTAACGTCCGCTGTATTGTGGTAAATGACTTGTTGTCCGCCAACATCAGCAAGAGCCGTGCTCGACGAACATCCTCGGCCGGTAAAGTTCGCGACCGCAAACGTGCGGCCAGTTCTTCGCGTTCGGAGCTATTCACTGAAAATGTGGATTTGACCATGCCAAATCATGACATAGCTATAGGACAGAACTGGTCCCAAAGTCAATGTTACAGGCCACTAGCCTTGCCCTCGGGGGATTCGCACCGCGTAGTTATCGAATAGTCGGCATCACGGAAAAGTGGCAGTAATGCGCTTTGCGCTGTATTTGGATTTCCTCACGCACACCTGACCGGATCCGGCCAGAAAAAAATAGGAAAGCGGCTCCGCCACGAGCCAACTCTTACAAACCGCGGTCTGGATATGCTGCCAGCAGCGGTTCAACCTTGACGCCAACTAATCGAATTGGACAGGAAGATCGCCACGGCCAAGCAGACTGGCTTGCAGTCTGTGGTTCACCTCCGCAAGAAACGCGCTCATTTCGCGCCGATCGGTATCGGGTAATTCTTTATCTTCCAGCAACGTTTCAATGGGTACTTTGTTGGCTGCGATCGCCGCCGTGATGCCAGCCGCCACGTCGTCGCTCATGACGGCCAACCGCAATGGTGACTCTCCTTCCGCCGCGAAATAGCGCGAAAGTTTCGCTGCCGTGGCCACGCCTCCACGCGGCTGCACTTGCGCGGCATCGATGCGAAGAAGTCTGCTTCTCGGTATTGGTGAGAGTCTCAAGTACGTTTCAAGCCAGTTGGGACACGCCAGCATCCGGATGACCGCAGATGTCTATGGCCATCTTGAAGTCGGCGCGAACCGTGCGGCGATGGACCGGCTCCCCACTTTGCAGACAGCTGCAGAACCAAGCGTTGCCACCAACTGAGAGTGGCAACCAGTGGCAACCAGCCATCCGGAAATGAAAAAGGCCGCCTCAAGGGCGGCCTTTTTTCTTTAGAATCAATGGACCTGACCGGGATCGAACCGGTGACCTCCTGACTGCCAGTCAGGCGCGCTCCCAGCTGCGCTACAGGCCCCAAGCGAATTCAACCATCGTAAAGGATCGGGGGGCATCGGTCAACCGAGGTCTTGGGCTCGGTCCTGGGCGCGGTAGAATGTTTCGATGTGGGTTGCGCCTCTGGTTTATCTCGTCGTCAGTGTGGTGCTTTGGCAGCTGGCCAATGCGCTGTTCATGCCGGAGCTGCTGTCCAACCGGCTGTTTGAAGTTCTGCCGGCGTCCATGATCGAAAATGGAGTCCAGTTCCTTGGCGCAATGGCAAAGCCGCTCGCGTTCTATGTTGTGGCCGTTCTGTATTTCGGTTCGTACTTTCTCTTCTCTCATTTTTGGTATCGGCTTCGCAGCATTTTCAGCAACGCGTTTTATGCGGGCTTTGCGTTGTGGGGACTGCATGTCCTGATCATTATTCCTGCGGCGGGGCAGGGCGTTTTTGGATTTCGCTCGCCGCAGGGCGGACTCAACGCCAGCGTCCTGCTGTTCGCGTCGCACTGGATTTTCGCGCGCACGCTGCAGTTCCAGCAGTCGCGCGATCTTCCGGCTCAACCTGCAGTTTCGAGAACTGGCCGGCGGATCTTTGCACTGGCTGTCGTTGCCGCCGTGGCTGCGGCTGCGGTTCAGGGGTACAAGATCGTCTTCAAGCGAGCTCGATGGAGCGACGAGGCCACGCCGACCGAGGAGTTCTACACGGTTTCCAAGAACTCTGTTGATCCGGTCGTGCCGCAGAGCGGCTGGAAGCTGAATCTTCAGGGAGCTGTTGGAACCTTTGCGTATGCACTCGCTGAGATCCACGAGATGCCCAGCATCACGATGTTTGCGACGCTCGCGTGCATCAGCAATCCGGTCGGTGGCGACTGGATCGGCAATGCACGATGGACGGGCGTTCCCTTGGCTGTCCTGCTGGAAAGAGCCGGGATCTCGCCGCACACCATCGATGTGGTTTTCCGGGCCGCCGACGGTTATTCCGACAGCATTCCCATCGAGCGCGCCATGCATCCGTTCTGTATCCTCGCTTACGAAATGAATGGCGCGCCATTGACCAGCAAGCATGGATTCCCGTTGCGCCTGATCGTTCCCGGAATCTACGGAATGAAAAATGTGAAATGGATCACCTCGATCGAACTGGTCGAACACGACTATCGTGGTTTCTGGCAACGACGGGGATGGGATGATGAAGCGCATTACAAGCTGATGTCGCGCATCGATATCGCAAAGGAAGGCCGCGTCGCGGGAATTGCATTTGCCGGCGATCGCGGGGTGAAATCCGTTGAAGTTCGGATTGGCGACGAGGCCTGGAGGGAAGCGGAGTTGCGTCCGGCATTGTCGCCGATTTCGTGGGTGCTGTGGTCGCTCGATGCCGACGTGAAGGGCAAGGGGGTGATGGTGCGCATGAAATCGGCGGATGGCGAGTTCCAGATTGCTCAGCCCGCGCCACCGTTTCCGGAGGGGGCGTCGGGGTTGCACACGGTTAGGGGGAGTTAGGGGAATGGGATGGTTCTTTCAGAATTTGGAATCGAGATTTGTCGTGCCTACGGCACTCTATGTTCTTATCCTCAGCATTCCACCGGCTGACGCCGGTGGCTAGCGAACTGCCGCCGCTAACGCGGCTGGGAACGCTCACAACAGGTGCGATCTACGCTTTCGGTCCGCGGTTGGGGATGCCGCACTGGGAAAGGACCTGAGTGAAAGTCGTCTTGTCGGTATTCGGAGCTGCGGGAATCCTGATTCTGCTTTGGCTGTTTCTGGTGTTATGGGCCGAGGGCTCTACTCCGCGGAAAGAATCGAAGCGTGATGAAGGGCCAGGAGCCAGCGGTCGTCCTCGAAAATGAAAATGTTGGTGGCGGAGGCGCGTGCGCGCTGCAGTTGATTGCCAACCGATGTGGTGATGTTTTCAAAACAGCTGACCCAGGCGACGTTGCCATGAAGCTCGACTGTCACTCCCGAAATATCCACTCGCATGAATGTCGTATTGCGGAAGATCTGTTCCCAGTTGGCGCGGATATTGTCCCACCCGGTTAATCGATAGCCGCTGGGATGAATACAGCAGGCGCTTCCGTCGGTAGCCCAGACCTCTTCCATCAAATCGAGGTCGAGACTTTCCAGCGCGAAATAGAATTTAAGGTTGGCCTCCAAGACCTGTTCCGGATCTGTCATGACCGACACAAGAACGTTCTATCCGAACACCTTTCGAAATCGCAACCAGCTCATTGTAAATATCACAGCCCCAAGAATACCGAGAGCCAGGGTCTGATCCCAGAGATCCGCAAACCCGAGCCCCTTCATGATAATTCCCCGAACGATCACCAGGAAGTAACGCATCGGCAGAATCGCCGTGAAATACTGCACCGCTTTCGGCATCGATTCAATGGGAAACATGAAACCCGACAACAGCATATTGGGAACCAGGGCGAACTGCGCGCTCAGCGCGGCCTGCTGCTGTGTGCCGACGAGCGTGGCCACCAGGATTCCCATTCCCAGAATCACAACGATGAACAGGCATGTCAGCGTGAACAGCGTCACCAGACTTCCGACAATGGGAACGTTAAACCAGTAGGTTCCGGCAGCCAGAATCATGGCGCAGTCGGCCAGTCCGATCAGGACGTAGGGAATGGATTTTCCGATCAGCATCTCTGTGGCGCGAATCGGGGTCACTGTCAATTGCTCAATCGTTCCACGTTCGCGTTCGCGCACCAGGCTGAATGCGGTCAGCGGCATCATCAATTCCATGAGAAGGACGCAGATTATTCCCGGAACCATATAGTTGATGGCCCTCAGCGAAGGATTGAACCACACCCGGGTTTCTTCTCGAATTCCAGCCTGAATCAACCGGAGCCCCCGCTGATCGAAATTCTCCCGCATGCGGGCGTCGTTCTCCACTGCAACGATGCCGTTGGCGTAACCCAGGGCTATGGTGGCTGTATTTGAATTCGTACCGTCCACCAGCAGCTGGATCATGGCGCTGCGGCCGCGGCGCACGTTTTTTGCATAGTCCACCGGAATCACGATGGCCATAAGGGCGCGTCCGGAATTCAGATGATCCGTGACTTCGGTGAGCGACGGCGCGTGCGCATCAAGCATGAAATATCCGCTCGACAGAAACCGGCCGACCAGCCTGCGGCTTTCTTCCGATTCCGAGTAGTCCAGCACGACTACCGGAAGCGCTCGAACATCCGTGGCGACAACGTAGCCATAGATCAGGAGCTGAAGCAGCGGTGTCAGGATGACCATTCGCATCAGTCCCTTGTCGCGGCGAATCTGAATGAATTCCTTGCGGATGATCTGGTAAATCCGTTTCATCGCAATCTCAATCGAGTTTCTTGCGGAAACGGCGCGCGGCCATTCCGATCATGACAAAGCCGAAAATCATGATGTAGAGAATTTCCTTCCAGAATGCTTCAATGCCCAGACCCTTCAGATATATGTCGCGCAGAATTTCGATGAAGTACCTTGCAGGGACAACAACCGTCAGAATCTGCAGCGCCGCAGGCATCTGCCGGATTGGAAAAATGAATCCCGAAAGAAGTATGGAGGGAAGCATGGATGCCATGATTGCCCCGAACATCGCCGCGATTTGTGTCTGGGTGACCGTCGAAACCAGAATCCCAATGCCGAGCACGCCGATCAGATAAAAAAATGCGGTGATCAGCAGCAGTGGAATGCTGCCTTTGATGTGAACTCCAAACAAAAAGTAGCTCGCAACGACGATAATCAGGAAATCGATGTAAGCCAAAACCGCATAGGGTACGGTCTTCCCGATCATCAGCTCATATCGTTTGATGGGCGAGGAAACAATCTGTTCGATCGTCCCCTGCTCCTTTTCCTTTACGATCGTCACTGCAGTGAGAACGGTGCCCACAATCATCATGATCACGGCAATGATTCCGGGCACGATGAACTGCACACTTTCCATGTTGGGATTGAACCAGATTCTCGGCTCGATCTGGATGGCGGGCACGGGAAGATTCAGCTGGCGGAGAACGGCTTCCATCTGCTGCATGACAACGGCTGTCGAATACGACCGCGAAATGGCGGACACATAACTCATCGCAATCGTTGCGGTATTGTTATCGGCGCCGTCCACGAGCACCTGCACCACGGCTTCGCGATTGGATGCCAGGCGTTCGCTGAAATCCGGCGGGATGACAATTCCGATGCGCGTTGTTCCCCGATTGATCCCTTCTTCCAGTTCACGGTAGTTCCGTGCATATTTACGGATCTCGAAGTACGGCGAGCGGGCAAAGCGCTCGATGTATTGACGGGAGGACTGTGTCCCATCCTGATCGAAGATCGCCATCGGAACGGATTTCACATCGTACCGGATACCGAATCCATAAAGGACCAGCATCATCACCGGAAAGATAAACACCATGTAGATCGTCGCGCGGTCGCGGCGGATCTGAATGAACTCCTTGCGTGTAATGGCCCAGAGCGCGGAATGCCGCGGACGGTTACCTGCGATGGAGCTCATTGGATTCGAACTCGTCCGTTGACATTAACGATCACCCGGACGTTTCGCCCGGTCCTGTCCCAAACGGTGATGGTGCCCGTCGGCGCCACGTTGCCTCGTGCATGAAATTCCGGCCGTGCGCTGGAAGTCACGGTTATGCCAGGAGGCAATGCAACAGACTCGACAGTCGTCCATGCCGTTCCCTGACACTCGACGACATAGGAGGTTGCCGATATGACGTTGATGCGGCAATCCTGATTTCGAGTGACGGCCCGGATTTTTGCCGACTGCATGCGGGACTCCACCATGCGAGCTGCCGAGTTGAGCGCGTAAACTTCGCGAGTTCGAATTAATGAAGGAACACTGACTGCCATTGTGGCCGCCATGATGGACAGGGCAACACAGGATTCTGCAAGTGACATGCGCCGATTTCCTCAAAGCGCAAAGGGCAGATTTCATCCTACCCGCTGTCTGGACATTACGGACACAAAAATATCTTCGAGAGACGGCGTGATTTCCCGGAGCGTCAAAATTTTCAAGTGCCGGGCTTCGCCGATCTCCCGGATGAGCCGTTCGGCATCAACGGGATCCTTCACCGTCAGATGCAGCTTGTTGCCGTACATCGCGACTTCCTGAATGCCGGGAGCTTTCTCCAGATCGTCGATCCACGAGAACATGGATTCGACATCGAGTTCAAGAAGCCTGGCGTCGAAATTGGTCTTGCGCAGATCGGCGGGCGATCCGGATGCCACGATCTTGCCGGCATTGATCAGCGCGAGCCAGTCGCAGTGTTCAGCCTCATCCATGTAGTGCGTGGAAACGAATACCGTCACGCGCTCCTGCGCCAGCGCGTAGATCAGTTCCCAGAATGATCGGCGATATCCGGGGTCGACACCGGCCGTCGGCTCATCGAGAAATACGATGCGCGGGCGATGAACGACGGCGCAGGCCAGTGCCGCACGCTGGCGCAGTCCGACAGACAGAGACGCGCAAAGTGAATCGAGAATGGATTGAAGATGACACACGCCGATGGCCCATCGAAGATCGGTGGCGCCGTAAACGCCTCCGAAGAATTCCAGGTTTTCCCGGACCGTCAGGTCTTCATAGAGGGAAAACTTCTGCGACATATAGCCGATGGCTTTCTTGATTTGCCGCCGCTCCCGCTGCATGTCGAATCCGGCAACCCGGCCGACGCCGCTGGTGGGAGGAAGAATGCCGGTGAGCATGCGGATGGTTGTCGATTTGCCGGCTCCGTTGGGACCGAGAAAGCCGAAGATCTGGCCTTCCCGTACGCGGAACGAGATGTGGTCCACGGCGGTGAAATCACCGAAGAGGCGCGTGAGATTTTCAACTTCAACCGACCAGTTGGGCATAAGTGGCTATAACCGCTGTGTATGAATGCGATTCCCCAATGTAGGGGCGGTCTATGACCGCCCACAATTTTTAGGAATGCAATCCTCCAGATTGTGGGCGGTCATAGACCGCCCCTACATTAGGGAATCGCATTCAATCACCTCAATCCAAAATCCTACAGTCTCGCCGCCGTCGAGAGTTGGAAAAACACATCCTCGATGGAAGGTTCCACCGCCTGCAGTGACTGAATACCGATGCCGCGCGAATCCAGTACGCGCCGCACTTCGACTTGCGCTGCCGCAGGATCGGTGTCTTCCAGAGTCATGTGAAGGCCCGTCCCAAACAGATTGACGCTCGTCACCTTCGGTATTCCCTCCAGCGCCTCCTTCGCCTTGAAACGCTGCTCGGCGACGATTTCCAATATCGTGCCGTGAAATTTTCGGCGCAAGTCCTCGGGCCGTCCTTGGGCGATCAGCTTTCCATGATCGAGAAAGCCCACGCGGCTGCAGCGTTCGGCTTCGTCCATATACGGTGTCGAAACCACAATGGTCACACCTTCCTGCCACAAATCGAACAACAGTCTCCACAGGTCGCGGCGGGACAGGGGATCGACGCCGGTTGTGGGCTCGTCCAGGAACAACAGCTTTGGTGTGTGGATCAAAGCGCAGGAGAGCGCAAGCTTCTGCCGCATTCCGCCGGAAAGATTGCGGGCCATGCGGTCGCGAAAGGGTTCGAGCCGGCTGAACTGCATGAGGCGTTTCAGGCGCGTCAGCCGATCGCTTTCGGAGACAGCGTAAAGGTCCGCGAACAGTTCGAGATTCTCCTGAACGGTCAGCTCACCATAGAGGCTGAATCGTTGCGATACATAGCCCGTTAATGTGCAGATCGATTCAGAATCCCGGAAGAGATCGAAATCGCCCACCCGTCCTCGGCCGGAATCGGCCGAGAGAATTCCCAGCATGATGCGGATGGCCGTGGTTTTGCCCGCCCCGTCAGGTCCGATGAGTCCGAAAATTTCGCCTTGTTCGATGTCGAGGTTCAGATGGTCCACAGCAGTGACCGCACCGAACTTTTTCGTGATGTCCTGTATGGAAAGTATGGACACCAGACTACTTCAGCAGGATCTCTGCATCGGCGGGCATTCCCGGTTTAAGGCGCTGCTGCGTGTTTTCCAGCGATACCTTCACACGATAGACGAGCTTGATGCGTTCTTCCGTTGTCTGGATCGTCTTGGGCGTGAATTCCGATTCGGATGAAACGAAGGTGATCTTGCCGTTGAACGCTTCGGTGGGGAACGAATCCACGTGCACACGCACAGGCTGTCCCAGTTTAATCAGACCGGTTTGTGATTCGGGAACATAAAGGTTCATCCAGAGCGCATCGATATTTGCCAGTGTGACAACCGGCGTGGCGGGGTTGATCACTTCGCCGCTCTCCACATTTTTGGTCAGCACGACTGCGTCGAGCGGCGCATGAATTTCCGTGTAGGTGAGCTGCGTTTTGGCGGCATCCAGCTGTGCCTCCAGTTCGCGTACTCGAGCGCGCAGCGAATCCAGAGCCTGAACTTCCACATCGACGGATTTTCTTCCGGCTTCCGCCACTGCGGTACCCGCCTGCGCAGACTTCAACCGCGCTTCCGCCTCTCCGATGTCTTCAGGGCGCGAACCCTCTTTTACAAGGGCAAGACGATCGCGTGCAGCCGCGAGGGTGGTTTCGGCCACAAGATACGCCGATTGGGCCGCGTCGTAGTCCTGTCTGGACATGATGCCTCCGGAAAACATCGTCGTCGCCCGCTGGAAATCATTTTTGCGGTGGTCGAGGTCGGCCTTCGCCTGATTGACTAAGGCCTCCGCCATTCCGATTTCTTCGGGGCGGGATCCGTTGCGGGTTTTTTCGAGGCTCATTCGGGATGCTTCAGTTTCGCTTTTCGACTGGACAATCTGGCTCTCGACGATGCCACGCCGGAATTCCACATTGGTTAGCTGCTGACGGATCTGACTGTTGACGGCGTCAATCGATGCGGAAATCTGCTGCACATGCGCTTTCAGTTCGCTGGAATCGAGCCGGGCCAGCGTGTCGCCCCGGCGCACGGGCCGGCCTTCATCCGCAATGACCTCGGCGACCCGTCCGCCGATTTGAAATGAGACGTCGACCTTCGTCGCCTCAATGGTCCCGGAGGCGCGGAGAACCCCGCTGTCGATTTTGCGATTTGAAAAATGAATGACGAGAAAGATGGTGACAGCCAGGAGGCCCGCAACAACAAGCAGCCAGCGTGAACGCATGGGGAGAATTGTACCGTACCCGGCTGACCGCGTCGCCCACGCTGTCAAATGTTCGTTGAATGTTGTCCGTTGTCTAATGTAGTTGGTGCGATGGCGAACTGACCCAATCGGTTCTGCCCTCTCGAGGGGTCATGCATAACGCACAATCTCTCCGCCATGAATGCGCGGTCTATGAAGGTGTGAAGAAATAAACAATACTCAATATTCAATTCTCAATCGTCATCGGCG
>JBGPBY010000064.1:0-19932 GCA_041481485.1 Terriglobia bacterium
CGCGCTGGACGTTTCCATTCAATCGCAAATCATCAATTTGCTGTCGGATCTTCAAAGTCAATTGGGCCTGACGTATTTGTTCATTTCTCACTCCATTCCCGTCATCGAACATATCTCGACGCGGATTGGCGTAATGTACCTGGGCAAACTCGTGGAGGTTGGCACGAATCGGCAAATCTGTGCGGACCCAAAACATCCCTACACTCAGGCATTGCTGAATGCCGTTCCTGTCCCGGATCCGGCTGCAAAGAAGAAGAGGATTGCCCTGAAGGGCGACGTGCCCACGCCAATGAATCCTCCAACCGGATGCCGGTTTCATCCGCGCTGTCCCATCGCGGTGGAACGTTGCAAAACGGACGAACCCCTGCTTCGTCCATTGGGCGACGGACGGCACGCGGCCTGTCATCTGGTGTAATGAAGTTCGAAGTCATCACGAAGGATTCGCGGACACGTGCCAGACGAGGCCGGCTTCACCTGGCGCACGGCGTCGTGGAGACACCGGTTTTTATGCCGGTGGGGACTCAGGCTACCGTGAAGGGAATGACACCGGATCAACTACGGGCACTATCGGTGGAGATCCTTCTTTGCAATTCCTATCATCTGATGTTGCGGCCTGGCCATGAAGCCGTCGGCCGCCTGGGCGGGCTTCACAAATTTATGGGATGGGACCGGCCAATTCTGACTGACAGCGGCGGATATCAGGTTTTCAGCCTCAGCGCGTTGCGAGACATCGGTGACGATGGCGTGGAATTTCGTTGTCACCTCGATGGAAGTACCCATTTTCTGAGTCCGGAAGGTGCAGTCGACATTCAAAAAGCGCTCGGTTCCGACATCATGATGGCACTCGACGATTGCCTGGGTTTCCCGGCGGATCACTCCGCGGCGCTCGCATCGATGAAGCGGTCCATGAATTGGGCAGACCGGTGCCATACCCACTTTCATAAGGTGGCGGGTGAGAAACAGGCGCTCTTTGGAATCGTTCAGGGTGGCATTTATCCGGATCTTCGCCGTCAAAGTGCGGAGCATCTGGTGGAACGCGGGTTTCCCGGCTATGCCATTGGAGGTTTGGCCGTGGGAGAACCCAACCCGTTAATGTATGAAGTAATCGAAAACGTGGAGCCCTTTCTCCCGGAAGACCGGCCGCGATACTTGATGGGCGTCGGAACACCGGCAGATCTCATCGAATGCGTCGCACAGGGCGTGGATATGTTTGACTGTGTCATGCCGACACGCCATGCACGGAACGGTTCGCTGTTCACCAGGGATGGCCACATCGTGATCAAGAATGCCCGGTATAAGGAAGACCCCGGACCAATTGACGCCACATGCGGTTGTCCGGTTTGCCAGACGTATTCCCGGGCCTATTTGCGGCATCTCTTCATGGCGAATGAGATCCTGTCGTCGGTATTGAATACAGTTCACAACTTGTACTTCTACCTTGACACCTTGCGTCGAATAAGGCAGTTTATCGAATTCCACAGATATGACGAGTTGTTGACTGATGTGCGACGCCGGTCCTCGTCTGCAATGGAAGAATGAGGTGTAAACGTTGTTATTGCAACAGACCCCATCACCCGGTGGGTTAATCTCTGTCCTCGGACAGGTCGGGCCATTTGTCGTAATTCTGGTTATCTTTTACTTCCTTCTAATCCGGCCCGGCCAATCCCGCCAAAAGAAACTTCAACAGATGATCGACAATCTCAAGGTTGGCGACAAAGTCGTCACAAACAGTGGGATTTACGGTACGATTATGGGTTTCAAGAACGATCGAATTCAGGTCCGGGTCGCTGAGAACGTGAAGATCGAAATGTCGAGAAGCGCGGTCAGCGCACTCCAAAATCCGGAAGAAGAATAGTCTTTTATGAGTAAGAGAATTAAGATTCGTCTCGCGGTCATCCTTTTTTTCACGCTGCTTTCGATTTTCCTCTTCGCCGGCGCACCCCCATCTGTGGCCAACATGAAGCAGCGCATTCGCCTGGGACTGGACCTTCAGGGTGGAGTTCAGCTCGTTTTGAAGGTAAAAACCAGTGACGCGATTCGAGCGGAGACGGATCAAACCATCGAGAGTTTGAAAACCCAGCTGCAAAAAGCAAATATCAACTATCGAGAACTGACGCGAACCCAGGACAACCAATTCACCGCCTCGGGAGTGGACACCACCAAGAACAGCGAATTCCAAAAGCTGATGACCGACAATCATCCCGAATGGGATGTCAGTTCAAAATCGGGGGACACCCCGAATTCCTACTTGATTGACCTGAAACAAGCACAGGAGGCGGCGTACCGGCAACAATCCGTTGAGCAGGCGGTCAGCACTATCAGCAACCGAATCAATCAATTGGGTGTGACGGAACCGACCATTCAGAGGCGCGGTACGGCAGCCAACTCCGATGAAATCCTGATCCAGTTTCCAGGGGTCAAGGATCCGGGCCGCGTTCGCAGCATCATTCAATCAACAGCCCTTCTGGAATTGAAAATGGTGGAGGGTGGAGGAACTTATCCGAGTGAACAAGCGGCGCTTCAGCAATATGGCGGTCAGATGCCCTCGGATCTTCAGGTTCTTCCCTCGTCGGAACATTCCGCAGACGGTAGTCCGACGTACTTCCTGATCCACAAAAGCGGCGGAATCAGCGGTCGCGATCTGAAGAATGCTTATGTTTCCCGCGACGAAAACGGACGTCCTGCCATCAGTTTCAGTCTGAATGCGGACGGCGCACAGAAGTTTGGCATCATCACCGAGCAGAATATTGGAAAGCTCCTGGCGATCATTCTGGATGGCAGAGTCCAGTCTGCGCCGGTACTGAAATCGCGGATCACCGATCAAGGTCAGATTACGGGTTCATTCACTCCCGACGAAGCCAAGGACCTTGCCCTCAAATTGCGGTCGGGCGCGCTGCCGGCTTCAATTTCCATTGAACAGGAGACAACCGTAGGCGCAACTCTGGGTACCGACTCCATTGTCGCAGGGGTTACGGCTGCGGCAATTGCTCTCGCGGCTGTGGTCGTGTTCATGCTCGTTTACTACAAGGCTTCCGGCATCAATGCGACGGCCGCCATGTTCCTGAACCTGATTGTCCTGCTTGGGGCCATGGCGTACCTCGGCGCCACAATGACGCTTCCCGGAATTGCAGGCGTCATTTTGACTATCGGCGTGGGTATCGATTCCAACGTTCTGATTTTTGAACGTATTCGTGAGGAATTGCGCGCGGGCAAGAATGCGGCGTCAGCGGTGACGACCAGTTTCGCCAGGGTCTTTATCACGCTCGTGGACACCCATCTGGCTGCCTTGATTTCGGCCGCCTTTTTATTCCTGTTTGGTACCGGACCCGTCAAGGGCTTTGCCGTGACTCTGTTTATCGGTCTGGTTTCCAACATGTTCACAGCTGTCTTTGTTTCCCGCACTTTATTCGAGCTGGTGCTCGCGCGAAAAGAACGGGCCGAAGCCATCAGCATCTGATTTTACTTTTAAGGAACAAGCACCGGACTTTGGTGTCTAAACATAGGTAGATTTGAAATGCTCGAACTGTTTGGCGGTATAAAGGTCGACTGGATTGGCAAGCGGCAACTTTTCTTTGCCATATCCATAGCACTCCTGGTTGTTGGAATGATCTCACTGATCCATAAAGGGAAATTCCGATACGGAGTCGATTTCCGGGGCGGCTTGACGATGATGGTTCACTTCAATAATCCAGTTCCTCCGGTCGATCAGATTCGGCAGGCCCTGGACCGAAGTGGAATCACCCATAGCCAGATTCAGGAAATTACGGATAAGGCCGGTGATTTCCAGATTGAATACGGGGGAAGCGACGAGCAGGCAGACTTGTCGAATGGCCGGGAACTGGTGACAAAGGCACTGAACGCCGAATTTGGCAAAGGGAAATCCGGGTCCTTTGATCCGGAGACTGGAATCAAGAGTTCCGAATTTGTCGGGCCCAGCGTTGGAGGCGATTTACGGAAACAGGCGGTGATGGCCACGCTCTATGCATTGGGCGGCATCCTTGTGTATATCGCATTTCGCTTTGAATGGATTTACGGTGCTGCCGCAGTATTCGCCGTGTTTCACGACACGCTGGTAACACTCGGTATCTTTTCGCTGTTCAACAAAGAGATCAATCTGACCGTGATCGCGGCCCTTCTGACGCTGGTTGGTTACTCGGTCAACGACACGATTGTGGTCTTCGACCGCGTGCGTGAAAACCTGAAAACGCGCCGCCGCGACGATCTGGAAAGCATTTTGAACGACAGCATTAACCAGACGTTAAGCCGGACAATCTTGACCTCCGGCCTGACTTTTCTGACAGTTTTGGCTTTGTACTTGTTTGGTGGAGAAATAATTAAGAATTTTGCCTTTGCAATGGTAATCGGAATCATTGTCGGAACGTACTCATCCATTGCGGTCGCGTCTCCCCTGGTGTTGATTTATACCAGGATGCGCGGACAGGGCGCGAAATTGGCGCCTGCAGCCGTCAAGGTCCCCCGTACGGCAAAGGCAAGATAAATTCTCCGGTACGAGGGGACTTTAGTGGAGCATTTTGAACTTGGTGAAGATTGACGGTTGAATATGGCGTTGATATAAGTCTCGGCTAAAGGACGCAGAGACTTAAAGCGAGCGCGTAAGTTACGGCTCAGGCCGGTTCGCGAGACCGGAGAGGGGAGGTAGGACGATGTTCGAGGATTCATTCGTCGAATCGAGCGGAACAATCTCAAACAAAAAGGGTAGCACGGTGTTCATTTCGGCAATCGTGCATATCGTTTTGGTTACGGTTTTGATCTTGATCCCGCTGATCTATACGGAAACAATTGAGGGTGCGAAGCTGACTTCATTTCTGGTAGCTCCGCCGCCTCCGCCGCCAGCAGCGCCGCCACCGCCGCCGCCAGCAGCTGCAATGGCAAGACCAGTGGTTCAGAAAATTGTTCAGGTGGATCCGACAGCGCTGATTGCGCCCACGGAAATACCGAAAGAAATTGCAAAGATCATCGATTCGGGTCCGGATTCGGGGGCTGGGGTTACCGGCGGAGTCGTCGGTGGTGTTCCTGGGGGCGTACCCGGTGGAGTGCCGGGAGGAGTTCCCGGACTGATGCCTACCGCAGCGCCGCCTCCCGGAGGAGCGCCACCGCCGCCACCGCCGCCACCACCGCCACCGCCTCCTCCGGCTAAGCCGAAGGAACCGATGCGAATCGGTGGAGATGTTCAGGCTGGAAAACTGGATTACAGCCCGAAACCGTCGTATCCATCGCTGGCGCGAACAGCGCGTATTGAAGGTAGTGTGATTTTGCAGGCAACAATTGCGGAAAACGGAACCATCAAGGATCTGAAA
This sequence comes from Terriglobia bacterium, assembly GCA_041481485.1. Taxonomy (GTDB): domain Bacteria; phylum Acidobacteriota; class Terriglobia; order 20CM-2-55-15; family 20CM-2-55-15; genus JBGPBY01. The sequence goes on from JBGPBY010000064.1 coordinate 5,319, forward strand.
GTCATCACGTCCTCAAACCCATTGTTGTTGACAGGCGTGGTGGATACCGTAAAGACCTGGAGATATAAACCGACGCTATTGAACAATGAACCCGTCGAGGTAATCACGACCATCACCGTGAATTTTTCTCTCAGCGGAAGGTAAACAGCGCGCGGCAGCATTTGATAATGCTGCCGCTGCCTGCTTCACATCAACCGCCACGTTGCGAACAGTTCTTTTGAGATTCGAAACTTTTAGGAGGATAGGAATTGTATGCTTTTATTTAAGCTGAATATGCTTGGATTGATGTTGCTGCAAAGCGACCAGGTGGGATTCGACCTGCGCACCATGTGGGAAAACATGGGAGCCTTGGCGAAAGGCGTAGTTCTGATTCTCGCCGTCATGTCTGCATGGTCTATCGGAGTGATGATCGACCGCGCACTCGCATTTGGCCAGGCTCGCAAGCAGTCACGCGAATTTGCTCCTGCCGTTGCTGGTTGCCTTCGCGAAGGCAAGATTGAAGAAGCGATCAGCGTCGCCGAACAGAACAAAAGAAGCCACCTTGCCAAGGTTGTCGAGGCAGGCCTGCAGGAATTCCGGGCGCACGGCGTTTCCCATGAACTTGCCGGCGAACAGATTGAATCTTCCCGCCGTGCCTGTGAACGCGCTGAAGCAATTGTGAACGCCGAACTGAAACGTGGATTGTCCGGTCTGGCCACCATCGGTGCAACGGCTCCGTTCGTGGGATTGTTTGGAACGACCGTCGGCATCATTAACGCATTCAAAGGTATGGCTTCTGCAAAGAGCGCAGGTTTGTCCTCGGTCGCCGGCGGTATCTCCGAAGCTCTCGTGACCACCGCATTCGGTCTGTTCGTGGCAGTGCCGGCAGTCTGGGCTTACAACATCTTCACTGGAAAAGTGGAAGCCTTTGGAATTGAAATGACCAATTCCTCATCCGAACTGCTCGACTACTTCATCAAGCAGAAAGGTAAGAAGTAACCATGGCAATGGGAGGCGGCGCTGAGCGCGGAGCGGTCAACGCCGAAATCAACGTTACGCCGATGGCTGACGTGATGCTCGTCATGCTCATCATTTTCATGGTGGTCACACCCATGTTGCAGAAGGGTGCTCCGGTGGACCTGCCAAAAACGAAGAACCCGCTGGAAATGTCCGAAGCCGATAAAGATGACGCCATTCGAGTTGGAATTTCCCGCGACGGGAAATTCTATCTCGGGCAGGATCGAATCAACATCGACGACCTGGCCGGCCAAGTCACGGAGAAGCTTCGCGACAAGAACGGCGACAAGACGGTCTACGTCAAAGGCGATGCCAGGGCAAAGTATGGCGATATTGTGAAAGTCGTCGATTCGATTCGGACTGCCGGCGTCGACCGCGTCGGATTGCTGTCCGAAAAGCTCGATGAAGAAGTCAAGAAATAGGAGACCCCGATGAAGGCTAAAAGAAAGAAGTTGGCGACCAAAGGGGACATCAACATTACTCCGCTAATCGATGTGCTCCTCGTCCTTCTGGTAATTTTCATGACCATTACGCCCCTGACTCCGAAAGGGCTCGATGCTGCTGTGCCCCAGCCTCCACCACCGGGAACACCGCCGCCGCCGCCGGATGCCGCAAATCGCACGGTGATTGTCAGTGTGGCACTGGACGCCCAGAAAAACAAAGTCTACAAGATCAACCAGGATGTAGTGGATCTGAAGGATATGGGATCCCGGCTTTCGGATATCTTCAGAACCCGCAGCGAACGCGTTGCATTCGTCAGCGGCGATCCGGAACTGAACTTTGACGATGTAATCAAGATAATCGACATCGCCAAAGGATCCGGCGTAGACAAGATCGGTCTGATGACCGAGTCGCTCGGCGCACCGCCCAAGTAAGGAGGGCTGGAATTATGACAAAGAAACTCTCAGTATTGGTTGTTCTGGGTTTTCTGGCGCTGAGTACCGTCAGTTGTCAGAAACTCAAAGCAAGAGACAACCTCAATAAAGGCGTTCAGGCCTTCCGCGCTCAGAAGTACGACGCCGCAATTGACCACTTCAAGAGCGCCATCGAGCTTGATCCTGAATTGACAAATGCCGAGCTCTATCTGGCAACAGCATACGCACAGCAATTTGTCCCAGGATCGACCGACGAGGCCAATCAGAAAGTGGCGCAATCCGCCATCCAGACGTTCGACAAGATCCTCGAAAAGGATCCTACGAATAAGACGGCGCTCGCCGGAAAAGCAAGCATCTATCAATACAATTCTGAGTACGACAAAGCCCGCGAAGCGTACAAGAAGAACGCTGAAGTGGATCCCCAAAATCACATTCCATTGTATGCGGTGGGATCCGTGGACTGGATTATTGTTCACAACGCCGATTCCAAACTTTCGGAGGAAGAAAGATCCAAACTAATTGAGGAAGGTCTTCAATATCTGGACAAATCGCTGACGGTCAAATCGGATTACGAAGATACATTGTTCTACGAGAATTTACTATTCCGTGAAAAGGCTGATCTGGCGAAAAACAAGGCCAAGGTAACGAAAGACAAGAACGAGCAGAAGCAGTTGCTCGCCATGGAAACGGAATTTAACGCAAAGGCCGATGAATGGTTCAATAAGGCTCTCGAAGTTCGCAAGAAAAACGCCGAAAAGGCCAGCAAAGCCAGCGGAATCGATCCCAGCAAATAGCCGTTTTTTTCTCCAGGGCCTTCGGACTCCGTCCGGAGGCCCTTTTCTCTTTCTGCACGATCTCTGCGCGCACTCTATAATGAAGACTTCATGATCCGCCTCGAGGACATTCTCGCCAAAGTCAGCAAGCATCATCCTGAGGACAACCTCGACCTCATTCGGCGCGCCTATATTTTTTCGGCCAAAGAACACAAAGGACAGGTACGTGCTTCCGGCGAGCCCTATCTGACGCATCCTCTGGAAGTGGCCAATATTCTTGCGGAAATGAAGATGGACGCTGTCACGGTCAGTGTCGGACTTCTGCATGACGTAGTCGAAGACACTCTCGTTTCCCGTGAAGATGTGGAGACCGTTTTCGGACCTGAAGTCGCCCACATTGTCGACGGTGTCACAAAAATCAGTCAGATTCAGTTCACATCGAAAGAAGCCAAACAGGCTGAAAACTTTCGCAAAATGCTTCTGGCAATGACAGACGATATCCGCGTCATCATGGTTAAATTTGCGGATCGCATTCACAACATGCGCACACTGGAGTATCTATCCGCAGACCGGCGCGAAGCCATCGCGAGAGAGACCATGGAGATCTATGGCCCCCTGGCCAACCGTCTTGGAATGGGAAAGGTGCGGGGAGAACTTGAGGATCTCGCATTCAGTTACCTGGATCCGAAAGCCTACCAGGAACTCAAGGAAGTGGTCGAGCGCAAGCGCAGATCGCACGAGGCATTTTTGTCTGAAGTCAGGAAGGCCATCGAAGATCAGCTAAAGGAGCACGAAATTCCCTGCCGCATCGAATCGCGGGTGAAACGGCTCTATTCCATTCACGTCAAGCTGAAGAAACAAAAAATTACCATCGATCAGGTGTTTGATCTGCTGGCTCTGAGAATCATCACCGACAGCATCAAAAACTGTTATGCCGCGCTCGGCGTTATCCACAATACGTGGCGGCCGGTACCGGGACGCATCAAAGACTTCATCGCCATGCCTCGGCCGAATGGATATCAGTCGCTGCACACTTCGGTAATTGCCGGGGGCCAACCCTTTGAGGTTCAGATTCGAACTTCGGATATGCATCGCATTGCCGAAGAAGGAATCGCCGCCCACTGGAAGTACAAGGACGGAAAGCTGATCGCCAACGACCGCGAAGATCAGGGCATTTCATGGCTTCGCCATCTCGTCGAATGGCAACAGGAGATGAAGGATCCGGCAGATTTTCTGAGCACATTGAAAGTCGATCTCTATCCGGAAGAGGTTTATACATTCACGCCAAAAGGCAAGGTGATCACTTTGCCTCGCGAGGCTACTCCGATTGATTTTGCCTATGCCATTCACACCGAAGTGGGACACACCTGTGTGGGTGCGAAGATCAACGGCCGCATGGTTCCACTCAAGACCAAACTGAAAAACGGCGACATTGTGGAGATCGTGACCCAGGCCGGACATACGCCCAGCCGCGACTGGCTCACGGTCGTGAACACGTCGCGGGCAAGAAACAAGATTCGGCATTGGCTGACCGAGCAGGAAGGAGAGAAAGCCATCGAGCTTGGTCGAAAGATGCTCGAAAAGGAAGCCCGCAAATTCCGGATGAATATTCGAGGAATTCTCGATGGCGAGGCTCTTGCCGCATTGCTCCCGGACTATGGCGCCACCAAACCGGAAGACCTTCTGGCGTTGATTGGGTACGGCAAGATGTCCGCAAAGCAAGTGTTGGTTCGGCTGGCGCCGGCTGGCGCTGACAACGTTCCCGTCGAAGATGAATCGCGTATCACATCGGTCGTTAAACGAGTTCTTGGACTGGGATCCGATGCCAAACTGAAAGTCCGCGGATTCGACGATTTGCTGGTTTACCGCGCAAAATGCTGCAATCCAATTCGAGGAGAAGAAATCATCGGATACATCACGCGCGGCAAAGGCGTGGCGGTCCATTCCAAGAATTGCCCCAATGTTCAAAATCTGCTGTATGATGCCGCGCGAAAAATCGAAGTGGAATGGGCTGGTGCTGCTCCGGCAGCGGAAGCCTATGCCGTACCGGTGACGATCACTACAGAAAATCGGACCGGCATGCTGGCAGAAATTGCTGCGGTTGTTGCTGAAGTGGGATCGAATATCGTCCACGTTGAAGCCAGAACCGCCGATGAACACGGCACCATCGAGCTAGTGGTCGAAATACCCGATATGAAACACCTGGAGCGCGTACTGGCCTCCATCCGGCGGCTCGACGGCGTGTATGAAGTGATCCGCTCCACACGAGCCGTCAATTCCGTCAACAAGTAAGGGGATCCCAGCGCATGCAGAAACGATCGATTTCCACACCGCGCGCGCCCGCGGCGATTGGCCCATATTCACAGGGAATTCTGGCGGGCAATTTCTTGTTCGTGTCCGGTCAAATTGCTATTGATCCTGCGACCGGAACGTTGATTGACGCTCCGGATACCAGCAGTCAAACGCGGCGTGTTTTGCAGAATGTCCGGGAAATTGTCACTGCGGCTGGCGGAAGCATGGAAAGCATTGTCCGAACGACGGTGTTCCTCAAAAGCATGGACGATTTTGCGGAAATGAACACAGTGTACAGCGAGTTCTTTCAGTCATCCGCACCGGCTCGAGCAACAGTGGAAGTATCTCGTCTCCCCAAAGACGCTCGAGTGGAAATCGACTGCATTGCGCTCCTTGGCTGAATTCGCCTAGAAACCGACTTTAACGATCTGCGTTTTGGGGACGTGATAATTCCAGCTCTTCGGCAGGTTTTCAAAATTCACCTCAAAACGGTATTGATCACCCGGATCGAGAGGTTTATGGCGAGGATCAAATGCGGTGTGCGTACTCTCCTGAATCGTATTGCCGTCGTAATCGGTAAACGTCATCTTCAAATCGATTTTGCGGACCGGCTTATTGGAGATGTTTGTCAAAGTCCCCGTAATATTTCGAATTCGAATATTGCCTGCGTATGTATCGCTAGTAGCGATACTGAGATGGGTGAGTTGAACGGCGCTCTGAATGGCGGCCGGGTCGGCGCTTTCCGTTAATGGAGCGGCATTTTTAGTGCTTCGCCCCGGACCCATGCTCCAGAATGCAAATAGTCCGACGACAAGCAGCACCGCCACTCCAACGATAACTGCCAATCGCCGTTCCATTTCACTCTCCGCTGATCACCATGTTCCGGATTTTAACGGTTGGCGCAGAAACTGAACCAAGAAATGTGACATCGTTTCCAATAATCTCAATGTCCTTCATCATCTGGCGGAGATTGCCTGCGATCGTCACTTCGTGCACCGGAAATGAAAGTTTGCCGTTTTCGATCCACAACCCAACAGCACCGCGCGAATAATCACCCGAGACGGTATTTACACCGTGTCCGATCAATTCGACGATGTAAAGTCCGGACTTGACGGAACCAATGATGTCTTCGGGTGATGCCGTCCCCGGCAACATATAGAAGTTGGTTGGCCCCACGGCAATTGTGCCGGATCCGGTACGGCTGCCGTTTCCAGTGGGAACCGAGCGGAGCTTTCGTGCGGTATAGGAGCTATGAAGGTAGTTTTTCAAAACCCCATCCTCGATAACGAAGGTTTTCTGCGTCGGAACACCTTCGTCATCAAATGGAACCGATCCGAGGCCGCGCTTGAGACGTGCATCGTCGACTATAGTTAACCCCTGCGCACCGACCTGCTGATTGAGTAGATCAAAAAGGAATGAGCTGCGGCGGTAAATGGAGTCTCCGGCACATGCCTGGAAAACATGTCCCACCAGCGATCGAGCTGTTAGTGGATCGAAAACCACCGGTACTTCGCAGGTTGGAACTTTTCGTGCGCCCAGACGCCGCACGGTGCGATCCGCCGCGTGTTTCCCCACAGTTTCGGGAGATTCCAGCTCGCTTTGGAACCTTGCGACGGAAACCCAGAAATCGCGCTGCATTCCTTCTGTAGACTGAGCGACGGGAAGGGAAGCAATCGATCCGCCAGTCTCGGCGTACTCTCCAAGAAATCCGCGAGTGTTTCCAATTACGGTTCTTGAACGCTCGAAATCGAACGAACCACCCTCGGAGTTGGTAATTCTCGAATCGGCCTTCATGGCTGCTGCTTCGGTGCGGCGTGCCCATTCGATGCGCTGTTCGGGAGTAAATTTATCCCAGCTGGGATCGACGAGTTCGAGACCGGCAACATTGAAGTCTCCCGCAGTTCGCTCCGGCAATCCCCCGCTCTGGTCTTCCGATGTCAGACGGGCCATCTCGACAGATTCGTCGACCAGTTTGTCCAGGACGGAAGGGGAAAGATCGGAAGTCTGAGAGGTTGCCGTCCGCTTACCAAGGAAGACTCGAAGGCGAAGGCCACGGGAAACGGCCTCCTTCAACGTTTCGACCTCTCCCATTCGAACGGTAACTGAAAACTTTTCCTCTTCCCGAATGAATACGTCAGCGTCGGAGGCGCCTTTCTGTACGGCGCGCCGAACGACTTGTTCAGCAGATTCCTTAAGATCCCGGCTCATACACGAATCACTTCTCGGTTCCGCCGACAGTAATCCCTTTGATCTTGATCGTTGGCAAACCGACGGATACGGGTACTGTCTGTCCTTCTTTTCCGCAAATCCCCACACCCTGATCGAGTTTCAGGTCATTGCCGACCATGCTGACCTGACGTAGCACGGTGGGACCGTCGCCAATCAAAGTTGCCCCTCGTACGGGCGCGGTGATTTTGCCGTCTTCAATCAGGTAAGCTTCACTCGTGCTAAAAACGAACTTTCCGCTGGTGATGTCCACCTGGCCGCCACCGAAGTGAACGGCATAAAGTCCCTTTTTCACCGAACGGATGATGTCCTCCGGCGCCGACTCGCCTGCAACCATGAAGGTGTTGGTCATCCGCGGAATGGGAATATGATCGTATCCCTGCCGCCGGCCATTTCCTGTGACTGACGCACGTGTGAGTGTTGAACTGAGCTGATCCTGCAAGTATCCCTGAAGAATTCCCTTTTCAATCAATACGGTCTTATGCGTTGGATTACCTTCGTCGTCGACATTCAGCGATCCTCGACGATCCGGAATGGTACCGTCGTCTACGACCGTACACAGCTCCGAAGCGACTTTCTTTCCGATCAACCCGGAGAACGCCGAGGTTCCCTTCCGATTGAAATCCGCTTCAAGGCCATGACCGATTGCCTCGTGAAGAAGAATTCCGGGCCAGCCATTTCCCAACACAACTTCCATTGGACCAGCAGGAGCGTCGACGGCGCTGAGTTGGAGTATGGCCTGGCGTGCAGCCTCACGAGCGAGTGCTGTCGGATTCAGGTCATCTTCAAATATGTCGAGTGACCGCCGGCCGCCACCGCCCTGATAACCAGATTGACGCTTTCCATTTTCCTCGGCAATGCAGGATACGTTCAGGCGAACGAGTGGCTGGACATCCCATACGTATTTGCCATCCGAAGACACAATCAGCACGTGTTTGGACTCGTCGACGTAGCTCGCCTGCACCTGATGAATTCGCGGATCGTATTCGCGAGCCGCCTGATCAGCTTCCCGAATCAGAGCTATCTTTTGCTGGATCCCAAGATCCGTGGAGAGGAGCGAGACCGAGTAGAGGTTGTGCTCCCGCGCCATTTGAGGGTGAATCGCAACTGTTCCTCCGGCGGAGGAGTTCGATGCTATAAACGCTGCAGTGCGTGCGGCTTTGAGAATGCTCTGCTTATCGAGATCTTCGGCATAGGCATAGCCCGTTTTCTCGCCTGAAAGGACCCGAATGCCCACACCTATATTCACGGCTTTGGTGGCCGTCTTGATGATCTGCTCTTCCAGAGCAATCGAATAGTTGATTTTATATTCGAAGTAAATATCGGCGTAGTTGCCGCCGCGCTCGAGGGCGGCATTCAAATACTGCTCCAGATCGGAGGTCGTCACGCCGTAGTCTTCGAAGAAAATAGACTTTTTGGAGTCCACTATTCTGTGCTCTCCCCTTTCTCGTCGACCGGACCAACCACAACCATTGAATAGTTCTCACTGTCCAGATACTTGCGCGCCACACGGGTAAGTTCTTCTGCAGTTACGGCACGGATGTACTCTGGATACTTCTTAATATAGTCGAATCCGAGTCCGTACATTTCAGCATGCACCAGAAATCGCGCAATTTGCGAGCTGGATTCAAACGCAAAAACAAAACTACCTGTCAAAAAGTCCCTGGCATCATGCAGTTCCTGATCGGTGACGGGCTCTTTGATGATTCGACGAATTTCCTGGACCAGCCCTTCAATCGCAGGCTTCATGTTCTCCGGCGATGTCCCGATATAAGAAACAAACCGGCCGGAATCGATTCCGGCGCTGGGAGTAATGCTTGCAAAAGTGGTGTATGCCAGACCAAGTTCATCCCGCAACCGCTGAGGAATTCGGGCCGTGAAACCCGCACCACCACCAAGGATCGTGTCGAGCACCTGAAGGGCATAGTAGTCCGGATTCGAGCGCTCAATTCCGAGGTGTCCCAGGTAAATATTGAGCTGCTGGGCCGGCATGGAAATGTACTTGATCCTCCGCTCGGTTTGTCGAACGGGCTTTGCGTAAGTAGGCAGGTTCAACGGTCTGGAAGACCAGGAACCAAAGTATTTTTCAATCTTGGGCAACACGTCAGATACCCTGAAATCGCCGACCATCGCAAGGATGGTGTTGTTCGGAACGATAAAACGGTCGTGAAAGTCGAGAAGGTCCGCTCGAGTCAGCGAAACGACCGTTTCCGGATATCCATGGCTCGGCCGGTGCAGAGGATGAGAACCGTAAATCAGCTCGCTGAACTCCCATCCTGCAATGACCTGCGGGCGGTCTTTCGCGCTTTCAATTTCCGAAAGAGTACGGGATTTTTCCTTCTCAACATACTCGTCCGAGAAAATCGGGTTGATCAGAATGTCTGATGCGAGATCGAGCGCAGTCTCCATGTCCTCTTTTAAAACTGACGCCGAAACCACGATTCGCTCATATGAACCGTCCGCTTCCAGAATTCCGCCGACGGATTCGATCGCTTCTGCAATTTGAAGGGACGTGCGAGTCTTTGTACCTTCATCAAGCAGGCGGCTCGCCATGATGGCCAGTCCCGCCTTTTCTTCGGGTTCGTGACGTGAGCCAGTCAGGACAGTGACGCTTAGCGCGACTGCTGGAATCGACGGATTCTCGACGAGCAAAACCACCAGTCCATTCGCCAGAACCTGCCGATGGACGTCGAAGGAGCGGCCGATACGCCGCTCAGCCGATGCCATCCTCGCCTCCTTCAACGCTTTCGTCGTCTGTTTCATTCGCGGAACGCCCATCAGGCAAGAGATAGCCGACGGTTCGATTGTCCTCGCATAGATGACGGGAACAAGCCATGGCAACATCGTCTGCAGTAACCTTTGCAATCTTATCGAGGTAGGATTCAATGTAATCCAGGCCAGACAAGGTTTCGATTTGCCCCAAAAGCATCGCCTGATCCGCAGTTCGCTCGCGGGAAAGGACAAAGTGCGCCTGAATCAAATGCTTGGCACGGTCGAGTTCATGTTCCGTTATCCCGTCGGCTACGATTCGATCCAGTTCGGAATGGATCCCGGCTTCAATCGCTTCAGCAGGGTGCTGATCGCGCCCTTCCGCCCGAATGTGAAACAATGTCGGATCCTTGGATTCGCTGTAATCTGCGGAGACAAAGGTAACTGTCTGTTCACGTTCGACCATTCGCTGATAAAGCCGGGAAGACTTGCCTTCCGTCAATATAATCCCAAGCAATTGGAGGGCATAACTTGACGGGTCCGCGATTGCCGGCGCATGGTAGGCCATTGCGATTCTCGGAACTTTGGACCGCCATCGAACGGCTATCCGTTTTTCGCCGTGCTGTGCCGGTTCTGACAGACGGACATCAGAGGGAAGTGGGCCATTGGAGATTCCACCAAAGAGCTTTGAAACTTCATCAACGATCTGATCCGAATCGAAGTCGCCTGCCAATGCCAGAATCGCATTATTGGGAATGTAATGTTTACGGTAGTACGCCTGCTGTTCCTCTGCGGTGGCGCGTTCAACATCACCCAGCCAACCGATCACTGGATTCCGATAGGGATGCACCTTATACGCGGCGGCGTTGACTTCCTGGACAAGCAAACCCCAGGGAGAATCCAATCCTCCTTTGAGTTCTTCGATGACGACTTTCTTTTCCGCTTCAAATTCTTCGGGATCGAAAATGCAATTCACCATTCGATCAGCCTCAATTTCGAGGGCAACCTTCCAGCGGTCGGATGCGAAATTGAAGTAATACGCAGTAAAATCGTGAGAAGTGAACGCGTTGTTGCTTCCGCCGTTTTTCAGCGTCAACAGATCGATTTGTCCCTTCCGGAATCGGCTGGTGCCCTTGAAAAGCATGTGTTCCAGGAAGTGAGACTTGCCGGTCTGCCCAAGTTCTTCATTCCGGGATCCCACCCGGTACCAAATCATGGACGTCACGATGGGAGATGTATGCAGTTCTTTGGTAAGAATCACCAACCCATTGTCGAGCACAGTTTTACGTACGTCTTCTTTATTAAATGTCGAGGAACCTGTTAAAGACATGATTTAATTCAGCCTGGAAGATTGTGCGGAGAGTGCTCGCATTGTCCGCTTCGGTCAATCTCAGCAAGCTATCATATCAATATATCCATGTCACTGATGATCTCCCTGACCGCTACTCAAGTTGAGGAACGCCTTGAAAAGCTTCACATTCCAGGACGCTTTACTCCCGAAGAAAAAACGCTATATTCGACTACGCCGGTCGTTACATCGGAATGTTCCTTATTTGGTTTTCCAACTCCATCCGAAAATTCGAGTCTGGCGTTGTCTAAAATAAAGGACATCGTTGGTACAGATCCGAAGCGACCGCCGTCGTTTTTCGAGCATCCATGGTACGCAGGCGAGCCGTTCATGCAGTTTCTTTGTCCACCGGGATGGCATTTCATCTGTCCGGATGTCGTCCCGGAAACGATCGGACAGCCGTTAAACTACGCAAGTCGTTTGGCAGCTTCCGGTATGGAACTGCCTTCAGCCATCGAAGTTGTTTTGATGCTTTTCCTTCACTTCGCCGGGTCCGGCGAACAATTGCTTCTGCGCAAACATACGTGGTGCACTGACGCGGCAGGTATCGGCGGGCATGTCACGACCGGGGCCTTTGGTCGAAACGGGTTGTTTCTCAGCGTTCATCCGGACGGGTTTGCGAGCCGGGGACTCGGAATCTGCGGAAAGATAAGAATTTAATGCCGCCAGGGAGTTATCTGGCGGGAAAACCCATTCGCTGGCCTGGAAACGCCGAAATTTACAATGGCTGCCGTTTTCGGCTCACGTGAATTCGGACAACCGCACGTTCGAGCGCCACTAGAGCCCGGTTGTAATCGACATCGCCACTGCCCTGACTCAGTCTCTTCTCGGCGCGCTCCTTTGCCCGTGTTGCCCGCTCTACGTCGATTTCCTGAGCTCGTTCCGCGGTTTCGGCAAGAACTCGAACCTGGTCCGGCAAAACTTCTGCAAACCCCCAGGCCACAGAAAGCCACGTCCAGTTCGAACCTTTCCGATAGCCAAGCTCACCGATCTTCAACTCGGAAAACAACGGCGCATGGCCCGGAAGGATTCCAAGATAGCCTTCGGCGCCCGGAATCTGAACTTCGTCCGCAACGTCGTTAATCAACATCCGCTCCGGGGTGACGATCGACAGATGAATGGAGGCTTCGGCCATTTATTTTACGGCCCTCATGCGTTCGGCCTGTTCCACAACCTCCTCGATCGTTCCGACCATATAGAAGGCTTGCTCGGGAAGATCATCATGTTTCCCTTCAACAATCTCCTTGAAGCCCTTGATCGTATCCGCAACCTTGACATATCGCCCGGGTTTTCCCGTGAACTGTTCCGCAACGAAGAACGGTTGCGAGAGAAAACGCTGAACTTTACGGGCGCGGGCAACGACCAGCCGGTCTTCTTCCGAAAGCTCGTCGATGCCGAGGATGGCAATGATGTCCTGAAGGTCCTTGTACTTCTGAAGAACAAGTTTCACTGCGCGCGCAACAGCGTAATGCTCAGCGCCGACAACACGTGGATCGAGAATACGCGAAGATGAGGCCAACGGATCAACCGCGGGGTAAATTCCCAGTTCGACAATCTGCCGCGAAAGATTCGTTGTGGCATCCAGATGCGCAAATGCGGTTGCGGGTGCCGGGTCGGTGTAGTCGTCTGCAGGGACGTAAATGGCCTGGACCGAAGTGATCGAGCCCTTCGTCGTTGACGTAATGCGTTCCTGCAGTTCTCCCATTTCACTGGCGAGCGTCGGCTGATAACCGACTGCGGAAGGCATGCGGCCGAGCAGTGCGGACACTTCGGATCCCGCCTGAGTGAAACGAAAGATGTTGTCGACGAACAAAAGAACGTCCTGACCTTCCTCATCACGGAAATATTCAGCCGTTGTCAGTCCCGTCAGGGCGACTCGAAGGCGGGCTCCAGGGGGCTCTGTCATCTGTCCGTAGATCAGGGCGGCTTTATTGATAACCCCGGATTCCTTCATTTCGAGCCAGAGATCGTTTCCTTCACGAGTTCTCTCGCCGACACCTGCGAATACGGAAATGCCGCCGTGTTTGGTCGCGATGTTGTTGATCAGTTCCTGAATGACGACGGTTTTGCCAACTCCCGCACCGCCGAAGAGTCCGATCTTGCCGCCACGCAGGTAGGGCTCAATCAGATCGATCACCTTGATCCCGGTTTCGAACATTTCCAGTTTCGTGTTCTGCTCCGTGAATGCCGGCGCCAGTTTGTGAATCGGATCGCGCCGTTTGGCTTGGATCGGTCCCATCTGATCCACGGGTTCGCCAATAACGTTCATGATCCGGCCGAGGACGCCGGACCCCACGGGAATGGTTATTGGTTCGCCGAGATCTTCAGCCAACATACCCCGGACCATCCCGTCCGTGGGCTGCATGGATACGCACCGCACCCGGCCTTCGCCCAAATGCTGCTGGACTTCCGCAATGATGTCGAGAGGTGTCGGAATGTTGAATCCCGCGCTCGTAATGCGTAAAGCATTATGGATTTGCGGTTGCTGTCCTTCCGCAAATTCCACGTCCAACGCGGGCCCGATAATTTGAGATACTTTGCCAATATTGCCCATTTATAAAGCTCCTGCGCCACTGACAACTTCGATAATTTCGCGCGTGATTGCTGCCTGGCGCACGCGGTTCATGTTAAGAGTGAGAGATTCGATCATGTCGCCCGCGTTGCGCGATGCTGTGTCCATTGCAGCCATCCGCGCGCCGTGTTCTGATGCCGCAGATTCCAACAGAGCACGATAGATCTGGATTTCAACGTACCTGGGAAGGAGCCGATCAAACTCTTTTTGAGGCGGCTGTTCGTATATGTATTCGCGGGGCGCTGCTCCGGCTTGCTCCAGATGTGATCGACCAAGAGGCAGTAACTTTTCCAGGGAAACGCGCTGCTGTATGGCGGATTTGAATTCGTTGTAAAGAACATAAACGGCGTCGACCTGGGACTCCGTATACAACTCGACGACCTTCTGCGCGATTTCTCGTGCATGCCCATAGTCGAGTTTATTGAAGAAATTAATGAAATCGGCGGTTATCGGCGCGCCCCGCCGGCGAAAGAAATCCCGTCCCTTTCGCCCGACAGGATACAAGCGGATATCCTGGCTGGCATGTTCGCGAAGAAAGCTTTGCGCGGCCCGGATCAAATTGGTATTGAATGCCCCGCATAGCCCCCGGTCTGCAGTCACGACAAGGACCAGAATCTTTTCCTCGGGCCGCACTTCGAGAAGAGGATGAGATATGTTTTCGACCTGTGCCGCAAGGTTGGCCAGGACCTGACGCAAAAGATCGGAATAGGGACGTGCACTGACCACTCGCTCCTGCGCACGCCTGAGCTTGGCTGCTGAAACCGTCTTCATGGCCTTCGTCAGTTGTTGAGTGTTCTTGACCGAACGGATGCGCCGCCGGATA
>JBGPBY010000065.1:0-19829 GCA_041481485.1 Terriglobia bacterium
AGCGACCGTCCCGAGAAAGACCGGCGCTTGCTCTTCCAGCGGTGCCGACGAACTCCGCGGACGCTCGATTGGGCACCACGCCAAGCCTGCTGCCGGGCGCCGCAGCGGCAAGTCTGACGATTTTCGGGATACTCCAATCGTCTTCAAGAGGCCGATGGTCGAAGTGCACAATATTTCCGGCGAGAATATAAATGGGATGTCCGGCGATGGCAGCACGCAGATCGCGCCACTGGGATGGCCACTGCGCGTTGAAAAAGCTCATCAGGGCCAGCGAAACCATTGTCGTACCCACCAATGTCCTATTTCTCTTCAACGAATTCAGCCACGAGACCGACAGCATCGCGACGGCCGGCAGGATAGGCAAAGTGTACCGGGGGTCCTTGTTGGCGAGGAGTGTAAAGGACGCAATACCGCCGAGGATCCACAGATAGAGAATCCGGTGTTCCCGGAATCGCCGGTACAACGACCATGCTGCCCCCGCAATGAACACGACAGCAAGTGGCATTTGCAGCTGCACATCAAGGAGAATCGCCCCGTAGTAAGCGAACGATTTCAGACTAAACACTGGAGCGTCGTTCTCCAGGGACGCATTCGACGAATTCACACGGTAAATTCCACGGATATCATCGAGGTGGGGAACGTACCAGATCGAAGCAATCAGAAGAGCCACGGCCAGCGACAGAATCATATTCGAAATGGCGCGGCGGTCTCTGCGCACGGCCGCTCGCCACAGGAGCCAGACTCCGGGCAGGATAAAGAAAAACGGAAAGGTCTGCTTTGTCCACATTCCCAGACCAGCGGCAATACCAAACCAGACCGCGTCGGCGCGAACGTGAAATTGGTCCGCTTTCAGTAGATAGACGAACCCCAGCGCCACCATCGCCATAAGCGTGTAGTCGAGGAAGGCGTCGTGGATCATCCATGCAGGATAGTGATAGCAGACGGCAAGAAGAGATGCGATTACGGCCGGTCCGGCCGCCTTATGAGCCGGATTGAGAGTCCTTGTAATCCAGCTCACGGAAACCAGCAAAATTCCCAGGGCCGCAAAATTGACCGCGATAAACGTCAGTCTGGAAGTTCCAAAAAGAAGGAAACCTGCTGCTGTGAACAAGTGAAAAAGCGGTGCATAAGGATGGGGGTTTGTGAAGATTTCCCGGAGTTCCTGCGTGAATTCACCATGTGCCATTGGCTGGTAGTAGTCCAGCGCCGTTCGAATATGATCGGAGGGATCCCAGGACGGTGGCGTTCGATCCGACAGAGTCCAGAATGCTGTCGACACAACGGCCATAAGGAAAACCAATAAGAGAGGGATGAGGGTTGGCCTCCTCTGTATGCGCCAGATCCAGGTTTTGTGGCCGAACATGCGCTGGTAGGGTACAATTTTTGTTTTCATTACCCAACAGGAGCCTGTCCGGAATGATCCAAGCCACACAACTTCGCCGGGGAAACACGATTCTTCACAACGGTGAACTCTTTCAGGTCGTCGACTATCAACACATTACGCCCGGAAACTGGCGCGGCATGGTGCAAACCAAGCTGCGTAATTTACGCACCGGTGCGATCATTGACCATCGGTTCCGGTCGGAAGACCGGTGCGAACGTGCCATTCTCGACGACAGGGAAATGGAGTATTTGTATTCGGACGGCGCTGACCATCATTTTATGGACACGGAAAACTACGAGCAGATCCATCTCAATGCGGACATTCTGGGAGATTCGGCGAAGTATCTGGTCGCCAATTCCAAAATTCATGTCCAGTTCTACGAAGGACGCCCGCTGGGTATCGATCTGCCGGCGACCGTCGATTTGAAGGTAGTCCGAACCGATCCCGGAATGCCATCGGCGACAGTCAGCAATGTCTTGAAGCCGGCGACGCTCGAGACTGGGCTCGTGGTGGGAGTGCCGCACTTTATTCAGGAAGGCGAAATGATTCGCGTCGACACGGCAGAAGGCCGATACGTGGAGCGTGTTCGTAGTTGATACCGCTATGAGAAAAATTCGGATGACTCTGAGGTTGTTGCTGGTTGCAGCTGCGGTTGCGGCAATCTACCCGGTCCACCTTCAGGCATGGCCGTCATCGACGTATCCGAGAATCCTGCGGGATGCCTTGAACCCGATTCCAAAATCGCTTTCGACGCTATTGAAGGATTTTAATTCGACTCTCCTGCAGCCTTGCCGGATCCAGCAGCTGGAATCCGCAACTCAGGCCGCAATTCGACAGCTGACGCGTAAAGACAGCGACCCTCGAGTTTCAGTTGCAGCCCTGCGCGATGCCGGATGTGCGGCTGCCTCCTTGAACGATCCGAGACTGGACACTCTGGTTGAAGCCAACTCCGAAAAATTCTCTGTCGTTTTCTATGGCTACGATAAATCGATTTTGTCGGGCAATCTTGACGAGTTTCTACGCGGGCGCAGTCAGCAACGGGAACAGCTGATGGACCGGCTGAACCGGTATACGGATTTGCCAGACCGCAACAACATCCTTGAAACATCTCCGGCTTTCGGTATTGCCTCCATCGCCTATTCCCACGCCGTCACCGACGTGGCCAACATCTGGTTCTATATCTGGAAGGAATCGCACGGCGACCTTCAATAGGAGACCCCGGTGAGACGAATCGAACGCGCGCTGGTCAGCGTTTACGACAAGACCGGAGTTGTGGAATTTGCCCGCGGTCTGGCAGCGCTGAACGTTGAAATCGTTTCAACGGGAGGAACCCACAAACTTCTGTCGTCGAGTGGGATTCCTGTGAAGGAAGTTTCCAGCCTGACCGGGTTTCCTGAAATTCTGGATGGGCGAGTCAAGACTATCAATCCCAGGATTGCCGCAGGCCTGTTGGCGGTGCGCGAAAACCCCGAACATCAAAAGCAAATTGCCGACCATCAGATTCCTCTGATCGATCTGGTATGCGTCAATCTGTATCCTTTTGCCGAAACGATACGCAAACCGGGCGTCCATTTCGATGAAGTCATTGAAAACATCGATATCGGCGGCCCTTCAATGATTCGTGCGGCGGCAAAAAACTTTCAGGATGTCGCGGTGGTCACTTCACCGGAAGACTATTCGCGCGTGATTCTGGGATTGCAGCAGAACAGCGGAATTCTCGACAGGGAAACGCTGTTTGGCCTGGCAACGAAGGCCTTTATCCGAACCGCTCGTTATGACGCGGAGATTGCTCAGCATCTTTCCGGAGTTGGACAAGGTAGCGACTTATTTCCGCCCAATCTCTTCATGGACTTCGAAAAAGTGCAGAGCCTGCGTTATGGAGAGAACCCACATCAGCGTGCGGGTTTTTATCGATGGGGTGGGCAGACTCCTCATGGCATTGCGGCAGCCCGGCAACTGCAGGGCAAGGAACTGTCTTTTAACAACATCGTCGACCTGGAAGCCGCGTGGAATCTGATCCGGGAATTCGAAGAACCCGCGTGCTGCATTATCAAACATACCAATGCCTGCGGTGCCGCCGTGGGCACGGATCTCCGTGAAGCTTATTTGCGCGCTTTCGAGGCGGATCCGGTTTCGGCATTTGGATCCGTGATCGGATTCAGCAAGACCGTCGATGCTTCCACGGCCCATGAAATCGGCAAATTATTTGTGGAAGCGGTCGTCGCTCCGGCTTTTGCTGACGAAGCGGTCCGGCAATTGTCCGAAAAGAAAAATATGCGTCTGGTTGCAATGGGTGCAGAAGACCTGGAAACAGCACAACCCGGCTGGGAGCGTTTCGAAATGAAACGTGTCTCCGGAGGCATATTGATGCAGGAAAGGGATCTCGCCGTTACCGGTCAGGAATCCGTTGTGACAAAGAGGCAACCCACGGCGGAGGAGCGGCGCGATTTGGCATTTGCATGGAAGGTCGTCAAACACGTTAAATCGAATGCAATTGTTCTGGCAAAGGATGGTCGGACGGTCGGAGTTGGCGCCGGGCAGATGAGCCGGATCGATTCCGTAAAAATCAGCATCCAAAAAGCTTCACCGTCGTCAAAAGCTGCGGTGATGGCATCGGACGCGTTCTTTCCTTTTCGCGATAACATCGAGGAAGCCGCAAAAGCCGGCATCACTGCGATTATCGAGCCGGGGGGATCGGTGCGCGACGCGGAAGTCATACAGGCCGCAAATGAACATGGTATCGCCATGATTTTTACGGGCTTAAGACACTTCAAACACTAGGCAGTGATGTATAATTCTTGAACGCTGAAATTTCGAAATTCGGTACTGGGTGGTTTATGAAAAAAGGGTTCTTCGTGCTGCTCATGGCGGCTATTGCGCCTTCCGTTTATGCTCAATCTGCGGTTCAGGCCCCCGCCGCAAGCCAGGCCACACCATCCAACCGTGCGGACTCCTATTTTCATTTCTCGCGGGCGCGCCTTGCCGATTCGGAAGGCCGCTTTAGCGATTCCATCGCGGAATATAAAGAAGCCCTGAAGGTCGATCCCAACAACTCGACGCTGTATTCCGAGATGGCGCAAACCTACGACCACAATTCGCAAACCCGACTGGCCGTGGATACGGCGAACGAAGCCGTGCGCATCAATCCCGATAACATCGACGCGCACATCCTGCTGAGCCAGATTTACTGGAAGCAGCTGGTGGCCCGTAATGCCCAGCCCGACAGAGGCACGATTGAACAGGCGGTTCATGAATACGAAGAGATCATTCGCATCGATCCCTCCGATCCCCAGGCGTTTCTCCAGCTCGGACTGCTCTATCAATTCAATAAGCAGCCGGAGAAAGCTGAAGAAATCTACAAGAAGCATCTGAAGGTCGAACCCGGATCCGAAGAGGGCACGCTGGCTCTTGCCGATCTCCACATGAAATCCGGCGACAACAAAGGCGCTGCCGCACTCCTCGAAGATTTCCTGAAGAACCGGCCCGACTCGGATCGCGTCACCAAGGCACTCGGCGATGCCTATTTCTACCAGAAGGATTTTGGGAAAGCGGCCGAGTATTACAAGAAAGCCATTGCCCTTGGCGCTGCGGATGACGACCCGGAAGTCGAAGAGAATTACGCCCAGGCCCTGTTCATGGCCGATAAATTCGAAGACGCTGCCGCAATCTACCAGCGCATGCTGCAGAGGAACCCCAATGATCCCGCGACTCTGGTGAAGCTGTCTCAGATTTATCGCAGTATGATGAATTTCGATAAGGCGAGAGCCGCACTAACCGTTGCGGACAAGCTGGTTCCCAACAACGAAGAGATCCAATTCAATCTTTTCCTCGTGGACCGCGATGAAGGCAAGATCGAAGAAGCATTGACGCGGCTGAGCTCTCTCGCAAAAGCATCCGAACACGCCAACGGCCGGTACACTGAACCGGAACAGCAGAATCGCTCCATTTATTTTTCGAACATCGCAGCGTTGAGTTCTTCCATTGGCCGTTACGATCAGGCCGTACAGGCTTATCAGGATTTGCGTACCGTATCCCCGCAAAAAGACATCGTCGACGTCAGAATCATTGAAACTTACCGAGAGGCCAGGAACATCGATATGGCCAATCAGTACTTGCAGAAGGCGCTCAAAGCGTCACCCAAGAGCCGTCCGCTGCTGATCGTTTCCGCCGATATGACCGCTGAAAAAGGAAAGGTCGACGAAGGTATTCGCATCCTGGAAGGTCTATCCAATGGGCAGCCCGATTTGGAATTGATTGGGGCAATGGCTGAAATCTATCAACGCGCCAAAAAATGGGACGACGCCCAGAACCTTATGGAAAAGGCGATCAAAGCCTTCCCGATGAATCCCGATGTTTATTTCATGCAGGGCGCCATGTATGAAAAGCAAAAGAAAGACGGGGAAGCAGAAAAGGCCTTTCGAAAATCTCTCGAATTCAATGCAGAGAGTCCGGCGACCCTCAACTACCTCGGTTACATGTTGGCCGATCGCGGAATTAAACTCGACGAAGCGCTAATCATGATCAAAAAGGCCGTGGATGCAGAACCCATCAGCGGTGCGTATCTCGACAGTCTGGGATGGGTTTACTACAAAATGAACCGGCTGCCCGAGGCGGAGCAGTATTTGACCAAGGCCGTACGTTTCGCCAGTACCGACGCCACGATGCACGATCATCTGGGCGATCTCTACAACAGAATCGGGAAATTCCCCGAAGCGGACGCCGAATGGCAAAAGGCCATTCAGCTTGCCACCGAGCCCCGCGAAGCCGACACCATTAAGAAGAAGCGCGACCAGATCAAAAACAAACTCCCCAAAAAGCAACTTTGAACCGTTCCCCGAGGACTGCTGTCCTATAAATAGAACAGAATATGGCGGCCCCAGAACCGTTGTCCGATTTCGAAACGGCTGCCCGGGACTGCCGGCCATTCCTGCTGCAGATCGCAGTGGCATCGGCCCGTAACCCGGTGGATGCGGAGGATATCGTCCAGGAAGCCCTGATGCGGGGATATCGGGGTATCCAGCGCTTTCGTGGGGATTGTCCGCTTCGTATCTGGCTGTCTCGGATTGTGGTGCGCGTGGCGATCAATCATCATCGCAGCGCCGCCAGACGTCTGAAACGATGGGTCTTTTTCGGTGATATGGAACTGGAACGAGAAGACGGAAGCCGACGGGAGTTCGATCCGCCTGACAATTCCAGAAATATTCCACGGGAGAAAATGATGGATCTTCATCGGCAAGTAAACCGTCTGCCCGACGAATTCAAGATGCCGTTGATGATGCTTGCGGTGGATGGCATGACCATTCCCGAAATTGCGGAAATCCTGGATATCCCGCAGGGAACGGTCAAATCTCGCGTCTTCTATGCAAGAAAGCGGTTGAAGAACGCCTTGGAGAATAGAAGGAAACGATGAAGGGCGACTGTCAGTGGTTTAATTCAAAAATTGAGGGATATTTCTGCGATTCTCTGAATCCGGAAGAACTCGAATGCGCCGGGGAACATCTGCGATCCTGCCTGAATTGCCGAAATGAAGTTCAGGCCCTGCTGGCCATGGATCCCCTCGTAAAGCAGCTTTTCGAGTTTCGCATGGAGAAGGCGCAGGCGCATGTCGGTGCAGTGGCTCCCGGAAGTGGGATGTGGCTTCGTTTGGGCTTTCTCGGCGCGACGCTGTCGGTAGCCGCATTGCTGATGTTCGCGGTGTTTTCCCATGAAACCCAACGGCCGGAAACTACGGTTTTCAACGGCCCGGCACCGATTCAGAGTCCGCCAGTGGCGGAGTCTCCGAATGACAAGATCCCTGGTCCTGGGGAAATAGTCCGTGCCAAAACGGATGCACCCGACGAGAAAACTCCTGCGAAAACGATTGCCGTGGAGCCTCCAATTCCGCTGAACGCTCCGGAATTTCAAATCATGAATGCCGAAGGTTATTCCAAGAGCCTTCAGGATTATCGCGGACGCATATTGCTGGTCGGCATTTGGACGTCGGAACAGCCTGAAGCGGCGGAAAATCTTCAGCAGATTTATCAGGCGTTTGGAGCTCGCACGGAGTTGCGCATCCTCGGCGTTTCGAGACGAAATCAGGATCGCCTGCCGAACACCACTTTCCCGGTGTTCTTCAACAATGGCTCGCGGCTGTTCGATGCCCGGAATTCGGAATTTGTCATCGTGGACAAGGAGAGCAAGATCCAGATGCGCGGCGAACTCACGGGCGATTCGAAAGCGATTACCGCAAAGGTGAAAGCAAAGCTCGATCAGCTCGGCGCACGGTGACTGCGCTCAATCCACTTTGAAGCCGCGTTAGCGGCGGCAGTTCCTTAGCCACCGGCGTAAGCCGGTGGTCTGGAAACCAGGAAATCAGCAAAGCGCCGGAGGCGCGACAGATCAAGCATTTCTATATCTGTCGCCGCTCTGCGGCTGGAATGTGTTTGTCGATCGCCGCCACCGGCTCACGCCGGTGGCTAAGGGACTGCCGCCACTCCGTGGCTCTATTTGGTAGCTGCTTCGCGGCATTTCATATTCATTCACAGTCTACACTTCCAGCCGGATCAGATCGTCGTAGGTTTCGCGCCTTCCAATCACTTCATACGAGTCTCCGGCCACCAGAACTTCGGCGACCTTCGGACGCGAGTTGTAGTTGGAGGAAAGGCTGAATCCGTATGCGCCCGCGCTCATCACGGCCATCAGATCGCCGGATTCAAACACCGGAACCTCGCGGTTCTGAGCGATAAAATCGGCAGATTCACAGATCGGGCCAACAACATCGGCGATTTCACGCCGGTCTTTTTCGGCAACCTCGTCAACGGGCCAGATGTTGTGATGCGATCCGTAAAGCGGAGGACGGATCAGATCGTTCATCCCGGCGTCGATGATGATAAATTGCTTTTCACCCTGGTTCTTTCGCACGACAACTCGCGTCAGAAGGATTCCGGCGTTCCCCACGATCACGCGTCCCGGCTCCAGCACAACCGTTAAGCCGAGGTGTTTGGCCGCCTCGATAATGGCGGAGGCATAGCAGGCCGGCGACGGGGGCTCTTCTCCGTTGTAGGAAATTCCCAACCCGCCGCCGAAGTCGAGATACTGCAGAGGAATGCGGTTGCCCTTCAAATCCAGAATGAATTCGCCAATGCTCGAAAGTGCTTCTTCAAATGGCGCCATCTGTGTGATCTGCGATCCCATGTGACACGTCACACCGACCAGTTCGATTTCCGGAACCTGGCGCAGTCGAAAGTACAGTTCCCGGGCTTCAGACAGACCGACTCCGAATTTGTGTTTTTTCATCCCGGTTGAAATATAGGGATGGGTTTTCGGATCGACATTGGGATTCGTCCGGATCGACACGCGCGCGCGTTTGCCCAGCTGACGCGCCATACTGGCGATCACATCGGCTTCGGATGACGATTCGACATTGAGAAAAAGAATGTCCGACTCGAGCGCGAAGCGAATCTCCTCCCGCGTTTTTCCCGGGCCGTCGAAAATCACCCTGTGCGCCGAACCCGTCGCCTTCAATACCCGAAAAAGCTCCCCACCGGAAACAATTTCGAATCCCGTACCCCATTCGGCGAAACGCCGAAGAATATTGATATTCGAGTTGGCCTTGACCGCGTAGCAGGTCAGGTGAGAGATATCCGCAAACGCTTCTTCGAATACCCGTACGTGCCGCTTCAACGTGCGTTCGCTGTAGATGTATGCCGGAGTGCCGACTTCATCGGCGATTCGCTGGAGAGGGACTTCCTCGCAATAGAGGTGACCTTGACGATACTCGAAGTAATGCACGCGCGAAATTATAGCGGAAAAGAAAAACCGGGAATGGAAGCAGAATTAAGGGGGGAATTCTCTGCCTCCATCCCCGGGGTCACGTGTGGTCCAGCGGTGAGTGCCGGACCACACCCGGAATTGGACGGAACTAGAACAATTTCATCCGCATCTGCAGCGTGATCTTTCGTCCACCGCTTCCGCCCGTGGGCTGAAGGAACAACGCCGAAGTCTGCACACCGCTTACCGAACTATGCACCGAGCTGTTCAGGAAGTTACTCGCCGAAATCGTGAAATCCATGGTCCGGGCGCCAGTGGGAATGCGGTTCTGGGCGTTGTTGCCGCCGTTTCCACCACCACCACCGCTGAATCCGCCACCGCCGCCGCCACCACCGCCACCACCGCCGCGCTGGGGCTCCGGTTCTGCAAAGGAGCTGACAAGCCGGCCAAGTTGAGGCGAGGAAGTTGTCTTTGGCACCCACAGAACAAAGGTCTTCTGAACAGACAGCGAAGGCAGAGAGAAGTTGCTTGGGCCATTCTGGTCATTCCGGTAGTAACCGTCCGGACGATCCGAGTTGCTGGAATCGCCGTTCAGATCGGTTCCGGTCGTGATGCTGAAGGGCCGTCCGGAGTTCCATCCGAGCGATGTCAGACGAATTTGAATTCTTCTGGGAGTGTAGAGAGTTAGTTGTCCTGAAACCCTGCTTCCGGATCCGCTACTTCGAGAATAGTCGGCTTCGCGGTCATAGACATTTTCCCACTGGCTGTCGTCTTTACCGCGGGTCAGGGAGTACGACATGTTCGCCGTAAGACGGAACTTGTTGCCCAGGAAGTTGTAGTTGTTGATTCGCCATGACAGGCTGAAGGTCTTGCTCAGTGATTTACCAACCGACTCGGTCTCCATGATGGTCCCCACCGAAATCGGGTAGAAGGGCCGCATGGAATCCAGGGCTGCTCTTGCGGCATCCTTTCTCGCCTGTAATGCGGCGGCATTCGGATCGAATGAACTGATTCTGAGATTCAGGTCTGTGAACAAATCGATTGGCAGATTGACGCCTGGCCATGGAGCATTGATGTTGATATTGCGATTCTGGCGGAACCCCTTACTGATACTGTAGTTGGCTGTAACCGTCATGCCTTTGGGCATGGCTTGTTCCCAGGCAAATGTCGGGTTGATGGTGTACGGCAACACCGCATCGGGCGCCAGGGAACTGACCGTTGCATTGTTCGTCGTGCCGGTCGTCAAAACAGTTCCACCCTGGGTCGGATCCGGATAGGTGGGTCCCTGAATCGTAATGCGCTTCTGGAGCGAAGTTGACCCCGACTGCCGGAAGTTCTGATACTGCTGCATCTGGAATGTGCTGTCGGTCTTTTTCACGCCGGCGCGAACCACTGTCTTCCAGTTTCCTTTGGTTCTGAGCTGGTAGGAAAGTCCAACCACGGGCGCCAGGTTGTTGTAGTCCTTAAAGTGCTGTTGAACCTGGTAGCGTAAACCGAAAGAAACGTCTGCTCTTGGCGTTACTCTCCAGTCGCCCTGTGCCCA
The DNA here is from genome assembly GCA_041481485.1 of Terriglobia bacterium. GTDB lineage: Bacteria > Acidobacteriota > Terriglobia > 20CM-2-55-15 > 20CM-2-55-15 > JBGPBY01. Next base: position 10,677 of record JBGPBY010000065.1, read on the forward strand.
CATCGCGAATTCCGCCTGGCTCACTTTGATTTCCGACGGACCGGAAGTCTGGGTGAAAGTCGTCGGTCCCTTTGGCGTAACACCCGCAAATTTTGCCTGTTCGAGTGCGCACTGGACGCCGTCAAATGCCGGGGTGAGGGTCGCGCAGTAATCGTAAAGACTGGAGAACGTATAGGTGCCGTTGTAATTGTTCCGGTTATTGCTGTCGGTATTGTGATACTGAAGCTCAAACGCCAGGGCACTGAACGTTAGCGTTGGCCGGGCCTGCCACTGCATGGTGTTGCCGAACGTCATATTCTTGGACTGGCTGTGCGTGTTATTCGGATTCGGTCCACCATTGAATGCGCCGGTCACGTTAATCGAATACGTGTTCGCATCGGTCACGGGGGAGTTGAACGATTGATTGTCGGTTATTTGGAAGCGAAGGGTATCGACCACTTTCCCTTTGGTGATGCGATCGCTCAACTGCAATTGCCAGTTCTTGCTGTGATTGTTGGATGCACGCTCGGGCAGTGTGAATCCTCCGACGCCGCTGTTCTTCGACTTCGACGTCGTATAGTTGAAGCTGCTCGTGATGTTGTTCGTTTTATTGATCTGGTACCGTGGCTGAAGTGTAATCGTCCGCCCGCCCTGCAAGCTGGTAATCCCGCTGTTCAGAATTCCGGTTGGCGTCACGGCGCGCAGATCGGATCCGCCATTTTCGGTGGAACGCGTCGAAACCGTCGAGTTCAGACTCAGTTTTCCTGGAATCAGTGGTCCGCTGGAGGACACTGAAATGTTGCGGTTCTGAGCTTTCGGCCGTTTGGGGTTGGTCGTCAAATGGTTCGCGGCATTCAACGATTCGTCATTAAAAGTACCGTTCGTGCTGGCCGTCCACTTTCCGGACCCGGCCCGGGTGACAATTTCAATGCGTGGACCGTTGGAGCCGTCGGCGCTGAACGAACTGTTCACAATTCGGATTTCTGCGATCGTGGAGAGCGGGGGGAGGTTGCTGCCTGTGAATCCATCCACCGAAATTGTGACTTCGCCATCGCCGCCGCCTTTGGCCAGAGCGAGCTGAGTCAGGTATGCCAACAGGTCATCCTCGTTGTCGGGAAGGTCCAGCAGAGCGTCGCCTGTAATGACGTCGGTGTTCAGACTGGAGTTCGGATCGACGTCGAGTTCGTTGTTGGATGTATCCACATCGACAACCTGTCCCTTGATGTCCAAAGCCATGGTCAGGCTCAGCGGGTCCATGCCCTGCGTCACGCGAACAGCCTGGTTGACGTCCTTGAAATCGGGCACTTTCACCAGCAACTGATAACTGCCCGGCGGAACGTCGAGCTCAAAATCGCCCTGGTCGTCAGTCTTTCCCGTCGCGATCTGACGCGCGCCATTTCCCGTTCCACTCATGATCTGAACCGCCGCGCCGTTCATTGCGCCGCCGGTCGTATCCACGACTTTACCTCTTAATTTGACGGCGTTGCTCTGAGCGGCGGTTTGTGCGCCCAGGACAGCGCTGCATACCAAGAATGCAACTAGTGTTAATAGACTCAGCCTACGCATGTGGCCTTCCTCCCCAATATTGAAACAATTTAATTCCGGATCCCTTGTGGGCCCGGTCTGGATGGACCGGGCTGCGATTCACAAAGGCAAATACGTCTGGTGATTGGACGGGGTTACAACCTTTATTTTGAACCGGTTTCCGGGCCGTATTTCACCGCCAGCTTGTAAGACGCGATCTGAGGCGGCTCCAGGAAATCGTCAAGGATCCTGTTCATTGCGGTGCTGTCACGCTGCTTGTCCGTAATGCTCTGATTGGTCTGCTTTGCCAGATCCTGGATCTTCTTGCGGTATTCAGGCCAGGCCGCTGTCACTTTGGCGACTTGTTCGTCGGTCAGCGGCGTATCCGCCAACGCTTCAATCGCGACCAGAGCTTCAATGCCACCACGGCCGAGGATCTGGGTATAGTGCCAATCCCTTAAAGTTTCAGCCTGTTGCGGGTTCAACGTCGTTTCGACTTTTTTGTAAATGTTGTCCGTGGTTTTTTGAATCAACTGCCGGGGATCCTGGTTTCCGTTCCGGTTGTTCTGGTTGCCTCCTCGGCCGCCCTGATTGTTGTTGTTGTTGTTCCCGGTAAGGTCCTTCCGGAACGCATCCTGCAATTCGCTCAGCTCGGCTTTCATCATCGCATCGGCCAGAACTTCTTTGTCCTTCGCCAGAGGCATGTTGCCCTTCGCCAATACCTTCCGGATCGGATCGAGGCGATCGGAAGACGTGGCCTCGATCGCCATGCAGTATTTCATCCCGTTCGGACGGGTTTGATTGTTCTGGTTGTTGTTGTTCTGATTGTTGCCGCCGCGGTTGAAATTCTGGTTGTTATTGTTTTGATTGTTGTTGCCGCGGTTGGGATTCTGCACATACTGGTAGTAATGATCCAGCATCCCTTGAAGGCAGGTTGAATTTTTTGCTTTATCGTCAGCCGCCGTCTTTTTGATCAATGCTACCTGCTCCGGCGAGAGGAACAGCGACAGTTTGGTATCAATGAAATCCTGATTCTTAAGTTGTGTAATCGTGTCGACCTGAATTGCGGTCTGGCTGGGTTGCTGGTTATTCTGCTGATTGTTGTTTCCGCCGCGGCCCCGCCCCTGCTGATTGTTCTGGTTGTTATTTTCGTATCCGTTGCGAATCAACTGAATCTGGTCGGTCAGCGCCACAATTTCGGAATTCAGCAAAGACTGAAGCGGCTTTTTCTGGGGATCTTCCAGAGGCGTCTTCCCCTTTTTGAGCGCGGCCTCGATGTCCAAAAACATTTGCTTGGAGTCCGGGATCACCGGCTGGTTGCCACGCCCACCGCGGCCGCCTTGATTGTTGCCGCCTCCGAGACCATTCAGGATGTTCGTCACATCGATGGAATCTTCCTGAGCGTACAGGGGTGCTGCCAGTACCATCATCGCCGTGATTAATAAGAGTTTTTTCATAGCCTTAACTACCTCTCCGAGAATTATTCAGCTCACTAGACCGAAGCTAGTTCGAATGCGAGAGCCCTGGAGTCCTCGGCCGGTTGCCGCGCCCTTCGTAAAATTTGTCGTATTTCACTTTCTGTTCGTCCGTCAGAATGGCTCGGATCTGGTTTCTGTTTTGTTTGCGCAAGGCATCCATCTGATCAAAAATTTTCTTATATTCCGGACGGGAATCCTTAAGGATCTGACTCATTTGAGTCTTCTGGTCAGGAGTCAGCCCCAAATATTCGTTGAATTTGTTCACGTCGCGATCAGCCTTCGCACGATCCGCAGACTTCGGATCGCCGGAAACCACCGAAGGGCTTAACCGAGTTTCCCAGAGATTGGTCAGGATTGCGCCGGAAGCGATCCCCAGGAAAAACACTGAAAATATCAGCATTTTCCCTTTCAAGGTGCCTCCAATCATTGCCCATCCTCCGTGATGATAATCATTCTCTCCAATTCAGGATTCGAAGGATCGGCACCCAAATAAATCAGGTGCTCCCCGTTCTGATCGGGAGACATAAACGCATCGATCGGCCCGCGCGAGGGCATTTCGGGAATAAACAACTGGACCGCCAGGAACGCAAGCAACAAAACGAAGGCCAGCGCGAATACCGGCTTTGCGCCCGACCGCACTCCCTCCCAAATTCCGTTTTCCCGCGGCTCCCGAAGACGGGCCACCACGCGCGCCATGACGCGCTGGGCAAAAAAAGGATCCGGCTCAATCACTCGAGCCCTCTCATTTCTGAAAAATTGGTCCAGTTTTGAATTCATTGTTCTGCTTCCCGGCAATTTTCAGGGACCTATATTACTCCCTGTTTGCCACTCTCGCCAGACTTGCGGCGAGTTTCTTTCGCGCTCGAAACAGTCGAACTTTGACGTTCGCCTGCGTAATTCCCATCGACAGTGCTATCTCGGCCACGGACAACTCTTCGACTTCCTTCAGAATCAGGGGAACCTTCAATTTCGGATCCAAAGCTTCCAGTGCCACCCGGGCGATACCAAAATCCTCCGGCTCGGGCGGAGCCGGAGCAGCCACCGGTTCTACGTCCGGTGGGGGCCCATATATCTCAAACGCGGCGTTTCGCCGCCGCGTTTTGCGGAGTTCGTCATAACAGGTGTTGATCGTCACCCGTCGCAGCCAGCCCGGGAAATTCTCGTCGGGCCGAACCTGATCTATCCGCGTAAACACCTTAAAAAAAACATCTTGCGCCATATCATCAACATCTTCGCGATGGCGGAAAAAGCGCGAGACCAGGCGAAAAACCATCGGGGAAAATTGCCGGACCAGTTCTTCCTGGGCGGCCTCATCCCCGGCTTGGGCGCGAACGACCAGTTCGCGTTCAAAGCTCATAAGTAATTACGCTGCATGCCCGGAGGCGGTTACAACCTCGCCGAGTGGGGTTAGCCCGCATTTTTTTACTTTGCAGGTGGCGGTGGGGGCGCCTCTGCGAGATCGTCGGCTTTCAGGTTGAACTTTTCGTACAAATCCGTGTTCACGGTCATCACGGCCGGCCCGGACGCCTTCGCATAAGTCTCTTCGGGTTTGCGGGCGGCACTCCCGAATTTTACGTTCACCGTGTCCTTACCGGCCTGGCGCAGCGTGACCTCCAGCCGTGGTTTGTCCAACCCGTAGGTGGAGAGTGCCGCGGGGGAGTCGACAAATTGCACGGCTCGCTCAAATTCAAGCATGGCGAGGGCATTTGAAATCTTGTCCGATTGGGCCTTCCGGCCATCGGCCAGTTTCCAGTCCGACCCCTGCTTTTTGACAGCGATCTTTTCAGCGCCGCGAACGATCTCCACTTCGTCAATGGACTGCTGCTCGAAGTGGACAATTGTCTTATCGCGCCAGTCCGTGGCAGGCTCCAGCAGTTTTGCGGGAATTTCCTTCTCGATGATCATGATGGCGGGCCGGGATTCGTCTCGTGCATAGTATTTGTCCTTCTCCGGAGATTTTCCGACACTGAGGACCCGATCCATATTGGCTTTCCCGTCATGAAGGGTAACCTGGGACACTGGCGGCATTAAACCTGCCCCGGCTGCGGTAATCTCCGGCCCTGCAAAATTTGAAGCGTGCGCCGACTGAATCGTGCTGAGGAAGCTGGACACTTCGGGCCCATCGGCCTTCATTTCCGCCGGCTTCTTCAGCATCCAGTCCATTCCGGTTTTTTGAATTTCGATTTCGTTTTTCCCGCTCTGGATGCGGATGGAACTGATGTCGTCCTGAGAGAAATCGATCACTTTCTTATTCCTCAGGTCCGTGAGGGTCTTTTTGAAAGTCTGCCCCCAGGTGGCGGCGGTGAGAAAGACTTCCTTCCCATCGGGCAGTTTGGCGTAGCTGAAATCCTTCTTGGGATTGTCCGAACCGAACTGGACGCTCACGGTTTGACCGCCTTTGGTCTTCGCACTGACTTGTACGGCCGGATGATCAAGCCCAAACTGCGCCACATCCAGGTTGCCGGTGGCCACCACACGGTCCTTCTCAATTTGACCCAGACTCGATACCAGCGAATCCCATTCCGGAGAATCTGCGTCCACACCCTGCGGCTCGGTGATTTCCCAGCGGCTATCCTTCTTCACCGCGCTGATACGGTGGTCCGGAAAGATCAGGCTCAGTTCCGTGACGTCTTTGGGAGACGTGGAGAAGAGTTTCTTTTTTGCGGCTTCCTGCTGTTGCCGTTCATCACGGCCGCGATACTCGGTGAAATAGACATACCCCCCAAGAACGAGAAAAACGAGAAGCAGAATCCACGTGCCACGAAATCGCACTTACTTCCTCCGTTTCACCCAGACGGAAATTCCAAGGATCAGCACCGACGCGGGAAGAAGCAGCTCCACCAGCCATGCCACGGCTTTCTCCTGCGAATCGGTCATGGTGACGGGCCGGTTTCCCGGATCCTTGGCTTTGATGGAAATGAAGCTTTCGTCCTGGGCCAGATAGCTCACGATATTGGTGAACAAATTCCCGTTTCCAAGAACGCTATATGTGCCATTCGCCGCAAAATCCGAATCGCCGACCACAACCATCCGGCTCTTCTTATCGCCATTGGTCTTGGTTGCAACAACCGCGATGGTGACCGGTCCTTTGATATCTTTTCCGGCATCGAATTTGACTTCCTGCTTCCCGCCTTTGGCATTCAGATTAAAATCCGCTTCTCCCCAACTCTGGTCCGTTGTCTTAAGAAGCGGATCCACGGTAATTCCCGGCACGGGAGGAGTTAGTGGACTGATCGATCGCACCAGCGGAAAGAATGTCATTACGTTGAATCCCTGAGTGATACGATGCCCTTCGTATTTGGGCACAACGGGGATCTGCGGACCTGCTCCAATCAACTGTCCGAATCCGCTGAAATCGAGCACGACATTCTCACCGGGATCCACCGACCACTTTTTCAGAAAATCCTTTAGTGATGCAGATGGTGAAGGATCGACCTCAATCAATACGCTGCCGCCGCCGTTGAGGTACGTCTCCAGCTTGTCCAGTTCTCCCGCTACAGGTTCCGTTGTGGGACCCGCAACGACAACCACGGACGCATCCATTGGAACAGCGGCTTCCTGAATCAGATTGAGGCCTTTGACAACGTAGTTCTCCTTTTCCAGTCCAGTCTTCACCAGCTGATAGCCATTGCGCTGGTCCGAACTCGCGATGTCCTTTTCACCGTGGCCTTGCGTGAAGTAAATCGTCTTCTGCGTTCCCTTCACGAGTTTAATGAGAGCATTGGTAACATCTTCTTCTTTCAGCTCACTGGCCTGCTTCTCGATACGTTGAGTTTTCGCACCCATTTCCAGAATGAGCGTTCCGAATCTCAACGAGTCGCCGGCCTGCCCATACACTGTGACCTGATATTGCTGTGCGGTCAGCCGCTTCTCATCCGGATCGATAAACTCGACCGAAATCTTGCCGTTTTGATGCGTGTACAGCTGCAACAGATCGCGAACCGGCGCGTACTCCCCAGGGCCCGGATAAAACACTTTGATGTGGGTGTCTTCTTTCAGCTGGCCGGCAACCTGAATGGACTGATCCGACAGGCTGTACACTTTTTCCTTCGTCATATCGATGCGCTTGTAATGCTGCGCTCCGAGGTAATTGACGAATGCAAGAATTCCCAATACCAAAATTACAGACGTGGCTGAATTGATGCCGTATTTCGAGGATCGCTTCCGCAAGCCCGCACGGATATCGGGGAGTTTCAATGCCAGAGAAACAACGACCAGCAATCCTCCTAGAACCGCTGCGATCGTCTGATAAATGCTCCACACCGATCGCGTCGAATACGTAATCAGCGCAGCGGCAATGAGAGCGAGTCCGAAGAGATCTGCTTTTTTGAGTTGTTCTTTCATTTCATCCTCTCCAGCGCAGGGAGTCCACCGACCGATAGGTCAGAAAGACGCCAACGAAGATGAGTGACAGATAAAAAATGACATTGGAAGTGGACAACACTCCCTTCAGAAAGTCGTCCAGATGATCGAGAATTGAAAGATAGGATAGAACGGCCTTCGAGGAATCCTCGGCGCGGTTGGCCAATACGGTCACCAGCCACAGCATCATGAAGACTCCGAAACTCAGCACTCCGGCCACAATCTGATTCTCCGTCAGGCTGGAAATGAACATTCCGATGGCAACCAGCGACAAACTGTAAAGCAGCAATCCAAGGTATGCCGTTAGAATCGGGCCCGACGCCGGATGCCCAAAGACATAGAGTGCTCCCATCGGAATCCATGTCGCGAGCAGCAGTATTGCGAAAAACGAACCGGCCGCTAAAAACTTCCCAAAGATGAACTGCGCATCGGTGACGGGCGCCGTCAGCATGAGCTCGATAGTGCCGCGTTTCTTTTCTTCGGAAAAAAGCGCCATGGTAATCATGGGAATAATGAAAAGCAGAATGACGCTCGTTGAACTGAGAAAATTCTGACTGACGATAGCCGGCACATCGATGGGATTGGCAGCGCCGCCCATTTGAGCACTCTGCATGGCCTGCATCATCGAGGCACGCAACACCTGCGACAGCACCGCCTGGAAAAACATTCCGGTGACAAAGAGAAATATCGTCAGGACCACGTAGGCCACTGGCGAAACAAAGTACGTTCCGAGTTCGCGCTGAACGATGGCAATGATGTTCTTCATAGCTGTTCCGTATCCGGGGCCTGAATTTCTTCTGCGGTCGTGAGTTTGATGAAAATGTCTTCGAGGCTCATGGTCTTCGAATGGAGTTCAAGCAGGTTCCATCCTTTCGCCACGATCGCGCGCGCCAGATCCCCCCGAACGTCGTTCCGTGTTTCACTATCCACGACAAGCCGGAGGCGCCCGCCGTTTTCCGATTCGTGCTGTACGCCGATAATGCCCGGAATCGCCTTCACTGCGGGCACGACTGCGGAGGACGGCCCTTCCACCTCGACTGTAATGCGTGAGGTTCCCTGCCCTTGCATCCTCAAATTCTGGGGCGTATCGACGGCTACAATTTTTCCCCGGTCGATGATGATCACGCGATGGCAAGTCTGTTCGACCTCCGGGAGAATGTGCGTTGAAAGAATGACCGTGTGCTTGCCGGCGAGTTCCTTGATCAGTTCTCGTACTTCCTGGATCTGTTTGGGATCCAGGCCAATGGTCGGTTCATCGAGTATCAGCACCGGCGGATCATTCAACAACGCCTGAGCGATACCCACGCGCTGTTTGTAACCTTTGGAAAGTTTGGCGATGATTCGTTCCTGTACGTCCGCGATGTTGACTTTCTCCATGACGCGGCGAACATCGTCGTCGACGCGATTGGAAGCGACGCCCTTGATCTTCGCAACGAAGCGCAGATACGCGCGCACTGTCATTTCGGTGTACAGCGGCGGATTCTCGGGCAGGTATCCGATGCGTTTGCGGCATTCGAGCGGCTGATCACCGACATCGAAGCCATCCACACGCACGGTGCCGCCGGTAGGCGGCATGTAGCCTGTAATGATCCTCATCGTTGTGGTCTTCCCCGCGCCATTGGGACCGAGAAAACCGAGGATCTCCCCTTTTTCGACATTGAACGACATGCCGTCGACTGCTGTTTTGTTCGGATAGCGTTTCGAGATGTTTTCAACGGATATCAATCGTCATGCCTCCCAGATCAAACTTTTTTTATTGTGAAGGAATGCCATCAAGAAATCCCTCTCCCAACGGGAGAGGGTTGGGTGA
>JBGPBY010000066.1:0-19762 GCA_041481485.1 Terriglobia bacterium
CAATTCGAGAATGTGCGCGGTCATAGACCGCGCCTACAGTGGAAATCGAAATCCTTGAGACTTACGGAATCATCGCCGCGAAATACTTACGTTCGTAGGTGTAATCGCGCGTTGCCAGCGAAACCATCGGAACCATGACTCCAAATGCGATGCGGGTCCCACGCTTTAAGCCTGAAATCACGCGATCATAATCTGCAGGCTGGCGTATTTCGTTCACATGACCGTCGACAACAATGGAATCGATCACAAAGGGCGGTGTGTTCGAATTTTCGGCGATAGGACCGCGGAATGCATCGGCGCCAACGCTGTCTTTGAGAATGGATTTTATGGCCACACCGCTCAGCGATTTTTCCTTCACATACTTTTGAGGTATCGCTTGCACGCTGATTCCCAGTACGCGATCCGTGGGAAGGGCCGGAGCAGACGGCGATGCGCTCTCCGTGGGCGCGCTTTCTCCGTCGATGATTCTGGCTCGATCGGCAATCATGACCGGGATCGTCTGTTCCTTCCCATCTCTCATGACCTTCACCTGCACGGAGCGATCGATCGGACTACTCGCGATTATGTCGAGCAGCATGGCGCCGGAAACAATCTTCTGCCCCTCAATCTGGGTAATGACATCGTCCTGGCGCAGTCCAGCCTGGGCTGCGGGTTTTCCAGGAATGACGCTTGCAATGACGACCCCGTCTTTGACTCCGAACGCACGCAGTGTTTCGGGATCGTCCGGCACATAGCTGATGCCGATGGACCCACGGACCACCTTTCCGTTCTGGGCAATCTGGTTGTACACCTTGATCGCAATGTTCGACGGCAGCGCAAAACCCAAACCTGCAAAGGAATTCGTCTCCGAAACGATTGCCGTGTTGATCCCGATCACTTCGCCTGAAAGATTCACCAGCGGGCCGCCGCTATTTCCCGGATTGATGGCGGCATCGGTTTGAAGGAAACTCTGGAATCCCTGGCCCTTGGAACGCGGCGCACCAGTACCGTTCAGGTCATCGGCAGAGCGGCCTTTGGCGCTGATGATGCCCGATGTGACGGTGTGATCAAATCCGAACGGGCTTCCGATAGCGAGAACCCAGTCTCCGGTCCGGACCGCATCGGAATTTCCGAAGCGGGCAACCTGCAGATCCTTTCCGGCATCCACTTTGATCACGGCGAGGTCGGTATAGTTGTCTGTACCGATCAATTTGGCCGGTAATTCGGTTTTGTCGGCAAGTCGAACTGTAATTTTGGAGGCCTTTTCAACGACGTGCTCATTGGTCAGGATGTAACCGGACTTGTCGACGATGAATCCCGTTCCGGTGGCCTCGGCCGGCTCCGGATCCTCCTGAGGGCCGAAGAGCCTGCCAAGCGCATCCCCAAGCGAATTGGGATCGATCGAATTGGGATCGATTGGGATTTGCTGCTGCCCGTTTCCGCCATTGCCACCATTGCCTCGGCCACGGCCTCCACCACCACGGCCCCCGGGACGCGGCGCCTGCGTGACTTCCCTTTTCGGTGGAGCAATCAAGACTTGAATGTTCACCACCGCAGGCTCGAGTTGCGAAGCGATACCGGCGAAGGAATTCGACGCCAAAACCGGATCCGGAATGGCCAGGACCGGCGGCTTTTGTTCGCCGATAGCCTTGACGCCACCCGACACTATCGATCCAATGAGGACTCCAATACTGAGCGTCACCACCGTGAGTGCGAGGTAGATCAATCGCTTGCTATTCATAATTTACCTTCTTTACTAAGTTCAGACGGATTCTGAGGGAATTCCAGACCTTCCTGATTTTGCAGGTATCTCATTGGCAGCATGATTGCACGGCATTATATCCCAACCGGAGACTTGGACTCGGCCCCCGGAATAAAGTTTGTGAGGCGGGCCAGACGCTCCTCAGCAGCGGCCAAGGTGGAATCTTTCTTGCAAAAAGTAAATCGAATGATGTCATAACCGGATTGCGGATCCGCAAAGAAACTGCTCCCGGGCACGGCAGCCACACCGACTTCCTTCACCAGAAATTTGCAGAACTCCAGATCATTGGCAATGCCCAGCGATTTAAGAAATGGTCCGACATCGCACATCACATAGTAGGCGCCCCTGGGTACAAAGGCATCAAAACCCGCGCGGCTCAGCATCGACAGCATGCGATCTCGCCGCAACTGATAGTGCTGCGCGAGTTCGGTGTAATAAGAGTCCGGCAGTCCGAGCGCCACGGCGCCGGCATCCTGTAACGGAGCAGGCGCGCCGACCGTCATGAAATCGTGCATCTTCCGAATTGCGCCATTGATAGCCGGCGGCGCAATGATGTATCCGACGCGCCAGCCGGTGACACTGTATGTCTTCGACATACCGTTGACGACGATCGTGCGTTCGCGCATGCCGTCCAGTGTGATGGGAGAGACATGCGTCGCGCCGTCGTACAGAATGTGTTCGTAGATTTCGTCGGTGATTGCCAGAACATCCCACTTCCGGCACAGTCGGCCGATGATTTCCAGCTCCTGCCGGCTGAAGACTTTGCCGGTCGGATTGTTCGGCGTATTGATAATGATTGCCTTGGTCTTGTTGTTGAATGCAGCCGCGAGTTCTGCTTCGTCAAAGGTCCAGTCCGGACGGCGAAGTTGCACGTAACGCGGTGTGGCCCCGGAGATAATCGCGTCCGGGCCATAGTTCTCGTAGAACGGCTCAAAGACAATCACTTCATCGCCGGGATTGATGATGGCCAGCAAAACATCGATCATCCCTTCGGTGGAACCGCAGCAGACTGTGATTTCCGTTTCCGGGTCGATGTCAATTCCAAGGAAGCGTCTTGTCTTTGCCGTCAGCGCATCGCGAAATCGCTTGGAGCCCCACGTGATTGCGTATTGATTGATGTCTGCAAAAATGGCGTCCGCTGCCGCTTTTTTCAGGACATCGGGCGCCGCAAAATCGGGGAACCCCTGAGACAGGTTGATGGCTCCATACTGGATGGCGAGCCGCGTCATTCCGCGTATGACCGATTCTGTGAAATGCGCGGCCTTGGCGGAAATCGGCTTTTTAAACATGGCTGCCGTTAGCCGGTTGGGGCACCGGCGGCCGGGGAGACGCCGTCCGCATTCTCATACCAAAAGTTTCGATAGCCCGCTCCAGACACGAAATCAGAAAATCGAGAGCCACCGAATCGCATGGGAGTTTGGCCACAACAGCGCCGACGACTCTTTCCCGGACAGCGATGGATTTGGAATAGAGCTCCGAATTCTGACGTCCATCGGAAAGCGACGCTGAAAATACTCCACCGCGGAACTGCCACAGCGAGAGGCTATCGGACTTCGACACATAGATGGCAAGGGATGACGCAAACGGTTCGCTCAGCTGAAGAAAGCGATACAGAATCTCGGTTTGAGAGGTGCTTTCCGAAAGTTGCCTCTGGGCATCGGCGAAAACGCGGAAGCGGCCGAGTTCGCTTTGCAGTTCCGAGCGTTCGGCTGCCCATCTGGATTGAGCCACTTGCAGCTCTTCGTCCACCTTCGCCTGCATGTCGGAACGGATTTGCCGGGCCGCTAGCTCCATTTGTGCGTCGAAACTTTCCGTCAGCTCAATCCGGGCAGCCTCTCGGGCTTCCGTTCTGACATCTTCCAGCCGGGCATCAGCCAACTGCTGAGTATCCCGCTCTGCGGCCCGCAATGCCGTCTGAAGACGGGTTTGAAATTCGTCCTCAAGTTGTTGATGTGTTTCGGTTATGGCTCGATCCAACTCTGCCTCGATGGACGGGCCAAGCGCCTGCAGTAAACGTTCCGTGGCGTCCCGCATGTGACCTTATTCCTCCTGGAAAAGGCCGATTATACTGCGTTGACATAAATGTCGACACCACCTATATACATAGATGTCCGGATCGAATTTCTCTTCCTTAGCTTTAGGGGGCGCACCGGTTTCGACGGAGACGCAGAAGAAGGAGATGCATGCCGAGGCCCATGTCCTCGTAAAAACGTGGAAACAATCAACTGCTGAATATACACCAGCACTAGCCGCTTAATACCGGCTACGTCCTTGATCCGCTCTCCTGTTGACGGATCGAAGGACGTCACTTTAGACAGGATAGCCCGAGGCTGCTGACCCGGCGGCCAAAGAGCGAAACCTAACGGGCGGGTGCCCCAGCCAGCTTGCCGATTCCTTCAGGCTGGGGTACGACAAAAACCGGAATCGGACACGCATGTAGAGTCTCCAACCGATCGTTTTCGGACGCGGGTTCAATTCCCGCCGCCTCCACTTTAGAATCAACGACTTAAACGCATTTTGTGGCCAAGATTTGGTCACAAATGGGCATGGTTGGGCATGGTTTGGTCACAATTTTGGTCACAGTTTTTGATCTCCTTCCCTCGCTCCCCAATTGCCGGATCACAAAAGGTCTTGATGTATGGCCGCTTTCAACGACCGAGTTTTCGGCTACGATTGCCTTCGAGAACAAGTGAGCATCGAGAGCAATCTTCAGGAACTGGATAACATCCGAAAGGACGCGCAAAGTATCCTGCAACACCTGTCGGACACTCACGTGAATCAGTCTCCCGGCGAGGGCCGCTGGTCCGTCGGACAGTGCTTCAGCCATCTGATCGTCACCGGCAGGGTGGAGCTTCCGTACATAGAAGAAGCTATTCGCAAGGGACGGAAACAGCAGATTCTCGGACCGGAACCTTTTCGCTACGGCCGATATCGAAAGCTGGTTCGTACGCCAGATGGACGTGCAGTCCAGGATTAAGTTCAAAGCTCCGAAGGTCTACGGGCCAACAACGGAGCAATTCACGGCGCCGAAACTGCTCAGCGATTTCCTTTCACTTCAAGAAGTTTTTTTGGACATAGAATTCTCCATGCTCAACCTTGAGCAGCGGCAAACAGACCAGTGGTATTGAATGGAACTCTCGTTATAAAAATAACAGGACTATCACCGCACAGTCAATCCTTACGGTAACGAAATAGTCTGACGATAAGCCCCTCTCAATGTGCTGGCCGAGACGGTTGATCACGCTTTGTGTTCGGATTGCGGGAGTAAGCATTCGATGCTCTATTCTTGATTTTTCTACTGTTACTGGTCGTTCTTGGTTTTTGGGCAACATCCTAGTCAACATTCCGGGGATGGTATCGCTTGCTCTCGCTCTGCTATTTTTAGTGAATTCTTAAGTATTTGGTGAACACCACCTGGCGTTATGATGCCTGCCGGGAGGATTCCCCGATGAGATCACGAATCGCAGCACTGCTTGTGGCCACGGTACTGGTGCTGACCGCCGCTCCACTGACAGCCCATCACTCGTTTGACGGCGAATACGAAAGAGACAAACCAATCTCATTGGTGGGAACAATGACTGGTGTCGAATGGGTCAACCCCCACTGCAAAGTCATGATCGTAGTCACGAACCAGGACGGCACAACAACCACGTGGACAGGAGAAGCAAAACCTCCACACGTGATGATCCAAAACGGATGGGACAGAGCGACTGCCGAATCCATGGTAAGGGCCGGCGAAACCGTCACCATCAAAGGCTACGCTGCAAAAAACGGAAACCGCCTCTTCGCGACAGCACTCACAAGAGCGGACAGAACAACAACACTGAAGCTCAGCGGCGAGCCATCACCGCCATCGGCAACTACTCGCGCCATTATCGAAGTATTGAAGTCGAACAGGTAAAGGATTTTCGAGTGGCTTACGCGCCCTTGTGTGCCGCCTTGATCAGGAATAGTGGGATCCGCATGCGTCGCGCATAAGTTGACTCATCTTGAAAGTGCTCGCGTCGGGGATGCGCCTCACGCAGCGCATCCAGACGAAACCCCGCGAACTGGAGCAGCCGTTCGTTCGGCGAGTCGGCGCTCCGCCTGCGGCGGGCATAGGTTGCGAACACTTCGTCATCATCGTAGAAGTCTGGTCCGGCCTTTGCATTCTGATTCACTAAAGGGATCCTCTTGGGATGTCGACAAGTTCGCGCGAACATTGTAGCCGTGCCGCGGCTATGTGGGCCAATCGCCGACTTGGCTGTACCGCCTTCACGGAGAAGTACTTCTTTTTAGAAACCCTGGCGGGTGCGGACTACTTTTTGGACAAGGTACATGCTTCTCTCGTTGCGGTTGCTCATTGTAATTCTATATAGTTCTATATATGAAGACTCTAATAATCCAACTGGATGACGAAGTCGCAGCGCAAATCGAACGAGTTGCGCCGGGCAGATCACGACGGCGGTCCGAATTCATCCGCGATGCGATCCGAAAGGCCCTGTGGGAGATTGAAGAACGCGCGACCTGCGAAGCGTATCAGAATCACCCCGATTCCGCAGAGGCGTACTTGAATCCGGCTGTCTGGGAAACCACGCAGAAGACACGTCGAAGGCGCTCCGGCAAATGAAGCAATTCGATATTGTGTGGACTGCGTTGCCAGATCCCATTGGAAAGCGGCCCGTACTCTTGCTGTCACGAACAGCGGCATACAGTTATCTCAACAAAGTCATCATTGCAGAAATAACTTCGACAATGAGGGGTATTCCGCAGGAAGTGATTCTGGGTAAGAGTGAAGGGCTCGATCGGCCATCCGTTGCAAACTTCGACAACATCCACGTCATTCCAAAGTCTTCCCTTGGCCCACGCATAGGCTCCGCGGTAACTCGGCATCGCGAAATCAAAAGAGCCCTCGGTTACGCTCTCGATTGGCCGGAACTGAAAATCCTTTGAAGGAATCGACTCCATTTCTATGCTGGACTACCGCGATAAAGGTTCGCGAACCACGCGGAAGCCGATGTCGCTCAGTTTCAGCGTTGGTCCGTAATAGCTATACCTGGCGGAGACGCGCTGAAATTCCGCGGACTGATCCCAACCACCGCCGCGGATAACGGGAAGTCCGGTGGGAAGACCATCGAGGGGATCTATGAATTGTCCATCTGGTCCGAGAACGACTGGCCCTTGCTGCGGCCCTCGCCCTGGTCCCGCCGGACCTCCAGGGCCAAACACGCCAGGACCTGCCGGACCGCCGGGCCCGCCAGGAACTCCTGGGCCTCCGGGTCCAAATCCGCCACGTCCGCGCGGACCCGATTCGAATTCACTTCGCAGTTGCTGCAACTGCCGCTGCAGATCATCGACCTGCGCCTGCAGCGCATTGACTTGATCTTGAAGGGAAGCTCCCGCCGCAATTCCTCTCGCCGATGGAGGAACAGCGCCTGCGCCACCGCCCGGACCCGGCCCACCTTGAAAGCCTCGTCCAATCGGAGCAGCGCTTCCGCGCCCCCCAAGCGTCAGCTGAGGACCGGTTGGATCGATGGCGGGGCTAACGCTGTAGTAGTCGCCAGAATAAAAGTCGGAAACGTATTCCCTCACGTTGCCTTGCATGTCGTAAAGTCCCCATGCATTCGGCCTTTTCTGACCCACAGGATGCGATTCATCTTCCGAGTTACCCTCAAACCATGCCACCTGCTCAATGGGTCCGGTGTTTGCCGAGTCTTTACCGGCCCGGGCGGCGTATTCCCATTCGGCCTCGGTGGGCAATCGGTAACGATAACCGTCATTCCGGCTGTTCAGTTTCGCGATGAATTCCTGAATATCCAGCTTGCCCACCATCTCTACCGGCCGGTTGTCTCCCTTATTCATGCTGGGATTCGTCTGCATCAACGAAAACCACTGGGCCTGGGTGATTTCGTACTTCCCCATTTCAAAACTCTTCGTGATTTGAACTCGATGTCGTGGGTTCTCATCTGCACCACACATGGCATCTCCAGACGAACAACCCATCATGAATTCACCGGCCGGAATTTTTACGAAATCGATTTGGAGGGAGTACTGCGCGTGAAGATTCACGCTGGCGATCGTCAGGGCGGCCAGGGACGAGACTGTAAAGATGATCCTAAGGCGTTGCACCACGAGCGCTACCCTCCTCAAAGTGAATGCAAATCTAGCAGGTTGCCCGGAACATACTGGTTAAAAGTTGTTAAACCCAATGTCCGAAGCCGAAGGAAGCGTCCCAGAGATTCAACTTGCCGCGTGGTCTGCTTGTCGCCGACGTAGTGGTTGGCATCGCGGTCTTCGCAGATGAACTCAATCAATTCCGTGTCGGGAAAGATGCGTTGATTCACCTTGACGGGCCACGGCTTCGCATCGGGGTTGTCCTTACTACTGTCTGCCTGGCGATCAAATAGAACCGCAAGTTAATCTTCGCGCTGCTCGCGACCGAAGATATTTCAGGCGCGTGCGGCGCCAGAACGAAGACTGAGAGCCTGGATTTGAAGTTCGGGCACCACCACGGTGATGGTCGTGCCATTCTTACTGGATTCAATTTCCAGCCGCCCACCGAGTTGCTTCATCCGTTCTCTCATCCCGGGAATTCCTACTCCCATTTCCACATTTTTGCCGTTCGACTCATTGGCAGGGCTTTCGCTTACAGGCATCCCATGTCCACAATCCGAGATCTGTAGTTTTACTCCTCCACTCCCTTTTTCAAGCCGGATGCTGGCGGTATTACTGCCGGAATGACGGCGAACGTTGGTGAGACTCTCCTGGACCACACGAAAGAGCGCAGTTTCGATATCCCCTGGCAGACGGCCGATATCCTGGATTGCAGTGGTGTCGACTTGAATGCCGGAACGCTCTGAAAACCCTTTAACAAACCATTGAAGTGCGCGCTCCAGACCGGAGCGATCCAGGACTGGGGGGTGAAGCAGATAGGAAATGGTTCTCAGTTCGTTGAGAGACTCTTCGGCAATCTGCCGGCACTCGTCCAGCAGTTCTTTGGTTTCCGGAATTGGGTTAACAATTATTTCCTGAAGTCGAGCGAGATCCATGGATATGGCTACAATGTTCTGTGTGGCGCCATCGTGCAGTTCCCTGGCAATCCGCCGCCTTTCCTGATCCTGCAGGGTCAGTAATCGTGTCGAAACTTCTCGCAATTCAAGCTCGGCTCGCAATCGCTCGGTAAAATCCTCGTTTATGGACATCACCGATTCCACTCGACCGCTGGATACAAATTCCGGAATGACTCGCGTGCGGTAATGTCTTTCGTTGTATTGGAACTCAAATACGGTGAGCTGCCTTTTCTCGATAGCCTCCCGGCACTTGCCTTCGAACTCGTTCCAATCGTAATTCGGAATTGGAACTTCGCTGGGGCGCATGCCCAGGCACATTTCCGGAGAAATGCCAAAGATGCCTTTGAAGTTCGGACTAACATAGATGTAGCGCAGATTGTGGTCCAGACGGGTAATGACGTCAGGGGAATTCTCGACCAGAGTCGAAAACTCACGTTCACTCTGGACCAATTGTTGTTCAAGACGCTTTCGCTCGGAAATATCACGCCCTACGCCCTGAAGTTCAATTTTGTCGGAGGATGATATGACACAGCTCGTCCACTGATGCCAGCCAGGAGCACGGCCCGGTCGAATCACCGGATGTTCCCGTGTGTCGCTGCGCGGATGCTGGATCAGAGATTCAACGTAACGCAGCATTGACCTGCGCTCCGACTCGGGAATGAGATCGATATATTTCGTCCCAATGAGTTCCTTCGCAGCTTTTCCGAAGTACTTGCAGTACGCCTCGTTGACGAACGTCAGGGTGGTATCTGGCAGAAAGCGGCAAATCAATTCTGTCTGGGCTTCAACGACATTGCGGTAACGCTCCTCGCTCACTCTCAGGCCGATAATTGCTTTCCGCCGCCTTCTCCGCTCAATCAGGAGAGCCACAATCAATAGGGACTGGACTGCGAATACACCGATTACGCCGATGATGCGGTTCTTATAGCGCTGCCAGAAAGTAGGCTCCCTGAACAGGACTTCCGCGTCCACCGGCAGCCTATCCTCAGGGAGTTTCCAGCGTTGCAATTCGTGCCAGTCAAATGCCAGCCGACTGGTATCTGTCCAGAGGAGTGGAGTCGTTTCAAAATGTTCGCCGTGCAGGATACGCAGTGCCACCCTCGCGGTTTGGCTCGCCACATTCTCCGTGCTTGCGAGTCTCCCACCGACGACGCCGTGACCAAGGTAACCGTCATACCAGGTATATATCGGTACACTTGTCACCGCAGAGATTTGATCCAGCACGCTGGTGGCCGTGAATCGCTCGCCCGCTGCATCTTCCGTGAACATGATGAAGTAGACGACCGTATCGGGTGTCAGCGTGGAAAGCCGCCGTTTGAGTTCGCCCATTGCCAAACCGTTCCAGTACGTGAACTCAAGCGGGCCGCTGAAATCCTTGAACTGTCTCCGGGCGCGAGCCTCGTGCCATTGGTCCACGGCCTTCGAAGATCCCGAGACGACAATGACTCGCCTGACGTCAGGCTGCAGCCTGCGAATAACATCAAGGGTTCCCCGGAGATTCGTTTCATAACCAATGCCAGTGAAATTTGGAGGGGTCGCAGGATTGTTTTCAAGCACATCATCACTTGCAGAGAAAACAACCGGCGTGTTTGGAAAAATCTCAGCGCCGTAGCGAACCAGGAAATTTTTCAGGTCGGCTGTCGTTGCAACAATCAGGTCGAAATTTATCCCATTGTATTTTTGTCTGAAGAAGTCCCGCAGCGCGCCCTGATAGTCATCTCCCCCAAAGCGCGCCAGGTCCACAGTCTCGCTGTAATAATCGAGTTGTCCGGCTAGTCCTTCATTCAGTACTTGCTGATATGTCCGGTCGATTGTGAGTGTGGATGTGTCGTTTCTCCTCATCAATTCCAGAACCAGCACCTTTTTCTGTTTGTCACTTTTGACCTGGGACCGCACGGGGGTCACAGTTGCCAAAAACATTGCCGCAAGAATGAAGAACACAAATCGACGATGAAGGGAGCGCGTCGGATTCTGGATGGGGATGCAGTTTGAGGCGTCCATATTCATTAGAAGGTCAATCGTGCTCCCAGCTGGAATGCCCGAGGCCCGCCTGTTCCGAAAACCTGTCCGACGCGGGCGCCGGGCTGGCCGTAATTCGGCTGATTGAGAAGGTTACTGTAACCCGTCAGATTCGCAATATTGAACACATTGAATGCTTCACCGATCAGAGAAAGCGATAGGTGTTCCTGGAGAGCGATCCTTCTCGTCAGTCTCAAATCCTGAGATATAAATGAATCGCCATTGGAAAAGACTTCCGGCAAAGTAATTGGATTGATGATCTGATTGAATGGAGTACGCGGACGGATCATCGTCACACTTCCGTCGCTCGCCGTAATGCGCCGAGTGCGCGCTTCGATGTCCGCGTTGTAATCTGCCACCAGTTCACGCAAACCTGCATTGCCAAGGCCATAACCAAGGCTGTTATGCGAGGTGCCAGGAAGCAAAGTACGGCTGATTCCGTCGCCGTCCAGATCCAGCCCGGATAGAATCGTGTCCAATGGAGGAGCGCTCCTGATTTGCGATAGACACGCGATTGCCCATGAGTTGAAGAGACTCCGTAACGTCTTCGAGCTTCCTTTGTAATCTGGAAAATTCCAGACAGCCATGAAGGTCAGGTTGTGGCGATTGTTGTCCGCCAGGTTTCCATATGCGTCGCGATAGTCGCTGTAGTTATTGAACTCGACAAAACCGGTGTTGCGAGAATAAGAGTAGCTGACGGAAAGCAATGAAGAGGCAGCGAACCTCTTGTCCAGCTTAACTTGCAGTGTCTGAAAGCGATTGTTGGCGCCGCTGGATGAGATGTTGATGGGACCTGTTGAACAATAGTCGTTCGGACTCAGTGCGGCGGCCTGCGCGGGAGTACACAGCGGGATCACCGGGTTCCGAATGAACGAAACTGCGCCCGTGGAAGCATCGACGCCCGTCACCAGCGGCCGGTTGAAGCGATTCGCATCAAGTACAAAGACATCCTGTAGAGGGCCAAGCTTCACGTATCGCCGCATGACGTAATCGGTCGACAACACGAGATCGTGGGGAAGCCGGCGCTGGACTCCCCCTGTGAGATGCATGGAATAGGTCATCGCGGAATCCGGAGCTGCGATGTCTCCTCCCTGCTTGATAACCTCGATGGAACTCCGCGAGGGGTCTGAACCGTTTCCAAGTTTTGAAGTCAAGTCGGAGCGAATTCCCGGCAGCAGCGGGAGCAAGTCGGCACCCCGGAAATCTGTCGCAACACTGACAAAGTTGTACGGCGTCAGAGTTCCGTCAACATTAATTCGGCCGCTTCCGGAAGGCGCTATGAATGCCCGTTCGCGCGAACTCCAGTAAAACGCGATCTGGTCGGTATAAATACCTCCACCGAACCTGATCGTGGTATTCCGATTTTTGTCCACAATCCATGCCAAACCGAGGGAAGGATCGAAACTATTCCGCTTAGGCTGCGGCGCCCGCAACTCCCCACCCAGCAACGCTGCGAGATACGGTGGGCGCTCAAGGTCGCTGTGGAATAGAGACGTCTCGTAGGAGTACGCAAGACCGGCGTTTATCGTGACGTTCGGGCGTACACGCCATGTGTCTTGTATGTAGAAACGTATCCGATCATTTCGTGAGGCCTTGTCAAAGTTGTAGGGAACCGGCAGCTTTGGATTGCCAATACCCGTAATGAAGCTGCGCAATGGAAGCTGCATGATATCGGACAATGTCGGGGGCGGACCGCCAGAGTCCTTCAAACTTGCAGGCAGAGCATCGTAAATCGCTTTCAAAGCCGGAGTCTGCAGGTTACTGGGTCCCCATAACGTAATCAGTGCAGGATCGTTGAAATCAAAAAAAGCCTTCCAATAGACGTGTTCCCATTCTCCACCCAGCCTCAGGGAGTGACGGCCGTGCGACCAGGCCAGATCGTCGACGAATTGGAAGTTGCGCTCCCACCGTGGAAACGGAGAATTCGCCTGCTTGCCGATCCGAAACTGTGGCGCGTCAAAAACCATAATGGTCGGCTGATCGATGCCGACGCACGCAGACGGGCTTCGGCAGTCGTTCCCTGAAACCGGTTTAAGCTGACCGTTAAGATAACTGTAGGATGCGCGGAAGGTATTGACCGATCGCTCTGAGAGAATCGAACTCAAACCTGCCTGAAGCTGGAAAGCATCATTTCGAAGAGACTGCCAATTGGATGGCATCCCGGCAGTTGCAGCCGGAGCAATCGTACGGTTCTTGTCCGCACTGTAGCGAAAGAATGATTGTGTGTGTTCACTGGCTCTCCAATCCAATCGCAGATTGATAAGGTCCGCAGTCAATGGATTGGGATAGATCACATCGAGTTTAGTAAAAATCGGGTGATTGTTGTTCACCGTAAAGACGGCGTCCTGATTGTTGTGTTCGTAGTTGCCGAACCAGTACAAACGATCTTTCTTAACTGGCCCTCCCAGGGAAAAACCGGACTGGCGGCGCGAAAAAGACGGCGATGGATTCTGGCTATCGCGGGCGAGACCTGGGTATGCCGCAAGATTGTGATCCCGGTAATAGAAGAACCCTGATCCGTGATTATCATTCTCACCGCGCCGCGAAACGATACTGACCACACCACCGCCGGGTGTTCCGGACGCGAGATCAAAATTAAACGTTGAGATCTGGAACTCCTGCACCGATTCCTGCGAAAAATTCTGGGTAGTGCCTCCGACGAATCTATCGTTCACAGTCGAGCCGTCAACCGAGATGTGCGTTTGAGAAAAAAATGACCCTGCCACAGTCACTCGCGCAAAGTTGTTGGCCAGTGTTCCCGGATTTGTCCCGGAAACTACCTTAACTGCGGGTTCGAGTTGTGCGAGTTCCAGAAAGTTACGACCGTTTAACGGAGTTTCCCGAATTGCAGTCGCCTCGATAACCCGGCCGACGGATACATTCGCGGCGTCAACTACTGTAGCAATGACGTTCACCGTCACACCTGTCGAGAGTTTCCCGGACTGTATCTGAAAGTCCTGCCCGGTCGTTCGTCCGATATCGATTGGTATTTCATCAGTGACCGAAACCCGGACACCCGCCGACTGCACCTGCAATTGATAATTGCCCGCGGTTAATCCGTCGAACCGATACCAGCCATCACGGTCGCTTTGAACCGTGCGCTCGAAGCCGATACTGCGGTTCTGCAGAGTTATCTGAATATCCGGAACGACGCTTCCGTTCGGGTCCGAAATCCTGCCCTGTAATGTTCCGGTGGATTGAGCAATGCAATTGGCAGATGCCAGCATAACCCCCAGCATCAATCCGAGAATTCGACTCCGCCGATTCCGAGACAACATTTTTCCACCCCGCACTGGACTTCGATCCGGATCCAGGCAAAAACGACGCTCTGTCTAATGGTGTTGGTCTGGTTCTTAAAGTAAATACAGTAGATTACGGATTCGAAGCTCGTGACCATCGGTCCCCACTGTAGGGGCGGTCTATGACCGCCCGCAATTCGGAGGACTGCAGGCCACTCAATTATGGGCGGGAATGAAGCGCGTCTTTTGCAGAATTGGATTCCGATTCCCACTGTAGGCGCTGTCTATGACCGCGCACAATCTGGAAGGTTGCATTCTTCAAAATCGCGCGCGGTCATAGACCGCGCCTACAGTGGGAATTCGAATTCATTCACACCTCCCCTGACCTCGCTTGCGGGATGCTTGATTCCCGCAGGGCCCGGCCTTAGTGTCCCAAGTACAGCGACACCGCGTTTTGCCAAAGCTGATTTGCCAAAGATGAATTGAAGGAGGACATTGGCATCGTGGAATTTCCATTCCGAATCCTCACTGGCAAGGGGACCATCCTGACAGTGACGGCGGAAACTCGGCTGAAACTGGATATCAACGCCGACAGACGGAATTTTCCTCGATCGTTCAGCGGAAGGCTCAAAAACTCACCCCCGGAAATCTTCGAGCGCTTCTCGAACAAGAGCTGGGTACGGGGATTTATCAAAGGGACCCGGTACCGGTTCACAAAGCTCGATCGCAACGGCAATTTTGTCGCTTGTCTAATCGAAGGAGACTCCTGGGATTAGCCTCTGATTCCAGCGATCTTCAGCCAAACAACTGATCGAGCAGCGTGTTGCTGAACACACCTTTGGGATCCAGTTCTTTTCGAAGCTGGCGAAATTTGTCATAGGAGTCCGGATACATCGCCTCGACTTCCTTGCGCTGAAGTGCGAAGCACTTGCCCCAGTGAGGCCGGCCTCCGAGATCTTTCATGACAGGCTCGACTCGGGAATAGACTTCGTTCGCATTCGGCTCTGTACTGACGCCGATATAGCACACGTTTCGCCCGCGGGCGGGACTCATCAGGCTCTGGTCTGCAGCAACGAAACGAACTTCGACCGGTAACGTCGTGGAGATGTCTCCTTCATCAAAGATCCGGCGGAGCCGATGGAGTGCTTCCACAGTGTTTTCCACTGGAAGCGCATACTCGAATTCGCGGTGAAGCACAGGCAGCAATGGAATGGTCAGCATTCTGTCGTAGCGGCCGGTCTGTTGAAACAGTTTGCGGAATGGATTGCCGGGAAACAGACTCAGAATCATTCCCAACAGATCATTCGTATTCATGGGCGGCCGGCTGTCGCCGACACTCGAAGCAGACTGAGCGTTCCCCAGAATTCCAGGAGGCGTTCCCGGCGGATTCATCGTAAGCACCAGAACGTTGTCCTTCGGTCCGATGGGCGCGACCAGCCACCAAATGAGGAACCTCGTGTTTTCCTGCGCGAGCACGTCCATCTTGTCGACGACGTCGTCGAACTTACAGAAGTATGTCGTGTGCTGCAGGTTGTATAGCGGAACACAGTCGATCGTCACTTCCGTCACAATTCCCAATGCTCCCAGGCTCACCCGGGCGGCGTTCAGTAAATCGGCATCGCTTTCCTTGATGGTGAGCACATCTCCGGTTCCGGTGACGAGTTTCATGCCGACAATGGAAGTTGGAATATTGCCGAGTTGGATCCCGGTTCCATGAGTGCCCGTGGAAATCGCGCCTGCGATGGATTGCTGTGTAATAGAACCGATATTCCGGAGAGCGAGGTTGTCGAGCGCCAGATTGTCGATGAGATCCTGAAGCCGGATGCCGGCCTGAACGGTATACCGGTGTTTCAGAATGTCTGCGATCAAGCCCTTGTTCATCCGGTCCAGATGAAGGAGTGTGTCATCGGTCACGACGAAGTGAGACCATGAATGCCCGCCGCCGCGCGGGCGTATTCGTCCGCCACGGGCGAGAGCGTCCTTCACCACATCAACGACTTCCTGCTCGGTTTCGGGTTCGCTATATCGATCGGGTTTGAATTTGAGCGTGTGGGCCCAATTTTCGTAGGTGTAGTTCGACTTGTACTGGGGCATGTAAAGCACCGCCTTCGTTAAGAGAGTGTACAGTTTGAACCGAATGCCGCGTCCATTGAAAGCAATTCAGATTCCATGACCTGAAATGATTTATTCACATTTCATTCATGTAAACGTGACTGCTCTTCCCTAATCTCACGACGACTGCGGGTTTTACTACAAATACGATCCAAATCGATTCAAAAGATACGAAGGAGGATTCCTTGAGAAAGGAACATTACACAACTGTGTTACTCGCCTTGATTCTGGCGCTGATAACCACAACGGCTTACGGTCAGACGGACCAGGGACGCATTGAAGGCGTTGTCAAAGACGCCAGCGGTGCGATAGTGCCGGGAGTGACGGTAAAAATCACAAACGAACGTACGGGCGAAACGCGCACGGCGTTGTCAGCGGAACTGGGAATTTACCTCTTCAATGGATTGAAACCCGCCGAATATGACGTCGAAGCAACCTTGAGTGGATTTGCTCCGACGGCCGTGAAGAATGTCCAGGTCCTGGTCGGCCAGACACGGTCTCTCGATCTCACGATCAGTCCGAGCGCCAGCGCACAATCCGTCAGCGTGGAGGCCACCGTCGAAGATACTCAAATCAATATGAGTTCGGCCAGTCTCGGAGCCAGTGTAGATCAACGTGAGGTGGAGCAGCTTCCCATCAATGGAAGAAATATTTCTCAGTTATATCTGCAGGCTCCGGGCGCTCAGAACACCGGCGCGGGCACCTTTGGCGACATTCGCTTCAACGGACGCGCGGTCGAGCAAAATGCCATCCGCTACGATGGCATTGAAAGCACGGGAATCATCGACGCCGCTCCCGGCGTCATCGGCGGAGAACTGGTGTCCCCGTTTCGACTGCAGAGCAGTCTGGAAAACGTTCAGGAGTTCCGGGTCGAATCGAACAACTATCCGGCGGAGTTCGGTACCGGCGATGGCGGACAGATCAGCGTCGTCACCAAATCGGGCGGCAACCAGCTTCACGGCTCGCTGTTCGAATATCTTCGAAACGACAAACTGGATGCACGAAACACGTTTGACCTTAGCCGCCCCTCACTGCGTATGAATCAATTCGGCGGTTCCGTGGGCGGACCGATCCTGAAAGACAAGTTTTTCTTTTTCGGCAGCTACGAAGGATACCGCCTGCGTTCAGGCATCAATCTGATTGAAGCTGTACCGAGCGCGCTGGCCAAAAGCACCGCCGCGCCTGCAGTTCAATCGATCATCGATGCGTTTCGTGACCCCAGAGCTGTTCTGTTGCCTGGCGCTTCCACTGACGCCAAGTTCGACATCGTGCAGTTGCTCGCTCGCAATACGGTTGATGAAAACTCTGCGGGTCTCCGGCTGGATTACCGCGTGAACTCCACGAACACGGTGTACATGCGCTTCTTCCGCGATCAGGCCAGATCTGTTCAGCCTCAGAGCGTCAGCGGACGCGTGCTTCAGATCCGGACGACACCGCAGAATGGCGTTCTGTCATGGCAGAAAATTATTTCACCCACGATGATCAACGAAGCAAAGTTCGGATTCAATGAAGCGTTGACCCGCGGACAAGGTGTTGCACCGGTAGTCAATGGAATCGATACGTCGGGTATCGCGATTAACTTCGGCAGTGCGGCTCCGAACTCCGGTATTCCGGGACAAGGTTCATCCACGGGTTCCGCCGTGGCCGGTGGTCTGGTGCGTCTCAACAGCCAAGCCAACGGACGCGGAGCACCCTACACTCCATGGAGTCTCTCCTATCTGGACAACTTCTCCTGGATCCGCGGGCGGCACAATATGAAGTTCGGCGCGGAATTCCGTCAGGTGCGGATGTACACGGACCGTAACGGAGGGATCACTTACACCTATACGAATATCGACAATTTCCTCCTCAATAACGCATCCAGCATCCGCTACACGGCGGATCTGTCGGATCCCAGCGTTTTCAATAACGGCGCAACCGGACAGCGCAAGGCCGAACAGAATTACTACATTGGCTATGCGCAGGATGAATGGAAACTGAAGTCCAATCTGACCATGAATTACGGCTTGAGGTACGAGTATTACTCACCGTTGATGGAAGCCCGCAATCTCACCACACAGTTCGATCCGAAAACCGGCACTCTTTACCCTCCGGACCATACGCCGTATGAGGCCGTCAAGACCAACTTCGGTCCACGAATTGGATTGAGCTACTCACCCATGGCGAAAACCGCGTTGCGTGGAGGCTTCGGTATCTACTACGGTCCGGGCCAAACCGAGGACTTGATTCAGCCCATCGAAAGCGATCTGATCAATACGGTCATTAGTAATGGCGCATATCCGCTGGACGTGGCGACGGTAAGGGCAAACTTTATCGCGAACCCGAACACCCGCACCTTCGCACCGCGGGCATATAGTGACGACTACAAGGTTCCAGAACGTATTTACCAGTACAACTTCTCATGGCAGCAGGAGTTGCCTGGAAAGTTCGTCACGACGGTTGCTTATGTCGGAAGTCAGGGCCGCAATCTCTTCCTTAGAACGATTACCAACCAAATCGTTTCTGTCGAACCCAGCACAGGATTCGTGCTCCGTGAGTTTGATATCCCACAGGGGCCCGGCGTGAAACCACTGACGCCCTTTGCGGAAATCGACATGAAGACCAGTGGCGGGCACGACAGCTACAACTCGATGCAAATCTCGGTGACTCGCCGCTCCAGTAACGGATTAACGCTGAACTCCCAGTACACGCTGGGACGGAGCTTTGGCAACAGCGCAGGTTCCAACGAAGGAATCACGGCAAGCAACAATGCCATAGCTCTGAAGGATTACGACTTCGATAACAGTTATAACAATTTCGACGTGCGAAACAATTTCAACACAAGCGCCATATACGCCATTCCCCTCGGTGTCGGACCGAACAAAAAGGACCTCGGGCCGGCGATGAACATGATTTTCGGAGGCTGGGAAGCGGGAACCATCATCAATATGCGGAGCGGCGTGCCGATCAACGTATTGATTACCCGTCCGGATATCGTCTGGCTGGATACGGCCGGAAACGTGTTTCAGACTCAGTCGACCGCTGGCGGAGCCAGTGCTATTGCTGTGATCAATACTCCGGGCGGCGGAAATTCTCGCGGAACCCGCCGGCCGGACATCGTTCCTGGCGTGAATCCCATTATCAAGAATGGCGGACGCGTTTATATCAATCCTGCGGCGTTCACGACTCCGAATCCCGGAACGTTTGGAAACTTCCCGCGGAATGGACTCCACGGTCCCATCGAACGTCAGGCAGACCTGGTGATGAATCGCCGATTCAAGATCGGTGAAGGCAAGAGTTTCGATTTCCGCACGGAGGTCTTCAACGTGCTGAACTTCACCAACTATGCCAATCCGGCATCCACCCTTCCCAATGCATTAGGAACGGCAACGGGACAACTGCAGCCGGGAACGCCATTCGCTTCGACCACTTCCGGAATCGGAACCTTCGGCAAGATCGGAGGCACGGTTGAAAAGAGCGTGGGTCTGGGGACCAGCCGTCAAATTCAGTTTGCAATGAAGTTGAATTTCTAACGCGATCTTCGCGCGAAAAAGCCCTCATCCGCGTTGCGGATGAGGGCTTTTTTATTGGGTAGCGCGTTCTTGTTCCACCGGCTCACGCCG
>JBGPBY010000067.1:0-19748 GCA_041481485.1 Terriglobia bacterium
AAATCCCTCTCCCAACGGGAGAGGGTGGCCGAAGGCCGGGTGAGGGGTACCGCACGTAAATATTGTTACTTGTGGTACCCCTCACCCGACCCTCTCCCGTTGGGAGAGGGCTTTCTTGATCGACTGCCATTACAGTCTACGGCCGCGCATGATCTCACAGCCTGCCTATAGGGGATTTTCGGATTTTGCACGTGTCTATGCCATCGCGGCGGAGTAGTCTTTCGCTGCAAACCGGATGCATACTAACGAAACACTATGACCATGATCGTTGATCGCAGAGAGTTGATTGGGAGGGCTGCAAACCTCCGGCAGACCCTTGAACAAAATGCCGAAGAGACAGATCGGCTGCGGCATCTTCCGGAATCCACGGTACGCGCTCTCAGGGAATCCGGTTTATGCCGGCTGATGTCGCCACAACGCTTTGGTGGTTATGGCGCCGACATTCACACATACATCGCGGCGATGGCGGAGCTCGGCAAAAGCTGCGGTTCCACGGCATGGACCGCAAGTCTGATCAACGTCTGCGCATGGCTTGCAGGATTGTTTCCCGAACAAGCGCAACGCGAAATCTGGGGCTCGAATTCCGATGCCTGGATTGCGGGTTCTCTCGCGCCTCACGGAACGGCGAAATCGGCCGACGGAGGCTGGCTGGTGAATGGACGGTGGGCATGGGCTTCCGGATGCAGGCACGCCCAGTGGGCGGCATGCGGAATTCACATGAACAACGATCAGGGCGAAATGACCAGCCTCGGTCTATCGCTGATGCCGATGAACGACCTGCAGATTGAGGACACATGGTTCATGGCGGGAATGAAGGGAACCGGCAGCAACACGATCGTCGCGAAAGATGTGTTCGTGCCGGAACACCGATTTCTTCCGTACCCTTCGGCTTTTCAGGGGAAATATCGAAATGACCACAACGACGAATGGGTGTATCGCGCAGCATTCGTCCCGGTAACGATTCTGATTTTAATTGGCTCGCAGCTTGGCCTTGCAAAAGCAGCGCTGGAACTTGTTATCGAAAAGTCGTCGTCGCGCGCCGTCACGCACACTGTTTACAGCAGGCAAAAGGAATCCACCGGGTTTCAACTGCTGATCGCCGAGGCGGCCATGAAGATCGAAAGTGCGCATCTGCACGCATTCCGCGCCGCTGACGATCTCGACTACGCGGCGCAGAACAATAACTACCCGGATCCAACTGCCAGAGCCCGCATTCGCGCAGACGCCGCGCTCGTTGCGAAATACTGCCGTGAAGCAGTCGACACACTGGCGGCAGCTCATCGAACTTCCAGTTTCTCGGAGTCGAATCGACTGCAACGCTTATGGCGGGATGTGCATGTGGCAAGCCATCACGCCATCACGGAATGGCACGTCAATCTC
Source organism: Terriglobia bacterium (assembly GCA_041481485.1). Classification (GTDB taxonomy): domain Bacteria; phylum Acidobacteriota; class Terriglobia; order 20CM-2-55-15; family 20CM-2-55-15; genus JBGPBY01. The sequence goes on from JBGPBY010000067.1 coordinate 1,381, forward strand.
GAAATCTACGGGAAGGCTCTGCTGGGTATCGAGCCCAACATCACTCCCCTGATTTAGGACCGCGGACGATCATCGTCCCGCAAACGGGCCGACTTCGGGTTTGGTCTGGGTATTTGTGAGATTCCCCAATTCCGAAAGGACGCCTGCTGCGATTGCGGCGGTTTCACTTCCGGCCTGAAAGCAGGTGAAATCCGCACGATCCCGCCACGACAGCGGCCCGCAAAGACGGATGCCTGCTTTGATCGCCGCATCATGAACGATATTGATTGCGCGCTCGTAATCCGGTTGTCCCTGGCGGTAGCCGGAGAAGTTGCCAAGATCGCTGCTCGCCGCAAACACGGCCGTTACACCTGGAACTTTTGCAATCTCGTCGGCGTTTTTCAACCCTTCCAGTGTTTCGATCATCAGGATCAACACGATATTGTCATTGATGGTATTGCGATAGCCGCCCGGAACGCCGCCCCACATATTCGCATCAAAGGCCTGACCATTCTCCGCTCCCCGCCTCTTTTGCCGTCGCTTCACCGGCACCTTTGGATGGGATACCTACCGGCACCACTGGACGGTCGCAGCTGGCCATTCGGTCGATTCTGGTTCATTCAACCTTCGGCGATTCTTGTTTTGCACGGATGGCGCTGCAATCGGCAGGATGCCGCAGGAATAAATAGCATGATGCTTTACGAGGCGGGGAGTTCCTCTGTATTCGACACCTCTCCGCCAGTTCCTGGCGCAATCCGCAAATGACGTGGCTCTCGGGACCGAAAGGAATGGACAGAGACTTATGCGTAACAAATCTCAACAGATCCGCAACCTTGTCGCTTTCGGCGCGCTGTATTGCGCCGCCGCGTCTTCTGCATACGCTCAGGTTGGCCTCGTTCTGATGCCGGCACGTGCAGAGCTCTCGATAAAGGCTGGAGAACAGCGCTCAGGTTCCTTGAAGCTGATCAGCCAGTCCGAACATCCGGTTCATCTGCGGGGCGATGCCCTGGACTTCCAGATCGATGAAAACGCCACAGCGCGATATGCACGCGAAATTCCGCGCGAAAAAACGGTCTCCTGCAAAAATTGGCTGACATTGAACCCGGCGGAATTCGATATCAAAAAGGACAGTGTTGTGAACGTGAGCTATACGCTTCGCCCGCCAGCCGGATTGACAGAGGGCAGTTACGTGTGCGCAGCTGGATTCAGCACATTGCCCAACTGGCCTCAGCCGGCGGAAGGAATCGGAGACCGGTCACCTCTGAATCTGTTCGCAACGGTCTTCGTGACCATCGGAAGCCCGGCCGTCACGGGCAGCATCAAGGAAGTCAAAATCGAAACTGTCGGAGCAAAATCCCGTTCTCCAGCGGGGTGGCGCGCCGTTGTCGTCGTGCAAAACTCCGGCACGATGTACTTTCGGCCCAAAGGAACATTTGAAGTATTGAATGCGGATGGCACGGCCATCGAATCTCTGGACTTTCCTTCCCTTCCGGTCTTGCGCCAACGCGACCAGCGCTTCATTTTTCCAATCCATTCAACACTAAGTCCGGGCTCCTATCGGCTTCGCATTCGCATCCAAATCGGAGACAAACCGATTCAGGAAAAATTGACCAATATCATCATTGACACCCCGTCGGCACCGGGTCGAACGGCGGAGTATCCGTTTCCAGTGTTCTCAACAGAAGCAACCCAGCCGCGTTAGCGGCGGCAGTTCCTTAGTGCTCCATTTCTAAAATACAGCAACGCATGTTCGGAACTGTAAGCGCGATTCCCCAATGTAGGGGCGGTCTATGACCGCCCACAATTCGGAGGATTGCATTCCCAGCGATTGCGGGCGGTCATAGACCGCCCCTACATTGGGAAATCGCGCTTACAGCTATTGTGCCGCCCTGAATACGTGTGCGTATTTATGAAACGGCCTACTTATCCCCCGGCGTGAGCCCGAGGGGTAAAGAATCACAACCCCACACAGAGTGCCGCAGACACGACAGTTCTAAATCAGTGGTGAGTATCGGAGTTATAGATCTGTCGTGCCTCCGGCACTCACTTTTGTTGTTGAATGATTTACCCCCGGCTTACGCCGGGGGCTAAGGAACTGTCGCCGCTAACGCGGCTGGGGCCAGATCACATCGTCACCAAAAGCAGAGTCTGATCGTCGTGCGGTTCTGTTCCAGCCGCAAACTGATCGATGTCGTGAACCAGGGACTTCATCAGCTCTTCCGATTTCTGGTGATGAGAGCGCGCAAGACACCTTTGCACACCCTGCACTTCAAACATTTCTCCGGAAGCATTTTCTCGTTCAGTCACCCCATCGGTGTAAAAAAGAATGTGGTCGCCGGCAAGGAGCTGGTGCTCCGTAGTCGGGATTTCGGCAATGTCCATCAGCAGCAGAGGAATCGCGGAGTCGATCGAGATTTCCGAAACATTTCCATTTCGGACCAGAAGCGGTGGAGGATGTCCCGCGCAGGAGATTGTCATTCGTCCGGACGTGTCGATTACGGAATAGGACACCGTCGCCAGCATGGATGTCCCCCACAGAAACTCGAATTGTTCGTTCAAATACTTCAGCACGGCGGCAGGGTGAATTGCCGGCAAGTGATAGGCGTGGAATGCCGCCCGTATCATAGCCATAACAATTGCAGAAGGAGCGCCATGTCCCGAAACGTCGGCCACCAGAATGCCGCACCGATTATCCGGAAGACTCACGACGTCGAAGTAATCGCCACCGACGTACCTGCTGGTTTGATAGTACGCCGCGAAGGCAAGATTGCCGATTGACGGAAACGACCTCGGCAGAATCAGCCGCTGCATCGCAGCGGCTGCACCAAGTTCGCGATCGAGACTGTCGCGGCTCAGGCGGACATCGCGTTCCAGCTGCAATCTGGTGAGTTGTGCGGACACACGCGCCAGCACCTCTTCGGCTTGAATCGGTTTGGTGATGTAGTCCACCGCGCCTAATTCGAGCCCGGCAACTTTGTCGCCTACTTCTCCAAGCGCTGAAAGAAAAATGATCGCGACGTCGGAGTTTGCCTTCTCCGATTTGATGCGGCGGCAGACTTCAAAACCATCCATCCCCGGCATCATGACATCGAGCAGGATGAGATCGGGTTTCACCCGCGATGCAATCTGCAAGGCGGAAGCTCCGCTGGTTGCAGCCAGAATGCGATGGCCGCTTCCATCCAACGTTCGCACCAGCACCTGCAGATTGACCGGACTGTCATCAACCACAAGTATGGTGGCCGGTTTTGGCATCAACCATCCTTGCGACATTTCAGTCCGCACCGGATTCCGGCTTTGACGCCCTCATGGCATCTGCGAGTTTCATCAACGCGTCGAAATCAAACTGCGCAGCCAAAGCTTTAATCCGCTTTCCCAGGTTCGCCTCCAGTGTTTCCCCACGTGCAAGTTCCAGCGCAAGTTCTTCGAGTTCGGCAACGCTTCCAATGAAGGCGGCATCGTACAACCGCTGGCCAATGGATTCGGCGTTCCGTCCCGCCGGCAGTTCGGTGTTCCTTATGTCTCCGCCTTGATCCGAATATTCGACAAAACGCACATTCAGGTGCCGCTGTAGTTTTTGAAACAGCTGCTCGGCACGAATTGGCTTGGTAATGAAATCGACACAGCCGGCCTCCAGTGCGGAGCGGCGTGCATCCCCAAAAGCGCTGGCAGTGACCATAATGACTGGAATCCTGGCGGTCGCCGGATTCGCAAGAATCCCCCGCGTCGCCTCCAGTCCGTCCATCTCGTGCATTCTCAAATCCATCAATATGATGCTTGGCTGATACTTCAACGCAAGTTCAAGTGACTCGGCCCCGCTGCCGGCAGTGATTACCTGTGCTCCAGCGCTCTCCAGCAGACTGGCCAGAATGCGGCGATTCACTGAGCTGTCATCCACAACAAGAGCCATAAGATGAGATTCAGGAGCAAGGTGTGCTCCGTGAGACACAGAATCGTCATCAATGGTTGGCACGCTGGAGGCCTCTGCAGCAATCAACGGCAGTTCGAAGTAGAATGAGCTGCCCTCATTGAGCCGGCTCGTGACGAAAAGCTCGCTACCCATTCCCCGGACCAGCTTTTGGCTGATTGCGAGACCGAGGCCGGTCCCCCCGGCGCTGGATCCTATACGGGTCTGACGGAATTCCTCGAAGATGGACCTGAGGTTCTCCACTTCAATTCCAATACCGGTGTCGGATACTCGAAATTCCAGTCTTCCGGAAGGAGTTTGCCGGACCGAAAGATCGACGGAACCCGCGGACGTAAACTTCACCGCGTTGCCGAGCAGATTCAGCAAGACTTGACGAATATAACGTCCATCAACCACAACTCTTGCCGGAACATCCGGCGCAACATTCACAGTGAATGCGAGCCCTTTGCGGCGAGCAGGCTCGGCCATCACATACCCCAGATCCACCGCCAGCTGATGCAGGTCGGTGGGAATGGGATCGAGATCCATGTGGCCGGCCTCAATCTTCGACAGGTCAAGAATGTCGTTGATCAAATCCAGCAGATGCGAGCCGCACTTTGAAATCGCGTCGAGCGATTCCCGCTGGTCTTCTGTGAGCGTCTTGCTCCGCTGCAGCAGCTGCGCATACCCGAGAACGCCGTTCAGTGGAGTCCGCAGTTCATGACTCATATTTGCAAGAAATTCGCTCTTGGCGCGCGTCGCCGCCTCCGCGGATTCCTTGGCCTGGCGCAGTTCCTGTTCGCGTTGCTTTCGTGAAGAGATATCTCTGGCAAACGCGCCGAAGAAATAGGCGTTTTCCCATTTGATGGGACTGGTGATTGTAATCTCGATGGGGAATTCGTTCCCTGACTTGTGCAGAGCGCTCAGTTCGAGGCGTTGATTCACAACCGGCGCTTCACCGGATTCGAGAAAGCGTTTCAACCCCTGGCGATGCCCTTCGCGAAATGCAGGAGGAATGATGGTCTCCGTCAGGGTTTTTCCCAAGGCCTCCTCGAGTGTCCACCCGAAAGTGGCAACGGCCTGAGCGTTCCAGCTCACAATCGTGCCTTTGGAATCCATGCCAATGAATGCGTCATGCGCGGTATCCACGACGAGCCGTGCCCGCAACTCGCTTTCCGCCAGCCGGTCGGCCGCATTCCTCCTGTCCCGGTCGGTCAGGGCAACAACGAACAGATTGGCAATGGCCAGCGCAAAGTTTTCTTCATCCGCCGCCCAGTTCCGAACATCGCCAACGTGCTCGAGACACATCACTCCGGTAACCGTTTCGCTCTGATGCAGCGGAATATCGAGCATTGAACTGATCCGGTTTGGCTTCAGGTAAGTCTCGGAAAACTCCCTTGTCATCGGATCATTCAGGGCATCCCGGGCTGCGACCAGCCGCTCGTGCTCGATAGCGCGAAAATAGGCAGGAAAACCGGCACGAGGAAGACTTTGTCCAGTCGAATGGCGATTCGCGTCCTCTTCATACAGATCCAGACATTCAATGGCAGCACGATCCGGCGAGAACTGCCAGACACTGGTCCTCGCCACATGCATGGTTCGCGCACAGGTTTCGAGAATGTCGCGGAGGCGCTCTTCAAATGAAATTGTTCGTGCCTGACGTTCCATCAGTGCGGTGAGTGCTTCACTTTGAGCGGCGAGACGTTGTTCGCTCGATCTCAATGCCTGCTCGGCGTCGACCTGACTGGTGACATCGTGAAAGACGCTAAGCGTGGCGGGCTGTCCGTCATAGGTGATCGCGCGCGCCGACATCGAGGCCCAGAAAACCTGTCCGGCAGCCGTTTTCATGGGCAATAGATGGTCTTTGACAAAACCTTGCGTTCGGATCCGCTCGGCCACTGCGGCTCGCTGAGACAAATCGGCATGAAAATCGCTGCTGAACAAGTCGAGGCCGTCGCTCAGCCGCGCACCGAAGCGCTGGCTCGCACTTTCATTTGCGGCGAGAACTTTGCCGTCCCCCAGCCGCGTCACTGTGGCGGGATATGGACTGGCAAGAAACAGCTGCTTGAAGCGAACTTCGCTTTCTCTGAGATCGCGCGATGAAGTGGACTGGGCTTCTTCCAATTGAGTCATCCGAGAGCGGAACCGGCCCGATATCGCGATGATCACGCCAGCTGCAAATAACAACAGAAGGGGGACATCGACAAACGGTGAATGCCGATCCATAAGGCGAAAGCTCACCAGTCCGCCCGCAGCAACGACGGCGATGGCGGCGCCCAGCCAAATGGAAATCCTGTTGTCCTTCATATTACCGCTCGCTGCACGGACGCCTATTTGCCGGGCACGAAGCGATCGAGGCACTCATACCGGTGTACGGTGTTCTCGGGTTTCCACACGAAGTACCGCTTGAGTTCGAAGGGCCGCGTGAAGTTCACGGGATCTGTCGTCGTCAGCGTGTAGTCGAGACGGCTGTAGTCCGAATTCGGGATGAAGCGCTCGACAGTCTTGATCTGGTCGCTCTGTGGCGCGCCCAGGTGATCGAAGTAGCCGGCCGCAATGTGATCAGTCTCGACGACCAGCGTCGTGCCTTCCCAACGGCCGCGCGAAAAGCCGAACAGGGTGTGCGCTGGCGGCGCCACGTCTTTCGGATTCATGTGGATGGTGCGCACGGAGTCGTATTCTTCGAGCTTCATGATGATCTTGTCGCCCTGCTTGCTGAACTCCATCGGCAATGGCGAAATCATGATCAGTGGCGTTCCCTTCGTGCCGCACTTCAGAAGAACGTTATTGCGCGGATTCCACTTCGCAAGACCGGCCTTGCCGGCGTCGGTCAACGGGTAACCGCCCTTGAACATCGGAAACGCGGCGGGGTCGCTCATGATCGTGGACCAGACGCGGAACACGCCGTCGGCCCTGGCTCTAGCGGAAGCGACATTGCCATCGGGCTTCGCACTGCCAATCAGACGCCCCGCCTTTCCGGCAGGGAAGTATGCGCCGTCCGATCCGAACGTGAACTCATAGCCGTTCGGGAGCAGCACGTTGCGTGCAAGAATCTCGGGCCGGTTGCGCAACGATGGCGAACCCGCGATCGTCAAGCGATCGCCGACATGAATTGAGGTTCCGTCTACGCCGCGATTCCGCAGAATGCTGATCGACGCTGTTTCAGCATCCCACACGGTCTCAATGCCTTTCTCGTTCTTCACGGACAGGAGAATCTGTCCATGCGGATTGCGCCAAGACACGGACTTAACGACGCCACTGACTTCGATCGTCTTGTCCGGATCGAAGATACCGGCCTGACTGTGATGCGCATAGGCAAAGCCCACGAACAGGTTGAGACCCAGGACAAAGCTCACGAGCCGCACAGAACGTTGCATGGGCGCCACAAGAGAGGTAATCAGAAATGTCAGTTTGGATAACATTTCGCTAGCGTATATCGGCTCACACCCAGCTCAAAGACGAATTGGCAATTTCATCGGACAGGAGAGTGCGGGGCGGCTCACTGACGAATACGCGTCCAGGGTATGGTAGTATGGCATCGGTATGGTAAAAGTTACATTCACATTCGACGAGCAAACCGTTGAAACCTTGCGCCGTGCTGCCGCCCGTTCAAAGAAACCGCAGAGTGCTGTTGTCCGCGAAGCAATACAAGACTATGCAAAGCGCGCCGAGATGATGAACGATGAGGAAAGACGACACATGCTGAAAGTGTTTGACCGGGTGGTGGGGCTCATACCGCCTCAAAGCCAGTCCGCCGCGGACGCTGAAATCTCGGAAATTCGCGCTGTGCGAAAAGGCGGCGGCCGGCGAACACGGCTGCGATGATCCACCTGGATACGTCGGCCCTGATCGAGGCGCTCGCTGGACAGAAGACTCTTGCGCCCCGGCTTCGGCAGTTGCTGGCACAAGGCGAAAGGATTTACCTCAGCTCGCTGGTTCTCTTCGAGTGGCGCCGCGGTCCCAGAGTCCCTGAGCAAATCAACGCACAGGAGGCGCTGCTTCCGTCGGTCGATGCCATCCCATTCGGAACTTCAGAGGCCCTTGTAGCCGCGGACCTTTACAAAAAACTTTCGCGGCCGCGCGGACGAGAGATCGATGTTGCCATTGCCGCCATCGCAATTCATCACCATGCTCAGCTGTGGACAGTGAATACCGACGACTTCAAGGATATTCCCGAACTTTCACTGCTGCGATTCCCGCTTCGCACCGAAGAGTCCTGAACATGTCCCCGTAAGCCCGCTGCTGGACAAGGGTGTCTTCAAACGTGAGCTGTCAAATGATTTGTTGTCCGATGCCTAATGCAGTTGGTGCGAAAACCGAATGACCAAATGGCCGCAGGGTCAATGGATCAGTCGGTACTCTGGAAGTCGATGTAAGTGAACACATCGGACAGCTCACATTTGCCTGCCTCCTGTGTTCCCGGACTTTTGTTTCTTCAGGATCCCATCAGTTTCCGGAATGTCCGGCTTCGAGGCGTTCTTTGGCAAGCCGCAGGCTTTTTGCGGCGCCATCGCGGACGTGACCGGAAATGAACATGCGTGTAATACCGCTGAGAAACCCGCGAAGCGTGTCGGTTCGCGAACGGTTGAGATATATCAGATAGGATCCGCCGCCCTCGCGTGGAATCATCATCGTGAACGCGAGTGACGATTCAAAGTAATGGCTGGCATACAACTGCTTCGACGCAATGATCACTTCTTTGGCGTTGCCGTGCCTTCTGGGATAGATCGTGACATGCGTCATGCTAAGCACGGGCTGGATGCCAAATTTCTCCTTCGACCAGTAAACGTAACCTTCGGATCCCGCCAGCTGCGCGTTCGGAAATTTGTCGATGTAATTTGCAAGTTCAGGCGCGTAACCGGTGACGTAATTGGATTCCTTCAGCAACGCATTGAACTCTTCGGCCAACTTCAACGGCTGCCTTTTATCGTCGTATTGGGCGAGATAGCGATTGCCACCCAGCTTGTACGTCCCCACATAATCCACGAGCAATTGCTTGAAGAGGTTTTCGGCCTGATGCTGATAGTTTTCAGCAGTCCAGTTGGTTCCCTTAACGAGGCGTTCCATCGAGACTGCAGATAACTTCATATCGCAGCTGCCCGGCTTGCATTTCCTCAGGACTTTGATCTCTTCAGGATCCATGGACAAACCCGCCAGATCGGCAATCTCGGGTTTGTCACTGAACTTGCCGATTTCCGGAACGCTCTCCCCCTGTTTCCAGCGGACGATATCGTGAAACTGAATGGCGAGTTGTTCGGGTGGCGCATTCACACGAACGACTGCAAATGCGGCGACCTCCCGCGAGTCGGAGACCTTCGGTAGCTTGGTAATCAGCTGCCCACTGTCAAGATCGGAAATATCCGTCTCGGTAAAACTCAGATACTTACGCAGGAAATCTTTCGCAGTCTGTGGCTCGGTTTGAGCCACTGCGAACGCGGCGATACAAACTGCTATCGCTGCAGTGCGGACTTGGATGAATTGCATTTGTTAGTACTTGTATCACGAACACGCCGAATTGTTGGGTGATTTCCCCTTGTCTTGCGTCGGACTTATTTGTTTGAAGCACACTGAGAATTCGCGTATCGTAATGGCAGCGGTAATTAAGCCGTGAATTCAAAATTGTTCGGAAGTTCTCTGTCCTGCCTCGGTCGGTTTTAGTAATCCCCACCGCACAGCCCGGAAGTTTCCTTACAGAGTAGGTACATAACTAATGTCGAAGAAAATGTTTGTCGGTAATTTGTCTTTTCAAACCACGGAAACGGATATCCGCAGTGCGTTTGAACAGTTTGGAAACGTCGAGTCCGTGACGATCATCACCGATCGCGAAACGGGCCGCTCGAAGGGTTTCGGTTTTGTGGAAATGAGCGAAGAGGATGCGCACAAAGCGATTGCCAGCCTCAGCGGCTCGGAACTCGATGGCCGCGCCCTGACCGTGAACGAAGCGAAGCCCATGGTCAAACGCGACTTCGGTGGCGGTGGAGACCGCGGCGGTGGCGGTGGACGCAACAAACGCTTTGGTGGCGGCGGCGGCGGACGCTACTAAGAACAGGACAGAGCGGCCCGAGTATCGGGCCGCCCCCAGATCTCATCCCTCCAAGCCGCGGCTATAGATCTCAGGGCCGATGAAATCGACGGCGGGTGTTCGCGAAAAGAACGGCAATTCCAATCAGTACGGCCAGGAATGTTCCCTTTGGATTTGCCAGAACGTCGCTGCCTAAATCGAAAAGCTTTCCTAGATTTTCGGATAACCACATGGACCCGCGAATCAGTGCAGGCGAAATGACGACAATCCCCGCGAGGGCGAACAGTCGCAGCAGCAGGCCGGCCAGATTACGGTAAAAGCGCTGCTGGTCGATACGTTTCAGTGTGGCGTGGATAAACGGCTCCGCTTCAAGGTCGCGGTTATTTTCACGGAACATCGCCTGCAGATTGCGATCGAGGTCGTTGGAATTGCGGTTCATCGTTTGCTCCGGTTCTGATAGTCGAACAGTATCTCCTTTATGCGGGCCGTTCCTCGGGAAATATTCGATTTGACGGTGCCAATCGGAATGTCCGCCAGTGCCGCAATTTCCTCGTGGGTCATTCCATCATCGTAAGCCAGAACGATACAGAGGCGCATCGTGGGTGGCACCTGAGAGAGCGCCGCATCGAGGTCAATTTTTTCGCCTGTGGAGTGCGAATATGAGCGATGCGATGGACTCGATTCCAAATCTTCAGTAGATGTGAACTTTTTGCGGCGGACGGCTTCGAGCCACGTCGTGACCGTGATTTTCTTCAGCCACCCATCGAAGGCGGACACGGACCGTAGTTGACGGATAGATTGCCACGCCTTCAGAAACACCTGCTGAGCCAGATCATCGCCTTCGGCTGGATTCCGGCATAAGTAACGCATGAAGCTGCGTACGCGGTGTTGACGCCGAAGGACGAGTTCGCCAAACGCATGGGAATTTCCGGCGCAGGCGAGGGCAATCACGGTTGCTTCTGCCGCGTGAGTCAGGTCGGATGAGGATCCCTCGCCCACCTATGTAATCCGGCCTTCGCCTTCCCCTTTAGGGCCTTTCGGCAGAAACTGAGAGGCGCAATACAAGGCGACACCGAGCAGGACAACTGCGATCGTCATGCCGATACCAACAGCGATGAGCGTGGAGCTGTCTCCGGCAGTGATCTCGTTATTGAATCCGAGCGGACGAGTGAGGCCGATTGCCGCGAGCAAGACGCCAACCCCGGGACCGGCAACCATGAGTATCAATCCCCATATCCGCATATGACGCCGGGATTCGCCCGGTTCCCACCTCTTCACGCCTAACAGGATTCTAGTTTCGGGTCTCCATTCGGGCGGCGTCGGATTCAGCAGTTCCTTCACCATGTCCGGATCCACGGTCCCATCCTTTTGAATGAGCAATCGTACGGTCTCATGTTTCATTTGTTCGGTGCTTTTCTTTCGCCAGAATCCGGCGATCAAAACTGCGGCCAGAGCAATCCAGAATGCGGCTGTTGCCATCGATGCGGTTCCTCCGTTTGTTGAGCCGGTTCTATAACACAAACTTACGACTCACTATCAAAGATGCATGAGACCCGGATTTAGATGCAGCGAAGGGATTTTTATTGAATGAATTCCCTCTCAAACGGACGAGGGGAAACGATTTGTAACCGAATGCGCTTGTTTCGCGTATCCTTCCACGCGGCTTTACGAATCACCAACAATCCTTATGCGTTCAATCCGGTATTTGGCAGCTCTAATCCTGTTGGGAGCGAGTTGGGTCTCGGCGCAGGAACCGTTCGAGATCAGTGTGGACGTGCCCTTGGTGTCTCTCGACGTAGAGGTTTCAGACGCCGCCGGCCGCCCTGTGACCACTCTCGCGCAGGAGGATTTCGATATTTACGAGGACGGGCAGCGCCGGCCGATTCAGACGTTTGGCTCGGCCGACAGGCCCTACAGCCTCATCCTCCTGTTCGACTGCAGCGATAGCACGACCCCGGAGTGGCCGCTGTTGGATGAGGCGGTCGCCCGCTTTTCCAGGTACCAGAAACCACAGGATCGCGTGATGATTGCGGCGTTCGGCGGAAAAGTCCAGGTGATCCGGGGCTGGAACTCGCGCAAGGACAGCAAGCTTCAACGGGAACGCGGCGTCTGTGGCGGAACACGTTTTTACGACGCGCTCCGGTGGGCGATTCAGAAACAGGACAGCCCGAAGAATCGACGGGGCGTCGTCGTCCTCACCGATGGCATCGACAACGATATTCCCAAGCGGCTTACAACCGTTGGAGGGCAACGCCTCACGCAGTTCGTCGACTCCACCTCCGATCGCGCTTTCCAGAAAATACTGCGCACCGTGAAAGACAGCCGCATTCCGTTCTATTTTGTGGCCGTCGGAACCGACCTCAATCCCAGCTTCGAGATCCCCCAATCTGCCCGGGACGCGATGATTCCCGACATGCGCGAAATGCGCCTGCGAATGGAACAACTCGCAGAAGTCTCCGGCGGACGCGTGATCTTCCCCAGGCAACCCGAGGACGTGATCACGATGTATGAACAGATCGGCCGCGAACTCGGAACCTCCTACAGTCTGGGATTTGCCGCCAACCCCGTGCCGGACAATAAGTTTCATCGGATCGAAGTCCGACTTCGATCTGGAAGTCTGGAGCTCCGGCAATCCCGCAGTGGGTACACCTTGAAGTAACGTGCTTATGAGCGGATGAACCCCAACGTTTTGCGGACAGCGTAATTCGGAAACACGTTATCGAGGCTTTCAACGCCCATGTGCTTCGTCAGGATCCCCCCAAGCACATCCCGATAATCGGTTGTGACTGCGAGGTCGCGTTTCTGAAACAACTGATCGGGCGCGAGACCCGGCCACTCCCCGTAGACTTTTCCTCCGCGGACCGGTCCGCCGATGAGCATCATCAGATTCCCATGTCCGTGGTCGGTGCCTCCGTTTCCGTTTTCAAAAGCAGTGCGCCCGAACTCCGACATGGTTACCATCACGATGTCGTTCATCCGGTCGCCGAGGTCGCGGCAAAATGCGACGCATGCAGTGGCGAGGGAATTCAGCAGCGGTTGCAGCGAACCGGATTCGTTCGTGTGGTGATCCCACCCTCCAATATCCACGAATGCCGCTTCCACGCCCAGATCGGATTGGATCATGCGGGCAATCTGAAACAGACCCAGCCCCACCTCACCAATTCCATACTGCGCGCCATTGGCCGGCTTGTTGGTGTCTGCGGTAATCTTTTCCACACGTCTCAACATCGCAAAGGCCTCTCCGCTCACGGTGTTGAGGGCCGGATCGTCAGAAGCTCTGTACATCCGTTCAAATATTTTGGATACCCCGTTTCCCACCTGAAGACCGCCTAAGGCGCCAACCGAAGTGGCCATGGCGTCACCGCGAAGCGTCAATGGCAATTGAGGACCCATGGAAACCAGGCGAAAGGCGGATGCGGGAACAGCCGCGGTTCTCATAGCGCGGTTCAGCCAGCCATCCTCGGTCTTCATTCCTGAGGTGCCGGACTCCATGTACGCCTGCGACTCAAAGTGAGAGCGACCAGAGTCCGGGGATCCTGTCGCTTCAACCACAGCAAACATTTGTTGGTCCCACAAATTCTTTAAAGGAGAAAGCCCGGGATTCAGTCCGAAATGCCCGTCCAGGTCGACGACTCCGTTCTGCGCCCCGGGGCCCGGCACCGCGATCGTCGGACGAAGGCTACGGTAGTTGGGGTCGCCATGCGGCACGATGATGTTCAGTCCATCGGCGGCGCCACGCTGAAACAACACCACAAGGATTTTTCTGCGCGAGCTTTGGCTCCTTTGAGATCCCTGACCAGACGCTGTGGCCAGCCACAGTGGAGATGTTCCAAGAGCAGAGAGCACAACAGCAGAATCGCGAAGGAATACGCGTCGGGTGATCATGACATCCTCACTTCCGCTGAAATTCCGGAGAGCCCAGAATCAAGCCGGCGATAAATGCCGGAGTGACCGCCTCGGTCACGATTCCATCCCTGAGTTCCTGCACTGTTGAAGCTGAAGGATCGCGGCCGAGAACGCTCCGGGCAATGGCGGTCGTGTCCCTGGTCTTCCAGCGCGTTCGATCCAAAGTCACACCGGGTATTTTGCCGGCAACAAGATTGGCTGCAAAGTTCAGTCTCACGAACAGGCTGGCCGTGCTGATCCAGCTTTCGCCGGTGTTGGGATAGCCTGTCGGTTCGGTCTTGCTGTATAGCGGTTCGCCCATATCGGCAATCCATTGTTCCAGGGCTGCCGGGTCCGTTGTGTTGGCATCCACAGCGCGCATTGCGCTGGCGACCAGTTCAAGGGGTGATTTGATCTTGGTCAGCGCCGTTTCGCCAGAGAGAAACTCACGCGAGGTCAGCATCGTGGTCATCACGGCGCGTAAATCCCCGTCAGTATCCATGAACGTTTTTGCCATGCGATCGATCAGAGGCTGAGGTGGATTGTCCGCGACGAAGCGCTGTGCCAGTTGCCTTGAAATATGGAGCGCCGTCGATGAATGACTTGCCAGGATGTCGAGAAGTTCGTAGACTTCGCGGTCGCCGCTTCCTCTGATGGTATGGCCAAGGACGACCTTGTCTTTCGGATCATGAGGCCATTCCATGAAGAACAGCCCGATGCTCGCCGGTTCATGCGTGGTCTGGCCTGCGGAAGTGGTCTTGAGAAACCAGCCCGTGAAACACCGCGCTGCAGCCTCAATATCCTTTTGCGTATAGCCGCCGTCGACGCCGAGGGTGTGCAGTTCCATCAATTCGCGGCTGAAGTTTTCATTGAGGCCGCGGGCGCCTTCGAAGGTCCGTGTGAAGTTCGGGCCGTTGGGCTGGGAGATTTCCGGTGCGATCGAAGATTTGTTATCAAGGTACTGAAGCATTGCCGGGTGAAGCGCCGTGGCCACGAGCATGTCTTTGAACTTGCCCAGCACAAAAGGGCGGATGGCTTCACGCTCGTAGTCGGCGACAAAGCGGCCTTTCGCGGTGGTGACATTGAAATGATTGAACCAGAAGTCGACGAGGACTTCCTCCAGCTGCCGGTTGGAATAGACGATTCGGTAAAGCTTTCCGTCCCTGAGATCCATGTCTGGATTACGTGGCTGTTGCATCATCTGGACGAGAGCACCGGTGGGTGCCTGGCCGACGCGGACAGTCGAGACAAAACTAAGGCTGCCTGTCTTTGTAGTCACAGAGATGAAATTCAGGAGTTGTGACGGTGTCATCGACAACGTCTCCAAAGGTTTGAGCCGTTCTTCCAACACAGGATTTTCGGAAATACCTTCGGGATTCAGCTGCGACTGGATCCATTGTTCCAGACCAGCCGTGCGGACTGCCTCAATGTCGCCGGGCTTCGGACCAAATGTCAGCCGCTGGAGGGCGTGCAGGATCTGGGAATCGGAATAGGATTTCGGTGCAGTTCGATTCTGCGCATTGGCGTGGAGGACGATTGCGGCAAGTGTCAAAAGAATCGGGATGAAACGACGTCGCATTACGGCGGACTCCCTGAATCTGAGTTTAGTTAGATTGTGCGCTTGTAGGGACGGTCAGGAAAGAAATTGGTTTCGGGTAATTGCGATTTCATGATCCCAATGTAGGGGCGGTCTATGACCGCCCGCAATCTGTGGGTTTGCATCCCTCAAAATTGTGGGCGGTCATAGACCGCCCCTACATTGGGAATCCCGTACCTACAGGCGCATCGTTTCACTTTCGCGGAGCGACCATCTTCGTGACGCGGCCGACGCTGGTGTCGCCGGCATACAGGTTGTCCTGCTTATCGAACACCCAGTAGCTGGCCTCGATGAACTGTCCGGTTCCGATGCCCATTCCATTTCCGATCGCACCCAGCACTTTGCCGCTGCGATCCAATTTCAGAAACTGGCCGTCCTGACCGCTGGCCATCCACGGATTGCCATGCGCATCGAACTGAAGGGCGCAAACCAGGTTTCTCATCTGCATCGTTCTGAGAAATTTGCCGTCGCCGGAGTAGACCACAATTCGATACTGCTCGCGGTCTCCAATCCAGACGTCACCATTGGAGGGATCAATCGCAAGGCCGTGCACGGAGTCGAACTTCCCCTGTCCCACGCTATTTCCATACCACTGGCTGATGTATTTGCCGGACTTGTCGAGATGAATCACTCTCGCCGCGCCGATGTTGTTCGTGGCATCGTCGGAGTCGGTGTCATTTGGACTCTCGTCGGCATGCCCTTCGCCGATGTAGATATCGCCGTTGGTTCCGAATGCAACCATTACGGGCTGCCACAATAACCGCTGACCTTTGGCTTCGTTCCAGTCTCCGCGATGTCCTCGCGATCCAAGGGTCATCAGCAGTTCGCCGCGCGGATTCAGCTTCATTACAGTCGCGCCATTGGTATCGCAGATCCAGACGTTGTCCTCCGAATCGATGGCCATGCCATGGGCTTTATCCTGATGCCCGATAACGTCATCGCCAATCTGCAGAATCAGTTTGTGATCCGGATCGAACTTATACAGTTGAGGACTTCCCGCAGCCTTACGTTGGAATACCCAGAGGTTTCCTTTGGAATCCAGCGCAACCGACGGGACACCACCAGAGCCCGGCGGCAACGCATACGGATACGTGAAGGTATAGCCCAATGTCTGCTCCCACTCGACACGCTGCAATTGTTGACGCCCTGGCCCCTGCCGATTTCCGCACAGCGGCGAACGGCTGCATCCCGGTGTACGCGGCAATGGTGCGGCATTGGTTGCAGGAGCTGCGGGCTGCGGAGCACCCCCGCCTCTGGGGGGAACGGTAACGTGTCCTTCCACATCGACAACCGTATTTCCTCCGGGGTCGGGAAATGAACCTTGCAGGAACCAGGCCGGCGATCCTCCCTCTGCCGGTCCGCGCGTTGGCGGCTGGGTTTGCGCTAATGCGAATGCCGTAGCGCAACATGCTGCGAATATCGCTGTGACAACTGGAGCGAAATTGTGTCTGTTCATTTCCGCCTCCTGAGAATGGAGCATATCTTGACATAGAAGGACCAAGTTCGCCCGTTTTCTCGATGCAGGTATAATGCGCCTTAAAACAGGAGGTCCGGTCCCATGAAGAGGCTCATGCTTTCGATTGCAGTCGTTCTGCTGGTGGCTGCAGCGTTGGCCGCTCAGAATGCCGCCCCGGCGTTTCTCCAGGTTCGTGCGGTGCCCCATGGCAATGTGCAATCTGTGCCTTACTCTTCAAAGGCTCTCGGTACGGATCGCAAAATGGTGATCTACACGCCGCCCGGATACGAAGCTTCACAGGAACGTTATCCCGTGCTTTACCTTCTGCATGGCGCAGGCAGCAATGAAACCGCCTGGACATCAACCGGTAAGGCCAATGTCATTTTCGATAACCTGCTCGCAGACGGAAAAATGAAGCCTTTTATTGCCGTGATGCCGTTTGGATACGCGTTTCAGAGGGCGGCCGGCACGGGCCGTGGAGATGCTGCGGAAAACAAGCAGCAGCGTGAAGGGTTCGCACGAGACTTTCTCGGAGATGTTATACCGCTTGCGGAGACGAAGTTTCGGATCAATGCGGACCGGGATCACCGCGCAATCGCAGGATTCTCGCTTGGCGGCGCTCAGGCGCTGGCCATCGGTCTCACTCACACAGAACTGTTCAGCCGCATTGCCGGATTCAGCCCTGCCCTCGGCGCCGCCAACAATCCCGATACCGGCGGAGTCAATTTCGATACGGTGCTCGCAGACGCCAGCCAGATAAACGGAAAATTGAAGTTGCTCTGGATCGGCGTCGGGACTGAAGACACGCTGTTCGACTCCATCGCGGACTTCTCGACGATGTTGTCGAAACATAAGATCCAACATGTCTTTCGAGTGACCGGCGGCGCGCACAACTTTGCCGTATGGCAGCCGAATTTAAATGAAGTCGCTCCGCTGCTATTCAGCGAAGTGAACTGAATGCCAGTCTTGCATCGCATCCTACCCCTGCTGAATCCAGGCCGATTTTAAGATTCCGAAATCGGCGCACTCACTCGGAACGTATGACCGTCCGGATGCACCAAATGAAACTCGCGGACGCCCCACGGTTCGTTGGTTGGCGGCATGGTCACCGTTAATTTGTGTTCCAGGGCGCGCTGATAGGCAGCATCCACATCGGCTGCAGCGCCCAGCCACCAACTCATCCACACGCCGCCGGTATCGTCATCGCAAACGTGGCGCGGCAGAGGCCCGCCACGCGAACCCTGTCCATTTTGACAAAGGAAAATTTCAGACTTCCCATTACAGACGCCGCCGAAGGTGGGAGGGGTACCCCAGTCCCATCCCTTTTGCCAGCCCATCTTTTCGAACCACGCAAAACTTTCAACGATGTTCGAGACATTGAGAATCGGAGTCAGTCCGTGAACGATCATCGGAAGATGATGCCGCAAAACACCTGGGGTCTTCAAATGTGAGCTGTCAAATAGTCTGTTGTGGGGGGGTGTTTGGGGGGGGGGGGGTGTGGGGGTGGGCCAGTGGGGACGGGGGC
>JBGPBY010000068.1:0-19616 GCA_041481485.1 Terriglobia bacterium
AAAAGTATTCTCCTCACCGACGTGCCGCGGGAATACACGGCGGTGCAGTCCAGTCTTGGCAGCGTGTCGCCAACCAATATCGTGGTATTTCCGGTGTTGTTCGAAGGCGAAACCAAGGCCGTCATTGAACTGGCGGCGATGGCGCAGTTCACTGCGACGCACCTGAGTTTTCTGGAGCAGCTGACACAGTCTCTGGGTGTGGTGCTGAATACCATCGAAGCGACGATGCGGACCGAAAATCTCCTGCAGCAATCGCAGCAGCTGACCATCGAACTGCAGACGCGTCAGTCCGAATTGCAGCAGACGAATGAGGAACTGGCTTCGAAGGCAAAACAGCTGGCCGAGCAAAACGTGGAGGTCGAGCGCAAGAACAAGGAAGTCGAACAGGCTCGACGTGCACTGGAGGAAAAGGCGGCGGAACTCGCACTCACATCGAAATACAAATCGGAATTCCTGGCCAACATGTCGCACGAACTGCGTACTCCGCTGAATTCGATTCTGATCCTCGGACAGCAGCTTATGGAGAATTCCGCCGGCAACCTCAGCATCAAGCAGGTGGAACATGCCCGGAATATTCACTCCTCCGGAACGGACCTGTTGACGCTGATCAACGACATTCTCGATCTGTCGAAGATTGAATCGGGCACCGTCAGCGTGGATCCGGAAGAGATGACGTTCGTATCGCTCCGGGACAGCATTGAGCGCACGTTCCACCACATTGCCGAATCGAAAAACCTCGCGTTTCGTGTCGACATCGATTCGGCGCTGCCGCCTATGTATACGGCGGACTCGAAACGCCTGCAGCAGATTCTGAAGAACCTGCTTTCGAATGCGTTCAAGTTTACTGCTCAGGGTCACGTCGCGATGACTGTGCGCCGGGTTGCTGAAGGCTGGTCGCCCGATCATCCCGTGCTTCGGTTTGCCCAGAACGTCATGGCAATCGCGGTTTCGGATACCGGCATCGGCATTGCGCCGGAGAAACAGAAGCTCATTTTCGAAGCATTTCAGCAGGCTGACGCCGGAACGAGCCGGAAGTACGGCGGAACCGGATTAGGGCTCGCAATCAGCCGCGAACTGGCGACGCTGCTGGGCGGCGAAATTAAACTCACCAGCGCTCCAGGACAGGGAAGCACGTTTACGCTCTATCTGCCGGTGGTGTATATCGGGCCGGCTCGCTCCGTGACGCTTCCGGCAACAAACGCATACAACTCGATGCTGGCACAGCCGGTGCTGCCGGTGCTGACTGTCGCCAAATCCGATGAAGTTGTTCCCGACGACCGTGCAGACATTCGGGAAGGGGATACCACCCTGCTGATCGTCGATGATGACCCACACTATGCGCGCATCCTGCTCGGCATGGCGCGAGACAAGGGTTTCAAGGGGATTGTCGCAAATCGCGGGCAGGCCGCTTTGAGCCTCGCGCGCCAATATCAGCCGACTGCAATTACGCTCGATGTATTCCTTCCCGATATGCTGGGCTGGACGGTACTGAATAATCTGAAGCTCGATTCATTCACCCGTCACATTCCCGTGCAGATGTTGTCCATTGAAGAGGAGCGCCAGCATGGGCTGTCCCACGGCGCGTTTTCGTATCTCGTGAAACCGGCAACAACGGAGGATCTGGAACACGCCTTCGATCGCATCCGGAACTATGTCAGCCCACACACGAAACGGCTGCTCATTGTCGAAGATAATGACATTGAGCGCGAAAGTATCGTCGACCTGTTGTCTCACGATGACGTGGAAATCACGGCCGTGCCCACTGGCGAAAAAGCCCTCAGCATGTTGAATCAGGTCGCATTCGACTGTTGCGTGGTCGATCTGCGTTTACCGGATATGACCGGATTCCAGTTACTGGAGACGATGCAGAACAACCCGAGCCTGCGGGATGTGCCAATCGTGGTGTTCACCGGCAATGATCTGACCCTCGAGGAAGAAGCCCGGCTGCGCAGTTGTGCCAAGAGCATCGTGCTCAAAGATGTCCAGTCGCCGGAACGATTATTTGACGAGACAGCACTGTTCCTCCATCGCGTCGTTTCCGAACTTCCTGCGGCCAAGAAGGAAATGATCGATCGTCTTCACAATTCAAACGATGTGCTGAGTCATCGCAAAGTTCTGGTTGTGGATGACGATGTCCGCAATATTTACGCGCTCACCAGCGTACTGGAAAACCATGAAATGGAAGTCGTCAGCGCCACCAATGGACGTCAGGCCATCGGCATTATCGAAAGTACGCCGGATCTCAGCATGGTGCTGATGGACATCATGATGCCGGAAATGGACGGGTACGAAACGATGCGTGAAATTCGAAACGATGCGCAGTTTCGAACGCTTCCGATTCTAGCGCTGACGGCCAAAGCCATGAAGGGTGACCGCGAGAAGTGCCTGCATGCAGGCGCATCCGATTACATCGCCAAGCCCGTAAACACCGATCAGTTGCTGTCCCTTTTGCGCGTGTGGCTGTACCGCTGAGCCGGGCGTTCGTGCGGAGCGGATGTTAGAATAACCCGCTCGTATGGATATTCCTCTGCTTGATTTGAAGGGACAGTTTGCGTCCATCAGGGACGAAGTGCTCGAGGCCATTCACAGAGTTGTGGAGTCCCAGTACTTCATTCTTGGTCCGGAAGTTGAGGCACTCGAGCGAGAGATCGCAGACTATTCGAATTGCCGCTTCGCAGTCGGTTTGTCTTCCGGAACCGACGCGCTGCTTGCCGCCCTGATGGCTCTCAATATCCGCCCAGGCGACGAGGTTTTGACGACCGCCTATAGCTTCTTCGCAACGGCAGGAACCGTTTCCAGGCTTGGCGCCACGCCCGTTTTTGTGGATATCGATCCCGCCACGTTCAACATCGAACCGTCCCGAATCGAAGCACGCATCAGCGATCGCACGCGCGCAATCATCCCGGTCCACCTGTTTGGACAGATGGCGGACATGCCCGCGATTCTTCGTATTGCGGAGAGATACCATATTCCGGTGATCGAAGATGCGGCCCAGGCCATCGGCGCAGAATGGAATGGCCAGAGGGCGGGATCTATGGGAATCATGGGATGTCTGAGTTTTTTCCCATCGAAGAATCTGGGGGCCTTTGGCGACGGCGGCATGGTGACCACAAACAATGAGGATCTTGCCGGACGCATCCGTCAGTTGCGAAATCATGGATTCATCGAAAAATACAAAGCCGAGATTGTTGGCGGCAATTTCAGGCTGGATGCAATTCAGGCCGCTGTCCTGCGAGTAAAGCTAAAACATCTGGACCGTTGGACGGAGGCGAGGCAGCGAAACGCGGCACTGTATCGACAAAGAATTCAGCACGCGGAGACGCCCATTGAGAAGCCGGGGCGGCGCCACATCTACAATCAGTTTGTCATCCGGACACCGAAGAGGGACGCGGTCTACCGTCATCTCAAAGCGGTGGGTATCGCTTCTGAGGTTTATTATCCCGTTCCACTGCAACTGCAGCCGTGCTATTCGCCGCTGAGGTATGAGTATGGACAGTTGCCGGAAAGTGAACGAGCGGCACGGGAATCGCTGGCATTGCCGATCTATCCTGAACTCTCTGCGGAAATGATTGAGCGCGTGGCATGCGCCGTCAACGCCGCCACCGGAGAATAAGGGTATAAGAGGCTCCAACTGAACATTGAACATTGAACATTGAACAATGAACATTTTCCCGTAGAAATGTTCAATGTTCAATGTTCAGTTGGAACCTCTTATACCCTTTTCGAAACTGCGATGTGTTTGTGGTGGCCGTGTTTGTTTTCATAGAGAGCACGGTCCGCCACCTGAATGAGCGAATCGGCGGTGGCGCCTTCCGTCCAGACGGAGAGGCCAATGCTGATCGAAAGCACTGGAAATTCGCCATCGTTCGCCAATCGATTCCGGATTCGTTCAGCGATTCGATGTCCGAATTCGATTCCGGATTCCGGAAGAATCAATGCGAATTCATCGCCTCCGAAACGGGCAGCGGTGTCAATGCTGCGGCAGTTCAGCTTCAACACGTTGGATACGCGGCATAGGGCGCGGTTGCCTTCGGGATGACCGTGAATGTCGTTGATTTGTTTCAGTCCATCCAGATCCATGAGAACGAACACAAAGGGACGCTGCATGCGTTCGGATCGAACAATCTCGGTTTCCAGCGAATCGATGAGTCTGCGGTAGTTTCCCAGGCCGGTCAACCGGTCGCTGACCGACATGAAACGGGCATCGCGTTCTGAGCGTCTTCGTTCCGCCACTTCCGCCGCGAGCACAAGGGTCATGATGGTACCAACGCCGAGAAAGGTTTGCATTTGGAGCATGGATTCGGTTCGGCCATCCAGGAAATCAATAGCGTGCACACGGGAAAATGGGCCGTGCTGTTGCCACGTTCCCCAGATTGCGATTGCAGACAATATAGCGATGGAGACCGACGCTTCCCTCGGGCCAAACCGCAGGGCGGCCCAGATCAGGAAAGGTACGCAGAGGTACTCCAGTGGATAGTTACTCGGAATTGGAAGCAAAACCCCGCCGAAGACGACGAGACTAATGGTGACCAGACAGGCGACCAGTCCAGCGCCTTCCAGAACAGTTTTCATTTTCCATTCCACAGAGGGAGACGTCCGCCAGACCAGCAACAACGGAGCGAACACGATGATGCCAAGCGCATCGCCTCCCCACCAGGTCAACCAGACTGGATCGTAAGCTTTAGGAATTGGTGGAATAGCTCCGGTCCCAACCAGACTTCGCACTCCTACGGTTGCGGCAATTGCAGAACACAACAGAGCGATCAGCGCCAGTTTGAAGATATCCTGCGATCGCTTCATGGACTCCACGCCATTGGCATAGCGAAATACCAGATAGGCGCCCACCAGGGCTTCCAGTGAATTGCCGACAGCAATTCCAAACGAACTTAAAGGATTCCCCGTAATCGTCAGATTGATGAGAAACGCGCCGAGGAAAATTCCGGGCCAGAACTCGTATCCAAGAATCAGTAGTGCGGCCAGCGCAATTCCGGAGCATGGCCATACGGGAGTACTGCTGTGATAAACGGTGAAGTTCAGCCCAATTTTAGCGGCAACGAAGTACACGCCTGCAATAAGGGCTATGTACTGCAGGCGGTTCAGGCTCTTTTTGAGAGACTCCATTTCCAAAATCCCACTCAAACCCAGGATCTGTTTTCAGCCTTCAATCTTCCTCGGCTGGGAATGGCTTTGTCTTCCTGACTGGCCTTGTTCGATTTCGCCTCACGAACACAGACGAAGAAAATCATAAAACATGGGCACGCTTTCTGTGCCACGGCTAAATCAAAGCTCGCTCGCGTTCATGACAATAAACACCCCACGGCAATTGGAGTGCCTTAATGCGGTGGAGCAAAACCTGCTCGAATGGGCAGTAAAATGCCGGGGAGAATTTCCCGGGCCGAGACTTGAAATTCGGCCTTCAGTGTGTTCCTTTGAATGGGAGGTGTTGCGGATGTCCGCTCAAAAAACGTCGGTTCTGGTTGTTGATGACGATCCTGCAATGCAGGAAGTGCTCTCCATTCTCATGGAGGAATGGGGATTTGACTGCAAAATAGCTTCAAACGGAACGGAGGGTGCCCGGCTCGCCGAGTCATGGGATCCGGATATCGTCATTTCCGATGTGGTGATGCCCGACTGCTCCGGACTCGATCTGCTGCGCAGTCTCAAGAAGGGTGATCCCGGACGTCCGGTCATCCTGATAACCGCCGCTGCCAGCATCGATGCGGCAGTGGAGGCCATGAAGCAGGGCGCCCAGGACTTTCTGACCAAGCCTCTCGATTATTCCAAACTGCGCTCCCTGCTCAATGAGGCACAGCACGATGTGGAATTGCGGGCCAGAGCGAGCAAACTCACAACCCGGTTGAAAAAAGGCGGCGGATATGGGGATTTTGTCGGCACCGGCCGGGGAATGCGCGAAGTCTATGAGTTGATCGAAAACGTTGCTGCAAGTGATGCTTCCGCCATCATTACCGGCGAAAGCGGCACCGGCAAGGAACTTGCGGCCAAAACGATCCACGAGTTGAGTGCGCGTGGAAAAGGGCCATTTGTGGCCATCAATTCGGCGGCAATTCCGGAGAGTCTGATTGAAAGCGAAGTTTTCGGCCACGAAAAAGGCTCGTTTACCGGGGCCGTTGCGACCCGTGCCGGATGCTTTGAACTGGCCAATACCGGGACGCTGTTTCTCGATGAAATTGCGGAAATGCCCGCCATATTGCAGCCCAAATTACTGCGTGTCCTCGAAGACGGCAAGGTGCGCCGGCTCGGCGGCGATCGCGAACTCTCCTTCGATGTGCGGGTGCTGGCGGCGACCAATCGAGAGCCGCGCTCGGCGGTAGTGGACGGCAAGCTTCGTGAAGATCTCTATTATCGTCTAAACGTATTCACTATTGTTCTCCCGGCCCTGAGAGAAAGACGCGACGATATCCCGTTGATCGCCCAGCATTTTATTACGTTATTCAACAGTAAGCACCATCGAGCCGTCGACGCGATGCGGGATGAGGCCGCCGAAAGATTGAGTTCCTACGCATGGCCCGGGAATGTTCGAGAGCTTCGCAATGTTATCGAGAGAGCTGTAATTCTCGCCAAGGGCGCATGGATCGAAATCACGGATTTACCGCCGTATATACGAGAGAGCCTGACCACGGCCACAAAGAAGATCGTATTGTCGGAAGGCGTGACCATGGCCGATGCCGAACGGGAACTGATCGTTCGAACACTCGAACAATCGGGTAATAACAAAGCGGAAGCCGCTCGAAGACTGGGCGTGGACGTCAAAACAATACGAAACAAGATGAAGTCGTACCAAATTGACTAATTGATGAGAGTTTCAACTCGGATTGCTTCCGGCTTTGGAGTTCTGATTCTCCTGACGGTGGCGGTCCTTACCTATCAGGTTTTAATCATCCGGCAGTTGAATCGTATCAACACCAGTCTTGCTGACCTAAACGTGGGGCAGGTCAGTGAAGCGCTGGCAGGACTGAAACTGAAGTCTGATATGGATATCGTTGAGGAATTTGCAAGAAAGACGATCGCAACGCAGGACCCTCTGTATCGCGGAAAGTTTCGTACCTACCTCAGAGAAATGGAGAGTCATCTCACGAGCGTTGGAGGCGCGGACACATCGGAAAAGGAACGAATGATTATAGAGCGTCTGACGCAGTCTTTGCATGATCTTCAGACCCTGACCGAGAAGCCGCAGCCGGTCAATCAGCCACCATCCAGGAAGTTCGAAGACTTGTTGGTGGCGATGAAAGACGACGAGATACAGCTGCTCGAATCGGTCAAAGATGCAATTCGGGAGGGAGCTAAACGCTCGGAGCAAACGGCAGCGCGTGCCGCAGAAGTTTCCAAGATCGCTGCCGCCGGAACCGTCGTACTTAGCATCCTTGTCGCATTTCCGATCGTCTGGTCCATCGTCTCACGCCTCCGCGAAATGGCCCGGGCAACGCGCGTTGTCGCTGCCGGCAAGTTTGAACACCGGCTTCCCGTTAAGGGTGCTGACGAATTCGCCGATCTGGCGAGAGACTTCAATACCATGTCGCAGCGGCTCGGCGAACTGGATCAATTGAAAAAGGATTTCGTGTCGCACGTTTCCCATGATTTGAAAGGCCCGCTGGCGTCCACGCGCGAAACCGTCAACCTGCTGATGGCCGAAATCCCCGGGCCGCTGAATGAAAAGCAGCGCCGGCTTCTGGATCTGTGCCTGAAGAGTTCACAGCGTTTGTCGGCCATGATTGGAAACTTGCTCGATGTATCGCGCATGGAAGCCGGAATGTTGGAATACAAATTTGAATTACTCGATTTGGTTCCGCTCGGCCGCAATACTGCAGCAGAGTTTGAAGGTCTTGCGCGCGAAAAGAAAATAGAGATTGCCGTCGAAGCAGAGGTGCCGGAAATCTGGGTCCAGTGTGACCCCGTCCGCATGGCACAGGTAATTGGCAATCTGGTCGAAAATGCGATTAAATTCTCTCCAGCAGCATCGCGGAGCGTGCTTCGCATTCAGGCCCGGGATAAAACCGCACTATTGTCGGTTTGGGATCGCGGTCCAGGTGTGCCGGAGGAATTCCGTGAGCGGATTTTCGAACGCTTTCTTCAGGTCAATCCTGAAAAGAAAACAAAATCCGGCCAGGGTGTGGGGCTGGGTCTCTCAATCTGCAGGACTATCGTCGAAGCTCATGGTGGCGCAATATGGGTAGAAGACAATCCGGAGGGCGGCAGCGTTTTCTTTGTAAAAGTTCGCACCTCGGAAAGGCGGACCTGATGAAACTTACAGTAACGTTGGCGCTTTCGTGCCTTTTTGTGGTCTTTGGATGCCATCGAGCCGTTCGGGTTGCGGCTCCTCCACCGCCACCTCCGGTGCCGGCCGCACTTATGATTGCAGACGATGCTTTCGATCAGGGGGACTTTACCCGTGCAGCCCGCTCCTACGACACGTTTCTGGACAGCCACATCGTGCGGGAGGACATGGATCGAATTCTGTTTCGTTCCGCGGTTTCTGATTCACTGAGTGAAGCCGGAGGGCAGCAGGAAAAGAGCAGTGAAGTTCTAAATCGATTGGTCCGGGATTATCCGCAGAGTCCATACACTTCGCCCGCACGCATAATTCTGAATTTGAGATCCGATCTGGCCAAAGTGCAGGGGGATTATGTAAAGCTGCAAATCGACAGGGACGGTATGCAGAAAATGCTGAACGACAAAATCAAACAGATAAGCGATGAACTCGAGAGCTTGAAGAAGATCGATTTAAACCGGCGCCGGACTCCGTAGTTCACTCACCGAAGGTATAACCGATTCCCAGCTTGAACGAAGGGCTGTCCATTGCCCCTGCTTTCACTTCGACGAACACGCCTCGTTTCTTTCGAATGCCACCCAGAAAGTTAAATCCCGGGCCGACGTGAGTGTTGTTCCCCGATTTGTTGTGAAAATTCCGTATGACCAGTGCGGGGCCGGCGCCAACATACGGAGTCCAGGAGGACTTGGACAGGCTCAGCATGTAGGCGAACTCTCCATTCAATCCGACTAAAGTCGAACTGTCTCCAAATCCGATTTCGAAGTCGGGCCGGAACCACAGATCCTTGATCACCTGGCCCGCCATGACATGTCCTCCGACATAGAATTGATTCGGACTTGCACTGATTCCTGCGACCAGCCCGACATTGCGTTCGGCGAATGCCGAAATTGAAAAACTGAGGAATAGTACGAAAATAAATCCAAGACGCAACTTCCACGTGTCCCTGGGCATTTCCAGCTCTCTCTCTCTACTTTGATCAAACGATCTGTGAATCTGTGAATGAATGCGCTTCCCGATCCCGATGTAGGGGCGGTCTATGAAGGTGTGAGGAAATGGTCAATGGTCAATTCTCAATTGTCATGTGTCATTTTTGGATGCGCCTGCGGCGCGGCTTCTTTAAGAAATGATTGCGCGAAGCGCCACCACCGATGACAAATGACAAATGAGAATTGACCATTGACCTTTCCTCACACCCTCATAGACCGCGCCTACAGTCGCTCAATTCGGATTTAGTCTCACCCTTCTGCGATCGTTCCGCGATCCCGGCGTGTTAGTTCGTGGCAACTGCTCCTGACGAATGTGGCGTCATCACGCGGACGATCGTAGCGCGATTCTGTTCCCGTCCTTCCTTGGTCTTGTTGTCGGCGACAGGTTTCTCCTTGCCCATACTGATTTGATAGATCCTCTGAATGGACACGTCGGAATGGACTACCAGATAACGGAGAACTGCATCAAGCCGCTGCTGGCCAAGCCGGATGTTGTAATCCGCATCTCCGGAGGAGTCCGTACGTCCTTCCAGGACAATGACGGCATCCGGATCCTGTTTGAGTTTTTGTGCGATTCCATCGAGAACAGGTTCGTATTCCTTCTGGAGTTTCGCGCTATTGAATGCAAAGCGAACAGCGTCTTCGGAAGCAACGCCGAAATTGTTGCGGTTGGCAAACTGATTCGAGAGCCCGTCCACCCGCTTTCCAGTTTCTCCTATCGCCGTTTTGTTTGTATCTGAAGCGGACATCGCGCCGGCTGCTTTCGCGTCTGCAGCCCGGACGTCGTTCTTCGTAGTGGCCAATTGAGAATTCGTATCCTGGATTTGCGCAACGTTGTCTTTGATCTGACTGGAGTTTTCCTTTGTCAGGCGGGACGTTTCACCAACCTGATCGGAGAGCTCCTTAACATTGCTATCCACGCGTTGAACGTTCTTGTCCGTGGTATCTATTTTGGTATCCACTTTCGCTGAGAGCTGATCGGACGAATCCTTTACCTGGTGCCGAACGTAGCCTTTGGACGCACACCCGAACGAGAACACCAGCAGCATCGCGGCGACACCGAACTTTGGAACGATCGTAAATTTCATAAATATGTACCTCCCCTTTCCACGATCGGAATTTGCAAGCGGAAGTCCAATTCGGCAAATCGCCAAAAACGTTTTGGAATCAGTGCCATTTCGATTTCCCGGCGCAGAGTCCCAAAGGAATTAGCGCCGATCAGGGAACTTTTACTTGTTTTTTTGTGGAGACGATCGCTTTGGTGCGTGATACTTTTTTCAATTCCGGGCGAAGTCGTCAGGAGGGAGTTGTCATGAATCCGATGATCCAGTCCCGTTCATCTCGGTCTGCATGGGACCGCCTGAGTCAGATTAAGACTCATGGGGAACTTAGTGCCGAATTCAATTCCCTCATTGGAAGTCTGATACCATTTGAAGCAGAACTCTACCTCCCCGCCACAAAACGCAAGGTTCAGGACGACGAACGCACAAGCATCAAAAGCAATTCCGACTACGTGCAGGAACTGGCCCAGCGTCTCACGCAGCCTCAGGGCATTTCCTCACAGCCGGAACGTTCCATATTTGCGTTGCCAATGGTTCACGCCGGTAAAGTGGAAGCGGTTTGTTGTCTCAAGCCCAGGTTGCCGGACGTATCTCCGATTAGTCCGCCGCAGATCTTCGATCTGATTTCCATATGCGACATCGCTGCAAAGGCGATTGCACGCTTAAACAAAACCAATGAGGACGCGCGGAAGAACAGCCGTTCTCACGAAGCCGCCGATTCCGTACCGCAACGATCGCTCAGTCCAATTTTCTCAAAAGTGATGGGAAGCGTGGCGCATGACCTCCGGACACCCATCACGGTGATCCGCGGATTCATCAAGATGATTCTGGACGGCCGGACCGGTACCGTATCGGACGCTCAAAAAAAGTGTCTCGATGTCGCTCTTGAAAGTGTCAATCGTCTTGTGGAGTTTTCCGGAACCGTGGGCGGAGCCGCCGCATTCCTGGAAAATTTCCAGAGCGAGGATTTTGAGGTTCGCGAAATCTGGAACTCCGTGGCAAGTGCGGTTCGGCCGCAGCTGGATGAGAAGGGTGTGACGGTCAGTGAGTTCATCGAACCCGGCCTGTTGGTTTCGGGTGACCGCGGGTTGCTGTTCGAAGTAATCGAGAAGTCGATCCTCGCCATGTCCGCCTCGGTTCGATGCGGCGGGCGATTGCGGATTGAAATTTCCCGCCGGGCGTCCGGGGACGTTTCGTTTCAAATTTCCCTGCCGGAGGAACAGAACTGCGCGAATCCCGCCGAGGTGGTAACTCAATTGCACTCGGTTGTGTTATTACATGGAGGGCGTTTGTCATTTACAACTAAACCTGAATCCGGCGCAGTTCTGAATCTTATCTTGCCTGGGTGTACCTCATGAGAAGTGCATCGATTCTCGTCGCCGATGACGATCCTGCGATTCGAACATACCTGACCCATTTTCTGACAACCTGCGGGTATGAGGTGGAGACCGTCGAGTCCGGCGAAGATGCCATCACGCGTCTGAGCCGCCCTCCGTCGCCGGATATTATCCTTCTCGACGTCATGATGCCGGGTGTTGACGGGATCGATGTCCTGACACACCTCAAGAAGCTTGGCGTGGCGACCCCGGTGATCATTCTTTCGGGGGTCGACCACGTTAAGACTGTGGTTGAGGCGATCAAACTGGGTGCTTCCGATTACCTGTCCAAGCCCTTCGAAGACCAGGATCTGGAACTGACCATCAAAAATGCGTTGGAGAAGGTCCAGCTGCGGGACGAAGTGAAAAATCTTCGACGCCAGCTGGCGGAGTCGGAAGAAGTGGATATGGGAATTTCGGGAAGCCCCCGAATGATCCGGCTGCGCGAAATTGCCCGTCAGGTTGCCGAGACCGACGTTCCGGTTCTCATTCTCGGAGAATCCGGCGTCGGCAAAGAGGTCATTGCGCGGTTCATTCACGCGCATTCCGGAAGAGGCGATCAACCATTCATCAAGGTCAATTGCGCGGCACTGCCCCATGATCTGCTGGAATCTGAATTATTCGGTTATGAACGAGGCGCCTTTACCGGCGCATTTTCAGAGAAGCCGGGGAAATTCGAATTGGCCGGCAAGGGCACCATCCTTCTCGATGAAATCGGCGAAATGAGCCCCCACCTTCAGGCAAAACTGCTCCACGTCCTGCAGGATTCCGAATATAGCCGGCTGGGTGGCAAGCGGGTCATACGCGTTCAGGCCAGGATTCTCGCCCTGACCAATCGGCGGCTGGATCAGGCAGTCGCAAAAGGGGAATTTCGAGAGGATCTCTATTTCAGACTCAACGTTATTTCCCTTGAAATGCCCCCACTGCGTGAAAGAAGAGAAGATATTCCAGTGCTTGCCTCTCATTTCATTGCAAAGTATCGCGACAAGTACAAGAGCTCGGTTAATGAGCTCCCGCGCGAACTTCTGGAGGCCTTCAAGAACTTCAACTGGCCCGGCAATATCCGCCAGCTCGAAAATTCAATCCGCCGTTTCCTCATCCTTCCGGACCTTTCCATGGCGCTATCCGAACTTCGTACCGATCCAGAGCCGATTGGTACGGTTCCGGATCATCAGCCCACGTTTCTTAAGGAAGTCGGCGCTCACGCCGCGGAACAGGCAGAACGTGAGGTCGTCCTGCGCATGCTCGACGAAACAAACTGGAATCGAAAACAGGCGGCCCGGCTGCTGAACATTTCATATAAGGCCCTTCGCAACAAGCTTAAGAAATGGAATCTTCAAAGCAAAGGGCAGCACGCCGTCGCATCGCATCAATCTTAATAACACTTCAGCTCGCGATCGTTTCTTGCACAGGGGGGTGGTCCATACCACTTCCTCGCCGCTTGCGAACACACACGTGGTCATCTGAAACCGTCAAGGATCTTGTAAGTCCTTTAATTTCGAACTCAGTCCGTCGATTCAGGAATGGCATTCCCGTTGCAATTTTGAATGAAGTCCCGTGACTCACGGGTTCGAAGCAGATTCCAGCGTTTGCCGCCCGCAGCCGGAACAGCTCGGCCGCTTCCCCCAAGTCGGACGAGCCTGATCCTGCGGATGCCCCCGCCGCGGGCGGCATACTTTTTGACTGTCCAAGACGGTGGTATCGAAAGTCCACAATGTGGCGGTTGATGGTACTTTCATGCCATCACTTGGATCCTGATTACTATTTTTTGACTAATAAAGAAGAACGATACGAGCAGCAAATCCGCTGCGGCAATGACTTAGAGATATGTCGGATATCCTTACAATTCTGGCATCAACGTTGCTGAACGACCAGCCCGGAGGTGTGTTCGTGAATCGGGATGAAAAGGCCGCAGCGAAGAATGCCCGTCATGTGAACTCCGGAGTTCAGCCGGATTCTGGATCTTTACAGTGGATCTCCGTTCTTGATGTGTTGAGCGGAATCGATACTCAGCTTCGGGAGATTCGACTTAATTTTCAGGAGTTCGTTGGAAACATTCAGGATCCTCGCTTTGATGACAAAACCGCCGGCTCGCAGTACGGAGTTTTCGAGACGGCTGTGAAGGAGAATGCCTTTTCCGCACTGGTGGAAAATACCGAAAGAGCGATTCAGGGAATAAACCAGGAATTATCGGAACTGCTGCTTGAGAACTCAAAAGCAAGAGAGCTTTTTCAGCAGAACGGATTGGTTCCGGTTCGCTGGAATGACGGCGGTCGGCTGGACCGCTCCCTTCTGAAATCCCGTTCCCAATGGGCTTAGGCCGTAATAAATCGGAGCAAATGAAATGAAACCGACTGGAACAGTAACATTCTTGTTCGCCGATATCGTCGTTGCTTCGGGTATTGAGGATCGAAGATCACCTGCAGTTGGACCCGCCGATCGCTTCGGGCCGGTCATTACAGACGTCGTTGTCCGCAATCATGGAATTGTGTACCGAACATCGGGATTCCGGTATTGCTGTGCGTTTGTCCTTCCGCTGGACGCCGTCATTGCCGCGAATCAGATTCAAAGCCGGCTGGGATCCGGAAATTGTATCGATATCGAACCCGTTGTCTTCCGAATGGCAGTGCACACCGGCGAGGCGAAGGAATCAGACGGCAATTACTGTGGCACAACCATCAGCAGTGTTTTGCAATTGCTCTCCATCGCCCGTCCTGGAGAGATTCTCATTTCCAATTCGGTGGAGACTCTGGTAACGGAATTTCTCCCTGAGGACCTCCATTTCGAGGAATTGCCGTATTCCCGTGAAACCCCTCGGCACGATCGTATTCTTCAACTGCGAAGACAACCGGTTGAAAAGCATAAGGTCTCGTTCCGCAGACCTCGATTTCACGTGGCGTTTTCGCGACGGCGTGGCTCAAGAGGATCGGTGCCTGCCAGCGCTCCTGCGCATTGATTCTCTCTTCAAATGTGAGCTGTGAAATGTTCTGCTGTACGTTTGTCAAATGAATCTGGCGAACTGACCCACTGGCGCAATTCACACTCGAAATCGTCTGAGACGTGCATTCACGCGGTTCCCCGCCCGGTTCCCACGTTGAGAGTTGTGAAATGTTCTGCTGTACGTTCGTCAAATGGACCTGGCGAACTGACCCACTGGCGCAATTCAAACTCAAAATCGCCTGAGAACGTGCATTCACGCGGTTCCCCGCCCGGTTCCCACGTTGAGAGTTGTGAAATGTTCTGCTGTACGTTCGTCAAATGAACCTGGCAAACTGACCCGTTAGCCCAATGACCCGATTTCCCAATAATTAGGTTCATTTGTGGCGACTCGTACGGTCTTGATGGATGCCACGATGATCCGGCAAAGCTGCCGGTTTTCCGCTGCACTCGCGGCTACTTTTTCCGCCGAAAGCACGGAATTTTCAACGCCGGTTTCAAGCCAGATCACGGTTTCGCTCTGCTCCTTGGAGGCGATTTCGAGTGTGAATTGGGCCAGTGGGTCATTCGCCAGGTCCATTTGACGAACGCACAGCAGAACATTTCACAACTCTCAACGTGGGAACCGGGCGGGGAACCGCGTGAATGCACGTCTCAGGCGATTTCGAGTGTGAATTGGGCCAGTGGGTCAGTTCGCCAGGTCCATTTGACGAACGTACAGCAGAACATTTCACAACTCTCAACGTGGGAACCGGGGGCGTGAATGCACGTCTCAGGCGTTGCCGAATTGACTCGCGGCCGTGCTATCGTCAATCGGTTATGCCTTTTGGAGATTTGCAGGCCTTTGTCCGTCATCTGGAGAGCAGGGGACAGCTTCAGAGGGTTCGGGCCGAGGTGGATCCTGTCCTTGAAGCCGGTGAAATCGCTCAGCGGGTTCTTCGGTCCGGCGGTCCAGCTCTGTTGTTCGAGAACCCTCGGGGCGCCTCGGTTCCGCTGCTGATGAACTTATTCGGCACCATGGAGCGCATTCGCATTGCGCTTGGCCGGGATCCGGCTGAGTTTGGAAACGAAATTCTCACTTCGATACAACGTCTGAACCCGCCTTCCCTGAATTCGCTCTGGCAGGGGCGGGATATTCTCAAGCGGTTGCTCCATATGCGCCCGTCGACGGTATCTGAGGGCATTTCCCAGGAGGTGTCGGAAGATCCGGACCTGTCGAGGTTTCCCATTTTGCAATGCTGGCCTGGCGATGCAGGCAGGTTTATCACCTTTGGCATGGTCATTACCCATCATCCGAAGACTCAGCGGCGGAATCTGGGACTTTACCGGCTTCAGGTTTTTGGCAAGGCCGAAACCGGGATGCACTGGCAAAGCATGAAGGGAGGCCGCGGACACTATTGGGAAGCGGAGAAGGACGGAGAGGATCTGGAAGTGGCGGTCGTGATTGGCGCCGACCCGCTTCTTATGCTGTCCTCGATTCTGCCGCTTCCCGAAGACATCGATGAAATCGGTTTTGCGGGTTTTCTCCGCGGGAGAAGTGTTCCAATGATTCGAGCCAAAACATTGGGAATGATGGTTCCGGCGAATGCGGAAATTGTACTGGAGGGAATTGTTCCGGCAACGATGCGGCGGCTCGAGGGACCGTTCGGGGATCACTTTGGCCATTATTCCGAGGCTTCAGACTTTCCCGTTTTTCAAATTCGGCAGGTCACACGGCGCCGCAATGCGATCTATGTCGCCACGGTCGTGGGAAAGCCGCCTCAGGAAGACAAGTTTCTTGGCATTGCATCCGGAGAAATGCTCGGGCCGCTCATTCGGCTGATCCATCCCAACGTTGTCGATTTGTCCGCTTACGTGGGGGCAGGTTTCCACAATCTTCTTGTCGTCTCTGTCAAGGAGCGTCATCCCCGGGAAGTTCTGAAAACGGCGATGGGTTTGTTGGGAACCGGTCAGCTTTCGTTGACAAAAGTTTTAATATTGGTAAATCCGGGCCGGGATCCCCGGGATTTTCGAGGTGTGCTGCGGGACATCGGCCAGCGGTTTGATCCGGAAGACGGGATGTGGATTCTTCCGTTCGCCCCACTGGACACGCTCGACTTTACTTCCTACAAATTGCATGTCGGCAGCAAGCTTGTCATTGATGCGTCCGGAGACGTGATCCGGCAGGAACCCACGACATGGATTTTGAGTACTGAAGATATTGGAAGGTTGGATCCGCGAATTCGGAAATGGAAACTGCTCGATGGTGGTTTTCTCGTTATTGCTGTCGAAGAAGATCCGCGAGCTGTGATTCGTAAGGTGATGGATCGTGAAACCAGCGTCCAGTTTGTGATCGCCGTTAGTCTGGACGTCGACCTGGACGATGACGAAAATCTCCAGTGGGGAATATTCACCCGATTCGATCCGGTACGCGACATGATGTTCAGTGAGCAGAGTTTCGTGGGAGCGCGCCCAGTCTATCGGGGCGTGGCCGGCATCGATGCGACATGGAAACCCGGATATCCGAAGGCTCTGGAAATGGATCCGGCGGTGGTGAGGCGTGTCGACGAGCGTTGGCAGGAATACTTTCGGTAAAAAATCCGGCGCTTTGTGCCACATTTCAAATCTATGCTTTTAGTCGTAAGTCCCAATCTTGCATTGGACCGGATTCTGGAAGTCCCTAATTTCCGGCCGGCCAGTGTGCAGCGCAGCACCCAGACGATCTCCCAGCCCGGAGGCAAGGGCATCAATGCCGCTCGCGTTTTTCGGGAGTTAGGCGGCCAGGTGGTGCTGACGGGATTGGTTGGCCGCGATTGCTCGCAGTGGATTGCCGAGTCTCTCAAAGCGAGGGAAATCCAATTCGATGGCGTGGAATCTTTCGAGCACACCCGAATTTGCACGATTATCCTGGATCATTCGAGTAAGAATCATCCTACTGTTATTAACGAAGAAAGCGTGGAAGTCGACAGCCATGCCGCGGAATTGCTGCTCAATGTCGTGGATAAGTGGCTCCCGCAGGCGTCGGCGGTACTCGCGACAGGGAGCCTGAGCACCGGGATGTCACATGATTTCTACCGCTATGTGCTGGAGCGTGCCCGCAGCGTCGGCAAATTTACAGCTCTGGATACCACCGGTCCGGCCTTAATCGAAGGGGTTCAGGCACGGCCCGGATTTCTGAAGCTGAACGCCCCGGAATTCGCGCAATTCTCGGGCATCTCATCGCCACGCACCGAAAATGTCATCGAATATTTGCGCAAGCGCGGTGCAGATCTGGCTCATCACACCGCGGTGACCTTTGGTGAAGTCGGAGCCATCCTGCATGTCAATGGTCAGTTCTGGCAGGCCGCGCCGCCTCAGGTTTTCACGGCAAATCCCATCGGTGCCGGCGATGCATTTGCCGCCGCGTATCTTTACGAGTTTCTTGCCAGCGGCGATGCCGAACGTTCGTTCCGGTGCGCACTGGCGGCTGGCGCCAGTGATGCGAATTCAATCCGTCCGGGAGATGTGAACGCCAGCGAAATCCGCGTCCTGGAGCGTGAGGTCCACATCGAACAGCTTTAGACCCGGGTGGCGATGTGGGCGTATACTCGTTTTCATGGCCAAAGACTCCAAACGTCTTCAGGTGAGGTGTCCGTGTTGTGATTCGCTGCTCACCGTAGACCCGACTAACGGGAATATTCTGTTTACCGAGAAACCACGAAAAAAAGGTGTGTCGTTGGAAGATGCCATCAACGACCTCCATCGTGAAAAGGAAACCGCGGACGATCGATTTCGCGACGCCTTCGAACGCGAAAACAGCAGAATGCAGTCGATCGAGGGTAAATTTCAGGAAGCACTAAAACGGAAAGACGAGCTTGAAGATCCGGTGAACCCGCTGGACTTCGATTAGGGAATCTGCAGGGCACTGGCGCAATGCGCAGAATGAATGCGATTCCCCAATGTAGGGGCGGTCTATGACCGCCCACAATCTGGGGGACTGCATTCCAAAAAATGGTGGGCGGTCATAGACCGCCCCTACAGTCGCTCATTTTATGTCCACCCACAATTTCTAAATTGAGAGAGTGTGGGCGGTCACAGACCGTCGATATCTACTCTTTCCGTTGCAAGTCCCTGGCTGCTTCGCGGCGTGACAACTTGATTTTGTTGCCATCGATCCCGATCACTTTGACCTGCAGCTGGTCACCTTCCTTGAGTTCATCTCGAACATTGCGAATCCGTTGCTCGGAAATCTCCGAGATGTGCAGCAGGCCGTCGGTTCCGGGAAAGATCTCAACGAAAGCGCCAAAGTCCGCAATGCGGACCACCTTTCCCAGGTAGATCTTATTCATCTCTGCCGTTGCGGTGAGTCCCGAAATGATCTCGATGGCTCTCGCTGCAGACGGACCGTCAGAAGATGCGATATTCACCGACCCATCGTCAGAAACGTCGATTTTGACGCCCGTCTGTTCAATGATGGATCGGATCATTTTCCCTCCGGGGCCAATCACTTCACGAATCTTGTCGGTTGGAATCTTCATGGAGTAGATGCGCGGCGCAAACGGTGAAATATCTTTGCGCGCGGCGGGCATGGCGGTGTGCATGATGTCCAGGATGTGAAGCCGTCCCGCTTTTGCCTGTTCCAGCGCCTCCGCCATAATTGCCGACGTGACGCCAGGAATCTTGATATCCATTTGCAATGCCGTAATTCCGGCGCGCGTTCCGGCTACTTTGAAATCCATGTCGCCGTAATGGTCTTCGGCGCCGGCGATGTCGGACAGAACTGCATAGGTGCTGCCTTCTTTCACCAGTCCCATGGCCACTCCGGCAACCGGAGCTTTAATAGGTACGCCAGCATCCATCAGACTCAGAGTACTGCCGCAGGTAGATGCCATGCTGGTAGAACCGTTGGATGATATGGCTTCTGAGACTACTCTTATTGTGTAACCGAAATCCTTTTTGTCCGGGAGTACCGGGATCAGTGCTCTCTCGGCCAGAGCGCCATGTCCGATCT
>JBGPBY010000069.1:0-19534 GCA_041481485.1 Terriglobia bacterium
CAACGCGATGCACATCAGCGCGAGCGTCTATATCAACGACGACGAACGCGGACTCCTTGCCGACTACGATGCAGTGCTGGAGAGGCTGGCGCCACATGAGCCTATCAGCCAATATCGCCACAACGACACCGGCGAAGACAACGCCGACGCGCACATCAAACGTCAGCTAATGGGACGAGAAGTCGTGGTCGCCATCACCCGAGGCAAACTCGACTTCGGCCCGTGGGAACAGATTTTTTACGGCGAGTTTGACGGGCGGCGAAAAAAACGTGTCCTGATCAAGATTATCGGGGAATAGTAAGAGAAAAAACCCGCATCGCTCATTCGCAAGAACAGGAATTGAGCGACTGCGAAGCCAATGGATAAGAAGTATAAGACGGTGTGACGGCGCAATCAGAGTTGAGATTCGCCCGTATTTCCTCGCCGGCGGCAGCAGTCCGGACCGCCACGATGCCATGACTGCCATCATCTAAGGGAATAGCTCCGTCGGCTGCTCCGAGTAGCGTTTCATCCGGAGAGTCATTCGTGCGCCCGCGCCGGCGGCGAGTCGAACCGTGAAGCTGCGGCTGTTTACAGCGTAGATTTTTCCGCCGTTCTCCACGGACTCGATCCGGTGTTCTCCGTACGCCCCGCCCTGAACGACGATCGTCCGTGGCGACGACTTATCCACGTTGACGAGGGTGACCACGGTTTGCGTGTCGGTCATTTGCGAAACCAGCGCCGTGACGCTGTCGGGCAATCCGGCGCGTTGACGCGCAGGATCGAAATACCGAAGCCGTGCATTCAACAGTCCGCCATCGCGGCCGGGAGGCAGACCGCCCAGTGTCAAGCGGATCAGCGCGTCCACTGCGGCCGGATTGAAATCCATCATGTTGTCGGCAAGACGCTGGGCCGCCGTGGTGTGATCGGCGCGCATTCGGGTGAGGCGAGTCTCGATCAATCGCAGATCGCTGCGCAGCGCCGTCTCCGGATATGAAGCGTTTTGTCCCTGGAGATAACTTATCCACGGATTGTTCCGGCCGGCGCGTTCCAGATCATCCGGCTTCATGGACCAATACCAAACCTCGAGTGCGCCGACACTCCACGGCTGTGCTTGCCAGCCATACCAGCCGTTCGCACCATACATCGTCGGGTATTGCTTTCGCCCGTTTACCGTCATCGCGTTCGCATTGACGGCGTCAATCATTGTGCGCCATGCATCGATGTACTTCGAATCGCCGGTAACCCATAGCGCATTATTGAAACCCACCAGAGCTCGCGGAATGCGATTGCGGTCCTCACGCCGGCCGGTCACGGGGTTCACCGGGCTGAAACCCCATCCGTACGCGTTGCTCCACCATTTGTCTTCGAGTCCGCCGATTTTGCCATAGAGATCCACGAAGCTAGGGATGATGCCGTTGTTGCGTTTCATGCGGTCCAGCCAGGCGTCCATGTAATCGACGATCCACTTCTTGTACCTGGCCTGACCCGTCACCAGATAAGAGTCCAACGGCAGCGTCGTGGCAACGAGATTGAGAAATGAATCACCGGCGACGTCGCCATATTCCGAGTAATGGGCGAGCATCTCGTCGAAATTACGTTCACTGTGTCCTGCCTGGAAGTTTTCGATATCGATGGGATCACCGACCCAGTCAAGGGGAGTGGCTTTGCGCAGCATCGGGCCGCGGCTGCCGTTGATCAGACTGCGAATAAGCTTCAGCTTGGGATCGTAGTTGGGAGCTTCCGGATCCTCTCCCATGTACATGGCCGCATAGCGCGTTGCGCGGGCGCGATATTTCGGATCCGTCGGTATCGAGAGGCCCATCCGATTGAACACCCGCAAGGCCTCGCCGTGATGCATCCAGTCCGCTTGCGTCGCGAATTCCTTGTAGTACATTCCATTTCGGCCGGCGGGAACCTGTGTGGTCTTGGCATCGGTATATTGCTTCAACATTCCGTCCACGCCCTGCATGGTCAACCGCAATACCTCATCGCTTCCGCCCAGCGCATGCAGTTCGGGCCAGCCCGCCATGTTTTCGAAAGCATCGTCGGGACCGTCGTCGGCACCCCACCGCAGCACACACTGCACGTAGCCGCGGCTGTCGTAATACTTATGATAGAACTCGGCAATCGCGGGAGTCTGTGCATCGAGAAGCTGACGCTCGAGGCGAGCCCATTCCGGCGCTTCCATCGGCGTATCAACGGTGAAGAGCGCGTTTGCGGTCTTTCGTTGCGCCGCATGCGTTACCCATGCCGCCGCGAACGCGAGCAGAAT
The DNA here is from genome assembly GCA_041481485.1 of Terriglobia bacterium. Taxonomy (GTDB): domain Bacteria; phylum Acidobacteriota; class Terriglobia; order 20CM-2-55-15; family 20CM-2-55-15; genus JBGPBY01. The sequence goes on from JBGPBY010000069.1 coordinate 2,255, forward strand.
TCCGAGGATGAGAGCATGGCGAAGTTGTTTCATCGGGATTTGCCCGTGAGTCTGTCACCAGCGAATCGTTTTTTTCAATGGAAATGTCGCGAGCAACTGGCGCTCGCTGGGCGTAACGGATTCCTGCCGTAGCGCAGATTGTCCGCGTAAAGGTTCTGGATATCGCCTCGGGCGTCACGTTTCTCGTTGGTGAGAATGGCAGCGGTAAAAGTACGCTCGTCGATCAATGGCGGACTTTCATGAAATCGCCCGAGCGGTACCTTCGTCATCTCACCGGCCAGGAATCCTGATTTTCCACTGTTAACCAATCTATCCGTATCAAACTCTGCTGTTGGTCGCTGCCTTGGCTTTATCCACACGCCACTTTATAATTGGCACATGTTGAATCATTGCGGGGATGCTGCCGTGATTGTCTTCGCAATGTTAGTTGCCTCGCCGGCTCAGAAACCCATTCTTGTTCCCGTTCCTCCTCCCAGAGGTGAGTCCAGCATCGCTGCCGGACCTTCCCGGGAACCCGAGTACCTTATGCCTCCTTTCACCATATCCGTCAATGGCAAGGCAATGTCGATCAGAAATGCCGACGCCGATAATGCGGATGATGACGTCCTCACCGCTACCGTCAGTGGCAGGAGAGTTTGGGGAATCCCACCCTTATCCGCCGGCGGTACTGAGACCACGTTCTTCATGAAACGCGAATGGAACGTCCTGCTGGCTGACCAGAGCCGAACCGGCGTCATGTTTTTCGATCTCTCGACCGGCATGCCGATGAGCGACGCGGGATACGAGGGCATGGTTGTTTCGCCGGACGGCAAATGGGCTCTCCTGCCGCCATGGTTCAGTTGGTTGAGCGAATGCTTCGTGGATTCCCGTACCCTTCGACTTACACTTCGAGGGCAGCCGAAGACGAAAGTCGTGGAAACCATGCCGAAGAGTGAGTCCTGTCCTGGGCAGGATTCAGAGAGAAGGGGATTCGAGAATGTGGCCTTTTCGGCAGATGGAAAATACTATGCTCTGGTGCGAGCAGGTCAGGCCTATGAGGACGGCCTTGTTGGAGACGGAGTGGTCAAACTCTTTCAGTCTTCAGATGACAAGGAGCTGACTTCGCTTAAGATAAAGTTTCCGCCGCATTGTACCAGTGTGGAGTTTTCGAAATCCGGTAACTACCTGATACTCCGGGATGAGCCCGAGGCAGGCAGGCGGGATGAGACCCAATGGTTGCGCATCATGCGCTGATACGCGTGGATTTCCGGTCAAAAGGCCGGTTAAATAAATTTCGTCCTGCCGCCGCAGAAATGCCATTACGTGTGGTTCAACTTGATCCCGCAGAGAGCGATCGTCGCCGTCGATCGTCGGGACTCTTGAAACTCCGGCAATTGTCCAGTTCAGCGATTGAGCCAATGCGGAATTCAAACTGAGACACTACCGCCATCCACAAGTCAGCCACTCGGTAAGTGTTTTTCGAGGCCGCCATTTAGGGTTGTTCTGACGAAAGGATGTAGTGTCCGCATCAATGAGTCCAACCAGCACCTCTGTCACGATTCGGCCACCTACTGGACCAAGACGATGACCTCCTGTACAGGCATGTCGCTCAAAGACTCCGGGGAATCATCGGTGTCTCCGCAATCGCAAAGACCGCCTGCTCGGCCGAGCGCGTGCAGGAATTGCTCATCGGCCTCAAACGACGGAAGCTCTGGAAACATCCGGGCATAGTTTGCAGATCCAAGCGGTGCGTCGATGGACATTCTGGCGCGCGCCGGAGAAAGGCAGTGATTTTGAACTGAGGTGGCGCGTTGTTGATTCATGAGTTCCTCCATCCGGACGACGGCCTGTACCGACGCGGCCATCAACAGCACAACGCCGTATATTGCAGTAGGCGGCCGCTGTCACACTGCCACGGCTCTGCTGTTGAGAAGCAGGGCCGTGGGTGACCGTCGGTTCGGATTATCTTGAGGACATCGCCGGTCTAAGCCAGTCTTCGAAGTGGATCTCACCGATACTCGCTTCGCCGGACGCAACCAGAGCCAGTTCGCCCAGTTTCGCGCCGAAATATCGTGCATTTGGATCGACGACTACTTCGCGCGGATCATCGCGAGCTCGAAGACCCTGCCGGATAAACTCGTCGAAGCGAAATCGTTGCGGCCCTGCCACTTCAACGATGCCTTTCACCGGAGGCCCCACGGCGACCTTTGCAACAGCCCTGGCTACATCCTCGGCGGCAATGGGTTGGATGAATGCCGATGGCACGCGCACCTGGTTGCCTTCCGTTGCCGTATCCGCAATGGACTTCACAAACGCGTTTTATCTCTACATGGCCAACAGGCGACGACAACTAACGTCGATTGCGGCTCTGCATTAATGACTTGATGAATTGCGAGAGAGAAAGATGGTTGACTCCATGAACGCGCTCGTCGGAGCAATTCACCGTGTGCAGGGTGCATCCAACAATTCTCTCTGGCCACCAGCCGGCATCCTCAGGCCATCCATCATCGGCCGGGTGTTCAAAAAACAGAGCCGCGCCTGCGTAGAGCGTCTTCGGTTCTTTCATGACTAACCTGTTGCGGTCCATTCAGAACTGTCCTCAAGAACTTAAGCCGCTTTGGAGGTCTTTCCCTTCTTCAGAAACTCCAACAAGTCGGCGTTGACTCGATCCGGTTCCGTTGCTGTGATGCCGTGGGCGCCGCCCGGATAGTAGATTTCCTGTGCGCCCCGGATCAGTTTGGCTGATTTCTTCCCTGAGTCTTTCACCGGAACGACCTGATCATCCTCGCCATGGAGCACCAGGGTCGGGACATCGAACTTTTTAAGATCTTCGGTGAAGTCGGTCTCGGAGAGTGCCTTGATACATTCATAGATGCTCTTCACACTGCCCTGCATGCTCCACAGCCAGATCTGGTCGAGCATTCCCTGCGATACCCTGGCTCCGGCACGATTTGCACCGTAAAACAACGTCGCGAAATCTTTGTAGAACTGGGAAGGATCTTTGGCGAGACTGGCGCGGAAGCCATCCCACACTTCTATCGGAATTCCCTCCGGATTCGCTTCGGTCTTGAGCAGGAGTGGAGGGATTGCAGAAATGAGAACCACTTTATCCAGGCGCTTCGTTCCGTGACGGCCGACATAGCGAGCGACCTCGCCGCCACCGGTAGAGTGGCCGACGAGTACGGCGCTTTTGAGGTCGAGATGGTCGATTACAGCGGCAAGATCATCCGCGTAGGTGTTCATATCGTTACCGGATGAGATCTGGCTTGAGCGTCCGTGGCCTCGGCGGTCATGCGCGATGACTCGATAGCCGTGCTGTGCGAGGAAAAGCAGTTGGCTTGCCCACGCTTCAGACGACAACGGCCAGCCGTGGCTGAAGACAACAGGTTTTCCTGTGCCCCAATCCTTGTAAAAGATCTCAGCTCCGTCCTTTGTCATGATAATGGCCATTGTGGTTTCTCCTTTCGTGATCGTTGCGAATGTATGTGTGTTTGCCGATGCAAACCTCACGTGGAAAAAACTTGGACCTATGAGCAATGTATAAAGACGGCAAGCCGGAATGAATCAGGGGAATGGAGTATTTCAAGTGCGACAGAGAATGTAAGTTGCAGTCCCTGCGCGGATGCAGGCCGCTTACGGCGCGACTGCAGGTCCCACCAGATGAGGCACGTCTGGATTATTCTCCTGGCAGATGTATTCCATCAGCTCGTCGCCCTTTGGTGCGAGCCGCGCCGTGAAGGTGACCTTGAATGGTTTTGAAAACGCGCCGGGATCATCGATCGTGACTTCGTTCACCAGAGTGCCGAGATTGGTTCGCGTATAACGTTCGATAGTGTGCAGCTGTTCGGTGTGCGGTGTGCCGACGAAATCGAACCAGAATTTGTCGTTGTATCCCACGGTGTCGACGACAAACGTGTCGCCGTCCCACGATCCGATCGAATGTCCGTACCAGGTCGGATCGGGATCGTCAGGGTGCTTGCGGCCGTCGGTGAAGATCTGCCGATAACTATGAATATTTCCTTCGAACAAGAGGTAAACATATCCGGGAACCGTCACCCATCTCCAGGGATATGGAGCGCCACGCGGAACTCCCGCAGGAAGGCAGTTCGTTTCCGGATCGTCCTTGGCCAGCCGGCTCGCCATAGTCTTTGCGGCCGAAGGAAGCAATGGCAGCGTTTCGCCGCGTGGAAGGCCCGTCGCGATATTGCCGGTTGGGCCGCCTCCGTTCCACAGTCCCGACAAGTCGGGTTTCCCATCCGGTGTTCGCGGGGTAGGTCCTGTTGGAGCGGCGCCTCTACCCCTGCCACCTCCGCCGACTGCCGGTGCAGCCGCATTGCCTGCCGCACCGCCACGCTGCTGAGCAAACGAGAGTGTAGCCAGCGACGTTACGCCGAAGACCACAAACGTCAACAGTACAAATCCTCGTGCCCGGACGGTTCGCATGGTTGTCTCCTGGATTTATTTTGCAGGTGTTGGGGGCGCAGCAGTCGTGTCTCCGCCGGAAGATCCCGCAAATACGGTTTTGCCACTGGCAAGCGTCACGGTTCGGGCGTTCGCCATCTTTGATCCATCCTTTGCGAGTGCGCCTTCGACCGTCACCTTATCACCCACGGCCAGAGCCTTGCGGGTCCAGCCCGCGCGGGCAAGGATATTGGGACTGCCCAACTCCAGGTTCCAATTGGTCACATTGCCTTTGTCATCGCTTACGTCGATGAAGAAGCGAGCATGAGGATTCGTCCACTCAAATCGAGTTACGACACCTTTGAGCGTGATCGGCTTGTTCGCGTCATATTGCGCCGCGAAGGAATGGTGCGCGAAAAGCGGCGCGGATACCGCAACAAGTGCGGTCGCAATAAAGAGAACAATGAATTTCATTCGCATGAATACCTCCGCTACGTGCCGCGGAGTCTATAACAGCCTGTGGGCAAGGACAAATGACGCCGGCGATATGAGAAGTGCGGCTCGAAGCAGATGACCTCAAAAAAGCAGTGGAGCAAACTCATTGAGATACCGCCGCCAGTTGATCCAGGTATGTGCTCCATCGCTCTTGTGGAACACATGCTGGATTCCCGACATTGTCAGGAACTTCGAAAGGTTCTCATTCGAGCTGAAGAACTGGTCGTCCGCGCCGCAGCCGATCCAGAGAACATGCAGCTTCTTGTTCGACGAGGCCGTGTTCGCAGTGAGGCTGGAATACGTCTTCGAAAACGGCTCGTTGCCCAGAGCGGCGCTGAATCCGCCGACGTAGCTGAACAGGTCCAGATGATTCAATCCGATTCCCAGCGACTGGCCGCCACCCATCGAGAGTCCGGCAATCGCGCGATGGTCGCGATCGGCGATCACGCGATAATTCGAATCGATAAACGGAATCACGTCTTCCAGAAGGTCGCGGCTGAAGAGCGCATCGCTGGGCGCAAATCCCGCAGCGGGATCCTGGCCCGGGGTCCCAGGCAGAATTCCGTATCCGAACGGCATCACCACAACAAACGGCTTCGCTTTCCCCGAAGCGAGCAGATTGTCGAGGATCGCGTTGACGCGTCCCAGCTTCGTCCACGTGGTCTCATCGGCGTTTGCGCCGTGGAAAAGATAAAGCACGGGATATCGCGTGCCCGTGTTTTTACCGGCGTAGCCCGGCGGCGTATAGACTGTGAGTCGCCGCGACATCTTCAACGATTTCGATTCGTACCAGTGGGTGTGGATCTCCCCATGCGGCACGGGTTGAACATCGTAAAACGCCGGACGGCCGCCAGGAACCGTCAGCATGCTTTGTATGGTGCTGGGCGTCGAGCCGGTCTTCACTTCGGGATTATTGGGATCGATGGTCTTTACGCCATCGATCGTGAAGTTGTAGTTGTACAGCTCGGGCTCGATGGGTCCGACGGTGGCGCTCCACACACGCTGTGGGTTCTTCGTCAGTGGAGTTGTACCGCGCATGAACTCGCCTGCAACGGTCACCGATGTTGCATTCGGTGCCGAAATGCGGAAGGTCACATATCGATCCGCGGAGACTTCGGGAGAACGGATGGCACCGGATTGCGCGAATGCGACAACCGGAAGAAGAATGATTGCCAACCGGACAGCAGATTTCATATCGAGTCTCCGCGCGTATTTTGTTTCCGGGGTGTAATATGTGCGTCGAGTGAACACTATAAACCGCATCGCGCTGTTTGTATCCGTTATCTATATAACGATGGGGGGCTCCGCCTGGGCCCAGACGCCCATCGATTTTTCTCATGCGGGGTACGGCGGCGGTGGCGTTGTCATTCCCGCTGTGCAGGCATTAATTACTGTCCGCCCGACGGGCGGCGACGACACCGCATTACTACAGTCCGCAATCGACCGTGTCGCGTCGATGCCACTGACCGGCACCGGTTTCCGTGGAGCCGTCCTTCTCCAGGCTGGACGATATCGCGTCTCCGGAACACTTCAATTGCGCGCGAGTGGTGTGGTACTGCGCGGCAATCCAAATACAACCATCATCGCGACGGGCAGGAGCCGCCGAACATTAATTGATATCGGGAACACCGCCGAAGTCGTTACCGGCCCTTCGATTCGCGTTACGGACGACATGGTCGCTGCGGGCGCTCGATCGTTCTCGCTGGAAAACGTTGCGGGCTTGCATCCCGGCGATCACATGATCGTCACGCGTCCCAGCACCATGCCGTGGATCGCCGCACTCAAGATGAACGGCAATCCGGGCAGTTTTGCCAACCAGCGCATCGACTGGACTCCGGGTTCCCGCAATCTGGTGTGGGATCGAACGGTGGTGAGTATCGACTCGGCCCTTAAACGCGTGACCGTCGATGCCCCCATCACGACGGCACTGGAATCGCGATACGGCGGCGGCACGGTTGCGTTGGTGACGGGTGGGCGTCCGATTGAAAATGTGGGTGTCGAAAATCTCACGCTCGATAGTGAGTTTGCTGCGGGCAGTCCCAGGGACGAGGAGCACTCGTGGATTGCTGTCGCTCTCGACCGGGTGGAAGACGCCTGGGTGCGCGATGTCACCGCGAGGCACTTCGCCGGATCCGCAGTGCGCGCCGGTCTCCACGCACGTCGGGTCACCATCAAGTTCTGCCACAGCGAGGCGCCGGTTTCCGAACCTGCGGGATATCGCCGACAGAGTTTTCTGATTGAAGGCCAGCAGGTGCTGGTATTGCAGAGTTCCAGCTCAGAAGGAATGAACGATTTTGCGGCGGGAGCGCTGGCTGCTGGTCCCAACGTATTTCTGGACTCGGAGGCAACGTCCGCGCTGGGCGCGAGTGGAACTTTTGAAAGTTGGGCTTCGGGGGTTCTATATGAAGACATTCGAGTTCAGGGCGCCGGCATCTGGCTCACCAATGACAAGCCCCGCGCACAAGGCGGCGGATGGACAGCGGCAAATTCCGTGGTGTGGAACAGCGACGACGCCGACATTCAGGTTCACGGACCCGACGGCGCCGAAAATATCGTGATGCGGGCCGCGGATCCGCTGTACCAGACTCAACTTCTCCGGCGAACGGGATTCGGACTACCTGTCGATGTGCCACCGCGAAAGCCGATCACGGCGGTTCCGGAATTCAGGCTTTCGAAATCGGCCGCGCCAGCGCCTGCAGCGCATTCTGCAGCGATCACGATTGTGAACGGCCGATTCGTCGCCGATGGAAAAGTGGTGTGGGGCGGAACCGTGAACGATGGGTGGTGGAGAGGACAAGCTCTGTCCGGATCCGCGCTCGATCTCGGTGGCGTCGCGCTGACGCGCTGGGTGCCGGGCCGCAATGGTCCGGGACTTACCGAAGATCTCGCGGCACTGGCGTCGCGCATGATCCGTCAGGGCACGCCGTTTTTCCAATCGATTCCCGGGTTGTGGTATGACCGCCGCCGCGACGAGCACACTACGTTTTCTCGTGCCGATGCCAATGTGTGGGCCCCGTTCTACGAAATGCCGTGGGCGCGTAGTGGCAAAGGAACCGCGTCGGATGGTTTGAGTCTGTTCGATCTGAACAGTTTCAATCCATGGTATTACGGCCGCCTGCACGAATTTGGAGATCTCAGCGATCGGTTCGGCATCGTGTTTTATCACAACCTCTATAACACGCATAACCTGCTCGAGATTCTTCCGCACTGGGTCGACTATCCCTGGCGCGCGGTGAACAACGTCAATGGCACCGGGCTTCCGGAGCCTCCGCCGATCGAGGGCACCAACAATATTCACGTCGCGAACGACGTTTACGACATCACGAATCCGGTGCGCCGCGCTCTGCATCGCGCATTTATCCTGCATGAACTCGACGAACTTGCCGGAGTGAAGAACATCTTCTTCAGCCTGGGCGCACAGTTTTCCGGGCCGCTTGCGTTTCAGGAGTTTTTTCAGGACACGGTGGGGGAGTGGGAGAAGAAGAACAACCGGACGGTGCGCATCGAGCTGGCAACGAGCAGGGACATCACCGATGCGATTCTCGCAAATCCGGTGCGCTCGCGACAGGTGGCCGTGATCAATATGCAATATTGGCAGTACCGTCCGGACGGAACGGCATGGGCGCCGCAGGGCGGAAGGAATCTGGCATTTCGCGAAATGATTGGAAAGGATTTTGGACGCACCGATGATACTCCGCCGAACACGACCCCGCTGCAGGTGTACCGTCAGGTGCGCGAGTATCGCGACAAGTATCCCGATAAGGCCATCGTCTCGTGGAACGGCGGCGCGGGGCCGGTGCCCGTGCTTATGGCCGGGGGCTCGCAGGTGCTGATGCTCAACCCTTCCGCCGGTCACGGGCAAGGGAAGTCGATCGACCGCACGCCTCTCGATGCGTTCGTGCGCGATCATCTTTCAAGCAGGCTGATGAATATGAAGCCACGAGACGGCGCGGTTGGTGAACCGGATCAGAACTGGTGTCTCGCGGACGATCGAAGAGAGTCGGTGCTGCTGTATTCATTCTCGGGGGCTTCCATCCGTCTGATTAATGCCCTCCCCCGCAACGGCTACACTGGTCTGTGGTTCGATCCGAAAACGGGAAATACCAAAACCTTGGATGCCGTCGTTTCGACAACCGCCGGCGCGGTTCTCACAAAACCCACATCGGATCCGTGGCTGCTGCTGCTGACCGCGGTTCGGTGAAGTTGCCGAAAGCACTCTGAGTCTCGCGAACAACTCAGCTAGGGATTGAACTTCAATCCGTTTCCGAAATGATAGATATCGTTTCCAATTCGGAGATCGCCGGCAAGAAATATTCGGTTAGCCTTGACGGCATCTATGGCTTGTGAAGATTCTGCAGACGACTTGTTCCAGCCGCTAAATGTCGAGCTGATCCAATTTGAGGCATAGACCGGTTTCAGTCGAAACCCGGTCGCGATCAGCTCGGTGCCGACCGTCAAGTGATCTTTGACACCCGATCGTTGCAATTGACTTGGTGCGGATCCTTCCAAAGCCCAGTTCTCAATTTGGCCATTTTTCTTCACATCGATATACAAAATCGAATGCGGGTTGATGAGTTGCACCTTTGTTATGACACCCGTCAGAGTGATCGGTTTGGTGATGTCAAAGCCAGCGATGCTATGGTGGGCTACAGCGGTAAGTCCCATCAAAAGGACGCACAAGGTAGAGGTCGCAACTGCGAAAAGTATTGGTCGCAAGGGTGTCCGTGAATACTTCAAAGAGAAGATGTCCTTTCCATTGTTGCGTTGGATTCTATCTGTTGTTTTACGTTGGTAACAAGGCCCCGGCGCGAAACTGCCGGGACCTCTTCATTGGGAAGTCCCCGCCCGAGGACCGCATCATTTCATTCCATGCCCTTTAGCGTTTTTCCCCAACCTCGCTTAGTATCCTTCGGGAGGACCTTCATAAACGCCTGCACGGCATGCATCTGGCCTCCGAAAACCTTGAAAGCCTCGAAAATGACCAACGCGTTTCCGGCACCATAAGTGCCGGTATCTCCAAAGTTCATCCATAGAAGAACGATGCCTTGTTCTTCGTCTACAGCTACGACGCTCTTAGTGAGATCCGGATGCGTGATGATTCCCTGTGTTTTGATGTCCGTGCATCCGGCTACATCCTGAGGGGCTCTCGCATTCACCGGCGCGGGAGTGTTGCCGGCATTCGCGCCTGTGGCGGTGGCCGGAGCGGCACCCCGCGGAGCTCCGCCACGGCCACCGCCGCATCCCGGTCCAGCCATCACCATGCCATTTTCGATGCGGAACGCGTCCTTGGCAAACGGAGCATCCACTTTGTCAAAGCCCCCAATCGTCAAGCCTTTTGGATAGAAGTCGGCGATTCGAATCAACTCTTCCCGTTTGTTCTTCTGGGCCGCCGCAGGCTCCACGCCCATATCCGGCCGCACCACGAGATTCGCGCCGCCAGCCGTCTGGGCGCCGCTGGGAACGACCAGCGTTTCAATCTCGATGATCTTTCCATCGGCTACCTTCAGCCGGGCCGTGTATTTTGCGGGCCTGCCGTTCTCTTCCACGATGACGTGCGACGCGACCACCTGTTCTTTCACGTCGATGAAGTCCTGGCGGTAATCGCCCAGCTTGGTCGCGGTCTTCCAAAAACCCTCGCCCACCTTCAGATCCTTCGAATCCTCGGTAAACCTCACATTCGCCGCCAGAGGTACCTTCGACGGATCCTGTGCTACCAGTGCATTCAGATATGTAGTCATCATGTTCTTCAAACAGGCGCGATCGCAATCGGCCGCGTTTGCTTCAATCGCAAAAAGCATCAAAGAAATCAATACACAAAAACGGTTCATCTGGTTGCTCCTTCCCGCTCCGTTGCCGCGGTGGCTTCACGAATGCGTTCCGCCCATCGCGCGCCCGGTTAACATACACCCTGCGGGCCTCGAATGTCAGCTCTCCAGCCTGGATGTCGTCGCGAAGTTGTCCCGCCATCTATCGCTTCGATTTTGCGCCCAGGCGGGCTTCCGATGGACGAGAAGTATAAACGGTGTGACGGCGCAATCAGAGTTGAGATTCGCCCGTATTTCTGCAGCCGAAGCGTCGCACAAAGCCAAATCCGTTGGAATTTGGTGGCAGGATTGGGGGCACGATCCAGAGACGGCCGCTATTTTCGGCGGAAGACCGCACTGCGTCTTGAGTTCAGACAACAGAAATCATACCAAAGTGAATCTTCCAATTTTCGGGTGGGGCTCAGCTTTAGATAAGCCCGGGGGCCAGAGGGCTGGAATAGCTTCTACTTGCTATGTATTTCTAATTCAATTTGGAATCGATAATCGCGCTTTTGCCTTCGTCAATGTGAACGGGAACACCGCGTTCTTCCTGGGAGCGCATAAAACTGGGATCTCCCCAGGCGCCGCGCTCCACGATTTCCCATGCAAACGCTTTGTAGTTTCCGGGCGGAACATTTTCGAAAACAAAATTGCCGGTCGCATCGGCAATCGATGTCTTTTCATTCACGCGATAGCGCAGCGCATTGTCATGGATCAGAACGGCAGTTGAGCCTGGAACCGCCTTCCCGCGAACACTTCCTGGATTCGTTCCAATAACGATCAATATTGGGGCCGACGGCTGGGCGGTCAGGTGCAGGTTTTCGTTCAGTAGATCGACGTCTCCCATTCGAATCGATTTGACATATAGAGACTGTAGTTGCGGCGGCAGCGCCGGGACTGAAGAACCCGCCGGTGTGGGTGGCGTGAGAATTGGATTCACCAGAACGCGATAGTCGCCGGGTATCGGTCCGGCAGTTGGGGCTGCCGCATTGGGCGCAGTTGCAGGAATTGTAAAAGATCCATCGGACTGTACGATCCCGGAGTAATTGGTGGAACCTGGAATCAAAGGATCCGTGCGCAATCCGACTCGGAGGTTCGCGATTGCCGGTTCGGGACCTGTCGCGCCGGTCCGCTCCACGATCACACGTCCTGAGACGGTGAATCCCGGTAATAGCGATACAGAAATATTGGTAAGGTCTCGATCGCGGATTTCCACGACAGTCCGGCCACTGAGATTACCCGCAGAAGCATTCAGAACATAACGTCCGGGAACCACCTTGGTAATTTCGAAAGTGCCGTTCGGTTCCGTATTGGCATTTGGAGATTGGGCAGCATTTGTCGTGAATGTTCCCATCAACGAACGCATGTTCACGTTGACGCGCACCGGTGGCTGACCGGGGATTGATGCGGGAACACCGACAACAGTGCCTTTCACGTGACGAGTCGGAAGAGGCCCGGCTTCAATATCCATTCCACGCAATTCCGCACCCGGCTGGACGTCAATAACCGTTGCAAGTTGGGGATCGGGAGAACCTGGGTAAAACACCGGGATGTGGGCTGAAGTTTCGGAGACACCGCCTGCCGTCGTCCGCATAAATACCGAACGGCTGGTTTGGCGTTGGGTGAAGAAAGAATTGTCGGTCCCTTCTGCGTTTGTAATCCAGCCGACCGCGCTTGCCGTCTCCCAAATGACGGCGGCCAGGTAGTATCGGCCCGGCGGCAGCCAGAACAAATGATATTCGCCTGTATCGTCGGAGCGGTTCGCCAGCACCGGATCGAACGATAGTTGGCCTTCGGTATAAACCGCACGGAACACGACGGCATCGGACAAACCGGCTGGGCGTCCATTATCGGTAATGTGCCCGGAGATGACACCGCCTCGCGTCATCTCGATACGTATGTTGTCGACACGCTGTCCGGCCGTTAGAACCAGTATCGTGCCTTCACTTCCAGGATGGAGTTGCCCGTATTGAGCTTTCACGTGACCGGCATGCGACACCACGATGCGATACTGTCCAGGAGCGATATTGGGCAAATAGAATCGGCCATCCGAATCCGTGCGCGTCACTTCGGCAGACGTTGCGCCAGCGCGATTAAGAGTCACCGTTGCCTTGGATACAGGGTTCGCCGAGCCTGCTTCCTCCACAACTCCCTGAAGCGAAGCTGCCGGCTGTTGCGCAACACTGTGGAAACCAGCCAAAAGAACAAAAGTAATTGCGAGAATGGCAAAATTGCGGCGCAACTTCATTGTCCTGATTTCGTCAACATGATGGGGCTCAATTGAATATTTTCCTGTTTGCCCGAGGCCGTTATTGTTACCGATTTCCCCGAGTTCTCGATGGGACGAATAAATTCGGGATTCTGCCAGGCATCCGGCTCTGCCCACTCCCATGCGAACAACTTGTATGATCCGGGAACGACGGCATTCAACTTAAAATTCCCGAGCGCGTCTGCGGTCGCGGAGCGATACAAATCCGAACGGGTTCGCAAATCGAAAGCCTCGGGAACAAGCGCGACCACCGAGTTGGGCATCGGCGCGGATGTGGAGGAGATGACCGATCCGCTGATGGTTCCACCGTCGGTTCCAATGATGATCTGGATGGGATTTTGCACGGCGCCGGTAATATGTAATCCGGACCGCTGAATGTCGTCGCCTCCAATTCGAACCGATTTGACATACATGTTCGATGGAACGCCGCCGACGTTGAGTCGAAAATCGCCTTGTGACATGAAGAGGTAAAAATCACCGTTTCCCAGGACCTGGCCATTGATGGGCCGCGCGGGAGTGCCTGACGGTACGGATGGCAGGGGCATCATCCCACCCGGCATGGCAATGAGGTCCGGATCGCGCACGACACCAATGCCCATTCGGGAAAGATCCGCATCAGTGTCCGATGGAGCGAGTCCCTCAATAACGACACGGCCTGGAATGTTGACGCCGCCATTCGCCACGATTCGAATGTTTTCGATATCGGCGCCGGCAACTTCAATGGGCAGATAGCCGACTTGTGACGACCCACCGTATTGCTGCTGCAACTGTGCGGTGGTTCCAGGCTGCAATGCGTTTATTGGCGGGACAGCGACAGATGCCGACAGCACATATCGTTCAGGAAACGCGCCGGCGAGATCGAAAGCTCCATCAGTATTTGTCGTGCCGGTGAGAATCAATGCATTCGGACTCCACCTTTGAGGAATCGCCATCACCTGCGCGCCGGGTGCCGGTTGGCCCGTCGCTGCACTGATGACGGTGCCGCGAAGATGATGAGTGCGCGCTTTACCCGCTCCCAGCGAAATATCGATACCGTTGTACGTTTCTCCAGGCCGCACGTCAATGGACCTGGCGAGAAGTGGATCGATGACTCCACCGAAATAGACGACACCATAAGCTTCTTCGATTACAGCGCCATTAGGCATGACCTGGCGCATGAGAACCGGATTCGTTGCACGGTAACGGGCTGCGCCTCGTCCAGGCGGACCCGCCGGTCCCATATTCACCGAACGCTGTTCCGGATTTTCGTAAACTGCCGCGACTTTGTATTTGCCGGGCCCCAACCAGAAGAGCCGGTAAGCGCCGCGTTCATCGGTGAGCAGGACGCGTTCGATGTACCATCGCGGCTCGCCCTTCTGGTACTGCTCGGAAAGTGCCATCACCGTCGTGTGTCCCATAGGCTGGCCATCTTCGTCGACGATCTGTCCTGTAATGGCGCCGGTGGTTGCCATCTCAAGCTTCAAGTTCTTGACGGCCTGGCCGGAGGAAACGGGAAAAGGCAGACCTCGCTGGCGAACATCATGCTGTCCGTACTCTGCCGGAAAATAGTTACCACCAACCAATATCGCCGCGAGGCGATACCTCCCTTCCTTCAGGTTTGCAAACGAGAATCGACCGTCCGGACCCGTTTTTGCGTATTGAATTTCCGGAGCGATTTGCGCTGGTGGTGCAGCACCACCGAGGGACGGCGGATTATTACCAAAGAGAATCGTTGAAAACAGTTCTGCCGCACCCGGATTCAGCGGCGCTTGTGCGGTGCCTTCGATTCGCGAAAGCTCGAGATCGGCGTCGGCTATCGGTTCGTTGGTGCCGATCTTGACGACGACGCCTTCAATGGAAGCAGTGCCTGGATTCTGCGCGACCGACTGTGCCTGCGCCAGCCCCACAAGCACCAATAGGCACGCAGTCTTGCCGAAAGTCATTGGGAGAACTCCGCTCAGAATTTTGCCAAAAATGCCTACGGTTTAGAAGCAAATCCCCTCCCTACGCCGCCCGGTAGTAGAAGCAAGCCAGCCCCCTCAGGGTACGATGAGGCTTGTGCGGTCCACTGCGTTCTGCGCACCAACCATCAGCCCTGATGCTTGATTGTTGTCCTGACAGACGTATTCAAACAGCTCCTGATCCGGGTCCAAACCCAACAGAAAACCGCCGGTCCATGGGCGTGTGTAGGCGCCGGGATCCTCCATAGTTACTTCATACTTCATGGTTTTGGAATCGGTTCGCGTAAATCGCTCGATCATGTGGAGCTGTTCGGTGTGAGGCAGGCCAGAGCGATCAAGCCAAAACCCTTCGTTAAATCCGCGCGTGTCAACCACCAGCGTGTCGCCTTCCCAGTGGCCAATGGAATGTCCGTAATGACTGGAAGCCAGATTGTCAGGATGCCGCATCTGGTCCATATAGACCGTGCGATAGGTGTGCGGACCGCCCTCATCAAAGATGAAAACCCTGTGGAGCTCCGGCAGATCCACAAATTGAACGCCATAGGGCGTCATGAACTGACGCGGCCCACCCGAAGGCTTGCATCGGGTGTGCGGCTCGAATTGGTTCACTTGTCTGTAAGTCAGAAGAGCGCGAGCCCACGGCTGAAACGGCACGTCCTTCAGCCTGGGTCTGTCCGGATACTGGCCCGGCGTGTCCGCATCGTCGGCATTCGTCAGCCGCTCCAGCGCACCTTGGTATGGCAACCACATTCCAGCCTGGCCCGCAGAGTCGAGCCGGACGCGTCCATCGGGGTAGCGAGGAACTGGCAGTGCTGGGACATCCTTGAAACGATCGCCGACCTGTCCACTGGAACCTAATTGCGTGATTTGAGCGGAAAGCCGCTCCGGATAAATCGAGAGCCCCACTGCGAAACAAACGATGAGCCAACGTGATTGGATATTCATCGGATATGCTCCTTTCCCAGTCGATCTCAGAAGCAACTCGCGGTGACGGACAACTCAACCGGTTCGGTCTCAGCCGCCCCTCTAAGACGCTTCCATTTCAACGGCAGGGATTTCTGTTCGCAATCATAAGCCGAAAACCCTGAAAAACTGTGGTGCGCTATGGATAAGAAGTATAAACGGTGGGACGGCGCAATCAGAGTTGAGATTCGCCCGTATTTCTGCTGCCGAAGCGTCGCCTAAAACCAAATCCGTTGGAATTTGGCGGCAGGATTGGGGGCACGATCCAGAGACGGCCGCTATTTCCCGGCGGGACGGGGGAAATAAAGGGAGTCGCTGGCGGGCGGCATGGTCTGCAGGGCGCACGAGTCCAGCTTCACAGTTGGATGTGACGGATTCAGAGCCATTCTGAGGCGAGCGTGGATTGCGAATCGGAGCGTGCCGGTGACACCGGCGGTGGTCTGGAGGGCAGTCCAACCCAGTCGAGAATCTTCCGCGTGGCTTCCGGTGGATGAAACGCCGAGATTAGACGGAGCTTGCCGCCGCAACGGCCGCACGATAAAACGTCCACGGAGAAAACTCTCCGGATGAGGTCGGCCCAGGCATAATTCCTGGGATGACGGGAAGCGGCGGGCGGACTCTCTTCTTTTCCGGCAACGGAATTGGCTAATTCGCAGGCCGCATCAAGTTTTTCAGAATCCGCCGGAACTGGCGGGGCTTCATCCAAGCGGGCCGGAACGATCAACGGTCTCCACTTTGCGGCTGGACCGATGATCCCATGGTACCTCGTCAAATGCGCCCGGGGCGTGGGTACGAGCGCGGCAAGCCGCTCGAGCAAAATCCGGATTACAACAACGAAACCGGGTCCACATCGATGAGCACCTTCGATGCGCCGATCTTTGCAGTATCCAAATGAGTACGAAGCGACTCCAAAAGGCGATGCAAAGGCGGACGTGAAGCCGCTTTGATCAGCAGTTGATAGCGATGCATGGACTTCACCCGTTCCAACGGGGCTGGCGCAGGACCCAGAATGCGCACGGAATCGTCTCGCACGCCGTTGAGAAATTCCGCAACTTCCCTCGCCGTCCCAGAAGCCTTTTCCTTATCCCGATCCGTCACGAGGATTCCGGCCAGTGCGGTGAACGGCGGATAAAACATCGACTTGCGATAGCGCGATTCCCTCGCATAGAAATCCTCGAACCGCTGCGAGCATGCCAGTTGAAACGTATAGTGATCGGGGAAAAAGCTCTGGATAATCACTTCTCCGGAACGATCTCCCCTGCCGGAACGACCCGCCACCTGAGTCAGGAGTTGAAACGTCCGCTCGGCGGCCCGGAAATCGGGCATGGACAGCGCAGCATCAGCCGCCAAAACCCCCACGAGAGTCACGCGGGGAAAGTCGTGCCCTTTCGCAATCATTTGCGTTCCAACGAGAATGTCGATGTTCCCC